>NZ_JAMPKG010000058.1:0-26152 GCF_039962015.1 Trichocoleus sp. AS-A1 | reverse complement strand
TGAAAGAACGTTCAATTGATTTATGGCTTTACCAAACTCAGCTCAAAAGAATTCTAGAGCATCGCTTGTACTATTTAGAAGTAAAAGCTGATGGTGAAACCCTATATAAAATTGGTGTAACCAAGCGAACAATTGAAGAACGAATGCTAGAAATTAGGCGGGATTTGCGTTCGCACTACAAAACTGTGGAACTTAAGGTACTGGGGACTTGGGAACACAGGGGCAATATTGAATTATATTTCAAGCATCGCTACCAGTCGTTTAATTATCAATTGAGGAGCTTAACTGAATACTATAAGTTTGGTACTGAGGCGAATGTAGTATTGAACGATTTAAAACAGATGCATCTCAAATGTCTAAGTCAAGCCGAACTTAATATTTTGGCAGAGGATATTATGTCATCTCCTGCTAGAACTGGAAGTTATTGCCTGTAAAAACTAGTCTTTTTAAAGATAATTACCCTTCAATAAAACAAAGTGTTACTTAGTCTAGAAGCCCTATTGTAAAAGCTTTGAAAGATTTTTGGATTAACGACACTAATGTGTTATTAGCGACAAATAATTTGTTATCTGACATGAGTGGAATTTCCAGGGCATTAACCATTAATACTGAACGGCTGATCCTTCGTCCCCAGCAACCCAGTGATTATGAGACTTGGTACGCTGGCTTTTCTGGGCGATTGCCAAAACAACATCAATACGATGATGGGCTGGTTAGTTTGGATCACTGTGATCGCCACTGGTTTGCAGATTTGTGTCAGCGTCATCAACAGCAGGCGTTGACCGATCGGGTTTTCGTCTTTGGTATTTTTTCTCGTCAAACCGAGCAGCATCTTGGAAACATCGATCTCTCAACAATTCGTCGCCAAGAACATCAATGGGCAATTTTAGGATACGAAATTCACAACCAACACTGGAGGCAAGGTTTCGGCAGGGAAGCAGTTCGAGCTACATTAATTGCTGGGTTTGAAACACTGGGTTATCATCGCATCGAAGCCGCCATTAATCTGGATAATCAAGCATCAATTGCATTGGCTCAAAGTGTGGGTATGCAGAAGGAATGCATTCGTCGCGGTTTTCTCTATGAAAACGAGCAATGGGTAGACCATTTCATTTACGTTGCTCTACCCTCCGATCTAGGTTTAGTCGAAAAGCCACCCGCGATCTCCCCATTAGGCATATAGGAGTTATTGCCTTTGAAAAGAGGTCTTTTCAATGATAATCAGGCGGTGATGATGGTTCCCGCGATGATGTGGAGTAAAAGCGTTCCCTTCAAGCTGCGTAGCAGCTATACAACTCGCACCCATCAAGCTCATCACTGATCCAAGTATAAAATTTTGTAAAATTTGCAGAAGCTCCTCTACTAACGCTGACAAGTTTATAGAAGTAGAAACTCCCCTGAAAAATAATCGGAGATTGGAGTCATGGATAAGCGGCATCAGTACTTGCAAATCGCCCTTGTTGTTGTTGGAACTGCTTTTCTCCTTGTCTATCCGTTGATGAAAATCTGGTCATCGGGCTGGTCATGGCTACCCGGTCAATATGAATACGAACAGATGATCGTTGGCATTTATGCGACGCTCGGTGTTTTTTTACTATGGGCTTCTCGAAAACCCGAAGCACATCTGAGTTTAATCTGGTTTACTGTCTGGTCGAGTGTTGTTCATGGGCTGATCATGGCATTCCACGCAGTAATTGATTCTGCGGAACGTGGACATCTCCTAGGCGATGTTCCAGCATTAATCTTGGTGGCAATTGTTCTTGGTGTCCTAACGCCACGCGAAGGGGTGCCAGTGCAGGAATAAGCAAGGCACAACCAATCAAATGTAGCTGACATCAGAAGCGGTGATGATGGCTTTCTATAAATTGTCAGTCGCGGGTTTGAGAAATCTACAAAGGGTGTAAAACTGGGTTTATTTTTGGTAATCCTGACCCATGAAGAAGGAAACCAAGACGATGTATTCGCGGTTATTATTGCAGCAAGCGATCCAGATAACCCCTAAAAGGATTGAGTAACGCTAAAGGGATGTTATATTGCCAACGATCGCACTTCAACAACGATGTTTCAACAACCAAAACCTAAACTTGACATTATCAATATAATGTCAAGTGCTTGCCTAGCTTGGTTGCGTTCAATCTAGTTAGCTGTCAGTACGCGCCACTGGACATTGACAGCCCTCCTCCCCTTACCTTCGGTACTATAAGGGCGCTCGCACTTATTCTAAATTCCCTGCTTTCTTAACAGCTTGTTTCAAGTCTTCAAAGGTAATATTACCGTCTTCATCTCGATACATCGCTAGCAGTTCTGCGGGGCTAGTACCTGTTTCTGCTGAAATGACTGCATTTAACCCAGGGCTTAAAAAAAGCTCATTACTCGATACTTTGCCATCTTGATCGCTATCCAAGGTATTAAAAAGAGATTGAAGCTCTTGCTCAGTTGCCATAAGTTTCTATCTGAATTAATTTTTTCAATTCAATATCTCAGAATTTCGATAAAGATGCAAGGAAAGTTACCTCTTACCCTGGCAGATACAGACTGCTGCTGTCATTGGGTCTAGCGTGTAGATACCTGGAAGTAGTTGCAACGCTCTCATGCCCCAATGTCTGCTGTACCAAATGAATCGGTGCGCCTCGGTCGAGACTATGCGAAGCGTGAGCATGACGCAACCAGTGGGGTGATACCTTTTCCTTGATGCCTGCCCTTTTTGCGGCTGCCAGGACGATGCGATTAATTTGGGAACGATGCAGGTGATTTCCTCCTGGATCGCCCTCCCTGGATGGAAAAACTGGGTCATCGTTTCCGGCGTCACCTCTTAGCTGGCACAGGTCAATCCATACCCCATCGGGTAGTAGTACGGTTCTGGTCTTACCTCGCTTCCCGAAAACTGTTACTTGCCCACTGTCACCACGGGGTTTTAAATCTTTCCAGTTCAGAGCAACTAACTCGCTGACTCGTAACCCAGCCGAGTACAGCAGCCGTAGCATTATGCGATTGCGCGGGTGAGTTTCCAGGGCAATCATCATCGCCACTTCCGTCTCTGTTAAAATCCGCTCGTTGAGGCAGTCCTTCGCCGGAGGTGACTTGACAGGCATTCCCACATTTAGGGGCAACAATCCGATCCGATGCCCAAAAGATAAAAGCGATTTAACAGCCGCGAGCGCCAACCTCTGAGTATTGGGCGACTTTTGCGATAGCGTCAGTTTCCAGCCTTGGACATCTGCCAGCGTCGCCAAGTGCAGGGGTCGATTAATATGAGCCAGAAACTGACGGGCATACCGACGATAAGCGTCCTGAGTATGAGGCGAACGCCCGTCCACCCACATATCAATTAAGCGGTCGTGGGCATCCGAGGGCGTTACCCGCTCCGATGTGATTTGGCTATCTGTGACCTGAACCATCCAATTATTTTCGGTCATTTTGACTCTACATAATTTCAGTTATGTCGCACTAGAGATGAAAAAAACCCTGGCGTTGGTGACTGGGGTGATGGGTAGGACAGTTAGGGGTGTCAGTTGTCGGTGGTCAAAGGTGGATACCACTTGCGGCCCCTCAGCTCCCAGCCAGTCAGATGATGCAGGTATTCCTGAGAGGTCATCCCCTTAGCTTTGGCATGGCGAGAGATATTGCTAGAACTCAGATGGAAGCGCACACACAAATCCCCTTGAGACAACCCTTCATTGCTATCAGGTTGAATCAGCTGCTCTCCTGTAGTGATATCAGATGATTCACCCTGATATCGCATATTGACATCATCTGATTCAACTTGATACACACTGCGCACAGGCGCTGTTAGGGGCTGAGTAGAGGAAAGTTTGGCGATGGCGCTCTCTAGAGTTTCCAGTCGCTTGTAGATGTCTGCTAGCACACTGTTATCAACTGAATCAATCCCAGCTTCTAGTTCTGCTAGCAGTTGATTAAGTTTCTCGACTACCGGGTGTCCCTGCCTGTGAAGTTGGTTGAGCTTTTGGTAGGCTTCCACAAGCAGCGTGGGAACCCTTAACATTTGACTGGCAGGGAGTTTCTCGGACATCGCTATTACTTGAATCAGACTGATAGCAGGATGATACACCTTAGCTGTTAACATCTGGGGAAATTGATTGGAGGCAATATTATCTAGGACGAGCTGACTGGATTGACACTCTGAGTAGACGGATAAGGAAACCTTGCAATTTTGGGTAGACTGACAGCTCGAAAGTTTAAACTTTATGGCTCCACAAGTGCAGCAATGTCAGCGAATTGGTACATCGGAGGTAAACTGATTTGAGCCACTCTAGATGTACGCTCCCATTAAAAAAGCTACCCAATCTCTCAATGGGGTAGCGGGGTGCATCGAGTCAACACTGCATTCAGTTTTGAGCTTCTATTTGAATCTATCTCAATCGGATGTGGAGTGAGATAGAAGGAGTGCAAATCAAGTGCCAATTGGCACGCGGATTATAGGTTGGGAACTTGCACTTCAAAGAGAAAAGTACAGAGCGCTGTGACGAGAGTGACTAGAGCGGTGTAGGGACTCGTCGTTTGCGAGATAACTTCAAAAGCTTTGAGCGGTAGATGAATTGGTGTGACGATTCATTGGAAACCAGCTAAGAACTCGTCTTTCATAATTAAGACTCGTTTGTTAGAAAGTCAAGGATGCTCTGCCACTGTGCAATTTGCTGGTGTAGGAGTTTTTAAGGATGCGATCACTAACCCTTGCTGGCCTTGAAGAAGAGAGCGATTTAAATAGATATTTATGGCTAAAAGTCAACTAAGCTCCACAATAGATTGGGTGTGACTTACGCCCTCATGAATGGGAACACTATAGAGAGTGGAGCGAAAGCGTTGCCGTGCCGTTCGGGTTATCTATTGCGCTTATCCCTGGCGGAAATTTGCCGTGAGATAGTATGGGTGAGCAATCGCGGTATCTTAGCTATTGCCGTGCTTGGCAGGACTGTTGTGAGAAAGCTAGTGCATGAATAATTTCGGAGAGAAGGCTAATTTCATCTTTGGTATCGCGGATTTGATTCGGGATACGTTCAATCGCGGTAAGTACCGGGATGTAATTTTACCGTTTACGGTGCTGAGGCGGATTGATTATGTGTTGGAGCCGACTAAAAAGCAAGTTCTGGCGGAGTACGAGCAATTTAAGGATTCGTTCCCAGAGAATGCTTTGGGCGATATGCTGCGCGAAACATCAAAGTATGCCTTTTACAATACTTCAAAGTTTACATTTGAGTCGTTATTAGAAGACTCAGATAACTTAGCCGCTAATCTCAAGGATTATATTAACGGGTTTAGTGAAAATATGCGGGATGTTCTGGAGAAGTTGGATTTCCGGAACACGATTAAACGATTAGATGATTCGGGGTTGCTTTTCCTAGTCATGGAACGGTTTAAAAGTACCGAGATTGACTTGCATCCAGAGCGCGTTTCTAACCAGGAGATGGGGTACATCTTCGAGGAGTTGATTCGCAAGTTTAATGAGGCACTCAATGAGAATCCGGGGGAACACTTCACGCCGCGAGAGGTGATTCGGTTGATGGTGAGTTTGTTGCTGTGTCTGGATGAGCAAGCGCTGACTCAAGATTACATCGAGCTGACGGTTTATGACCCCTGCTGCGGTACGGGTGGGATGTTGATTGCGGCGAAAGATTGGATTGAAGCGATGAACTCCACTGCTACGGTGCGGTTGTTCGGGCAGGAGGTGAACCCGGAAACTTACGCGGTGTGTAAGTCTGATTTGTACATCCTCAGTGTTAACGGCAGGGATGCGGAACGGATTTTGTTTGGCAGTACGCTGGCAAACCCTCAGCACGATGGAAGCTTTGACTATATGTTGGCGAATCCTCCCTATGGCAAAAAATGGGAAGGGGATAAGAAAGCAGTAGAAGCTGAGAAGAAGGCTGGGGGGCGTTTTGATGCGGGGTTGCCTCGGATTGGTGATGGGCAACTGCTGTTTTTACAGGATATGCTGTCTCGGATGCAGGAAGCGGAAAAAGGCGGCAGTCGGGTTGGCATTGTGATGAATGGTTCGCCGTTGTTTACGGGGGATGCTGGGAGTGGAGAGAGTGAGATTCGGCGCTGGATTTTGGAAAATGACTGGTTAGATGCAATTGTGGCATTGCCGGAACAGCTTTTTTATAACACGGGTATTGCGACTTATATTTGGATTCTGACGAGTAAGAAGCAACCTCAGCGAGAGAGGAAGGTGCAGTTAATTAACGCGACAGACTTTTGGGTGCCGATGCGGAAGAGTCTGGGGAATAAGCGGCGGCAGATTTCTAATGCTCAAATTGATGAGATTACGGAGTTATACGAGTTTTTTAAGGTTGGGGAAAAGTCTAAGCAGTTTGATAGGGAAGATTTTGGTTATCGCAGGATTACGGTTGAGCGTCCGTTGCGGTTAAATTTTCAAGCCAGTGATGAGCGGATTGTAAGGCTCAAAGATGAGAAGGCGTTTCAGGATTTGGCGGTGAGTAAGAAGTGGAAAGCTGAAGAGAGGGAAGCTGAGGAGGCAGTAGGGAGACAGCAACAACGGTTGATTCTAGATATGTTGTCAACGCTGCCAGGGGATTTATATAAGGATAGGGATGCCTTTGTTAAGGTGCTGAATAAGGCGATTAAAGCAGCGGCGATTGAGGTTAAAGCACCTTTGAAAAAGGCGATTCTTGCGGCGTTGTCGGAACGGGATGAAACAGCGGAGATTTGTCGAGATAAAGATGGAAACCCGGAACCTGACCCGCAGTTAGGGGATACGGAGAATGTACCTCTGAAAGAGGATATTTGGGAATACTTTGAGCGGGAGGTAAAGCCCCACGTTCCTGATGCTTGGGTTAATACCAGTGTTTGTGATGAAAAGGATAAAGAAGTGGGGAAGGTGGGCTATGAGATTAACTTTAATCGCTACTTTTATCAGTATCAGGCACCGCGACAACTAGAGGAGATTGAGGCAGATATTAAGGTTCTGGAAAAGGACATTTTAGAGATGTTGCGAGAGGTGGCGGGATGAGTCAGGTGTTGCCAAAGGATGTTCCGCAAACTCTAAGAAGGTGGAAACGCTACCCAGCTTACAAGAATTCAGGAGTTGAGTGGTTGGGGGAAATTCCAAAAGATTGGAGAGTTTTGACTGTACGCAATCTCATTCGTAGTGAATATCTAGAAATACAGGATGGCAATCACGGAGAAATGCATCCTCGCGCGGAGGACTATGTTGAGATGGGTATCCCCTTTGTGATGGCAAACAATATTCGTAATGGAAAAATAGATTTGGAGGGATGTAAATATATTTCAGAACAGCAATCCAAATCTCTAAGGATTGGATTTTCTGAATCAGGAGATGTTCTGCTGACTCACAAAGGTACTATAGGAGAAACAGCAATTGTTCCAGAAATAATTAAATTTGAATTTATAATGCTGACTCCACAAGTAACTTATTACCGATTAAAAAAACATGAAATAAACAGGGATTTTTTATTTTGCTATTTTCAGTCAAAGTCATTTCAAGAAAGACTAAAATTTATTGCAAGTAATCAGTCAACCAGAGATTATGTTGGTCTGGTAGCACAAAAAGACTTTGAAATTGTTCTTCCTTCTCCAAATGAACAAAACGCGATCGCATCCTTCCTAGACCGCGAGACAGCCAAAATTGATGCCCTGATAGCCAAAAAAGAACGACTAATCGAACTCCTACAAGAAAAGCGCACCGCCATCATCAGCCACACCGTCACCAAGGGACTTAACTCAACCGCGCCACTGAAGGATTCAGGTGTTGAGTGGTTGGGGGAGATTCCTGAAGATTGGAGAGTTGTGACTGTCCGTAATCTCATTCGTAGTGAATGCCTAGAAATACAGGATGGCAATCATGGGAAAATACATCCTCGTGCGGAGGATTATGTTGAGATGGGTATCCCCTTTTTGATGGCTAATAACATTCGTAATGGAAAAATAGATTTGGAGGGATGTAAGTATATTTCAGAACAGCAAGCTGAATCTTTAAGAATTGGATTTTCTCAATCTGGAGATGTTCTACTGACTCATAAGGGTACTTTAGGAGAAACTTCAATTATTCCCCATAATATTAAATTTCGATTTGTAATGCTCACTCCACAAGTAACCTATTATCGAATCAAAAAGCAAGAAATTGATAAAATGTTTTTGTATTACTATTTCCAATCAAAACCATTTCAAGAAAGATTGAAATTCATTGCTGGCAATCAATCAACTAGAGATTATGTTGGTCTGATAGCACAGAAAAACTTTGAAATTGTTCTTCCCTATCCCTATGAACAAAAAGTGATCGCATCTTACCTCGACCGAGAAACCGCCAAAATAGATGCCCTCATCGCTAAAATCCGCGAAGGCATTGAAAAACTCAAAGAATACCGCACCGCCCTAATATCCGCTGCTGTAACAGGCAAAATTGACGTGCGTAACGAGGTAGCCTCATGACCTTAGAAAAAGACTTAGAAGCCATCATCGAACGAAGTCTGATTGATAGAGATAGAGGTTACGAGAAACGCACCCAAACTGATTACGATAAAGCCCGTTGCCTAATCCCTAAAGACGTAATCCAGTTTATCGAGCAAACCCAGGCGGAAACATGGGAACAACTCAAACAACATCACGGTGACGCGACAGAAACAGAATTCCTCAACTATTTAGCCAGCGAAATCAACAGCCGAGGCACTCTGGATGTCTTGCGAAACGATATTAAAACCTATGGCTGTACCTTCAAACTCGCCTACTTTCAACCCAACAGCCGCCGCAACCCAGAACTACAAACCCTCTACGAGCAAAATAGCTTTACCATCCTGCGCCAACTCCACTACAGCCAAACAGACCTAAAAAAAAGCCTCGACTGGGGCATATTTTTAAACGGCTTACCCATCTTCACCGCAGAACTCAAAAACCATTTCACCGGGCAAACTGTAGAACACGCCAAAAAGCAATACTGCACCACTCGCGACCCCAACGAATCCTTATTAAAATTCGGTCGATGCCTATGCCACTTCGCCCTTGACCCCGATTTGGTCTTCATAACCACCCAACTGCAAGGCAACGATACCAAATTTCTTCCCTTCAACAAAGGACACAAGCAAGGCAAAGGCAATCCCCCTGACCCTAACCCTGACCCTAACCGCCGTGGTTGCCGGACTGCCTATCTAGCTGAAGAAATTTGGCACCCTGACAGCGTTCTCAACCTAATTAAAAACTTCATTCAGCTAACGCCGGAAAACCGTCTGATTTTTCCCCGCTACCATCAACTTGACGCAGTACGGAAACTCCTAGACGATGCTCTAGCTAAAGGTGCAGGACAACGCTACCTAATTCAGCACAGTGCTGGTAGCGGCAAAAGTAACACCATTGCTTGGCTTTCCCATCAACTCAAGAACCTGTTTGACGCCAACGACCAACGGGTTTTTAACTCCATCATTGTAATTAGTGATCGCAAAATCATTAACGAACAACTCCAAGACACTATCCTGCAATTTGAACAAGTAAGTGGTGTTGTCGCCACTCCTCCAACAGGTAAAGAACTCAAAAAAGACCTTGAAGAGGGCAAACAGGTCATCGTTTGCACCTTAAAACTGTTTCCCCAGGTGCTGCGACTAACTAATCAAATGTTAAACAGACGCTTTGCCATCCTCATCGACGAAGCGCACTCCTCCCAAGGCGGCAAAACTACCAGACAGATGAATGCGGTGCTGGCTGACGTTGAAGAAGATAGCGAAGACTTCATTTTAAGGGAAACCGCTAGACGCGGCAGACTAAACAACCTCAGTTATTTTGCTTTCACTGCCACTCCAAAAAACACCACCCTAGAGTACTTCGGTCAAAAGCAAACGGATGGGAAATATTATCCCTTCCACCTCTACTCAATGCGCCAAGCCATTGAAGAAGGCTTTATCCTCGATGTACTGCAAAACTATACCACCTACGAGCAGTACTATAGCCTACTCCAAGCGACCACTGAAGACCCACGCTGTAGCACAGGGAAACTCGTCCGCGCCCTCCATAACTTTGTCAATCTCAACGAAGAGATGATTAATGAGAAAGTCGAAATTATCGTAGGGCATTTTTGCGATCGCGTTCAACGCCATATCAACGGCAAAGCCAAGGCGATGTTAGTCACCAGTTCCCGTGCCCAAGCGGTACGCTACAAACAAGCCGTAGATGCCTACATTCAGGAGAAAGAATACACCTTCAAAACCCTAGTTGCTTTCTCCCAAACCGTGACTCTCAACGGAGTCAACTACACCGAATACAACATGAACACCGCGAGTGCTGGCGAACCCATCCACGAAACGGCAGAAGCCTTTAAAAAGGACGAGTTCCGCATTCTCATCGTCGCTGATAAATTCCAAACAGGCTTCGACCAACCCCTACTGCACACCATGTATGTCGATAAACCCCTCAGAGACATCAAAGCCGTGCAAACCCTCAGCCGCCTCAACCGTTGCCATTCCGGTAAGAACGAGACAATGGTGCTAGATTTTGTCAACGACTGGAAAACTATCAAAAACGCCTTTCAAGATTATTACACTGCCACCACTCTCAGCGAAGGCACGCAACCCAACCGCCTCTACACCCTGCAACGGCAGCTTCAACAATTTGGCTTTTATGACGCCTCAGAACTTGGCAATGTTACCAACATTTACTACAGAAATCCCCAAGCCGTAGACCAACTAGAAGCCGCAATTTCTCCAGTAGTCGAACGCTTTAACGATGCCGAAGAAGACAACAAAAATCGCTTCCGTGACCTTCTCACCGAATACGTTCGTCTCTACCTCTACCTATCCCAAATTGTTAAATTTACCGATGTAGACTTAGAAAAGCTCTACAGCTTAGGTCACTTACTCCTAACAAAAATCCAACCCTCTCAGCAGGAATCTCCCTTCACACTTCCCCAAGGCATTGAATTAGAAGCTTATCGAATTCAACAAACCTTCAGCGGTTCAATCAACCTAAATAACACCGCAGAAACCGAACTTCAATCCCCCGTCATCAAAGGTTCTGGTACTCCAAGAGCTAGGACAGCGGTTCCCCTTTCGCAAGTAATTCAAGAGTTTAACAATCGCTACGGTGTTAATTTAACCGATGCCGATAAGGTCTGTGTTGAAATAGTGACCGAGCGATTATCTCAAAATGAAAAACTAAAGCAACAGGTACAAGTCAACGCTGATAAAGCGCAAACAACGTTTAATGAAACAGCTCAAAAGCAAATGATAAGTTTATTTAGAGAAAATACTCTTGGCTTTCAAGACTTTTATTCTAAAACTAAGAAGAATAAAGACTTTGAAACAGCTCTACTAAGCTGGATGTTTTTCCAATATTGCAATAAGGTAATAAATCAAGAACAGGGAGAGGCAGAGGAGGTTTAGTGCTGCTCAAGCCAATTGCTGTCTCTACTAGGTCTGCCGGACTTGTCGCGTTGTCGCGTTGTTGTCGCGTGGCTTGTCATGATTGTCGGGGGAAATATAGAGAAGCTGTCACGAAGAGCAAAGTAGCACTTAAATTCCAATCCCATATTCCTTGTGTATGTCAGCACTCTGATGATCCAGCAGGTATCACCGTGGTGATGCTGGAAGTTCCGGGTGTGATTAGACAACAGTTGTAGTAGTTTAGCAGTAGCAGTAAGGAGAGCGATCGCTTTCATACTGGAGTCAGATTTCTACCTGAGAGCGTTTCTAATTAATTGCACTGGTTCTCCACCTTACCTACATAAACAGACTTTCGCTGCCCTTCTCTCCAATAGCGTAGATATCTGTAGGGGCCGCAGCCGTTAATCATCTTTTCCTCAAAATAACCAGTACCGCTCCCGCTCTTATGTCCCCGATTCGGATTAGTAAGCGCTACTTCCTCAACCAGCTCAGATGTTGATTCCGTTGCCTGTAGCAACCCCTCAATAATCGCTTTCATCTGTTCAAGTTCATCCCGGCTCCATTTTGCTGCATGAGGCGCTACATCTTTAGGCGAGAAGTCAGATGAGTGTTTTCTTCTCATAAGATTTAGGGTGCAAATATCAACAAGCAATACTTGATTATTGCACCCTAAAATTTAGGGTGCAATATTAGCGCTCAATTGTGGGAATATTGCACCCTAAATTAACATCAGAGACTGCAACCAGCTTTCTTAAGTGCCAATTGGCACTTGTTTTCGGCGATTGCCCTTTCAGAAAAAAAAACCGCAATGTACGAGGCTTAATTAGTCTTGGGGTATCGGCATGAAAGATAGAACCGATCCAATCCCATCAACGATTGATAAATTCCGATTTAAAAGCTCCTTCCCGCTCTCACTTGAAACCATTCTAGAAACTCAGGGAATTTTTCCTCATCAATAGCCTCTTCAACATTGAGGGTAAAAAGATAAGCGTGGCGGGAGAAGTAGATACCTAAGCGTTTGATATCGTAGGGAAGCTGTACACCTTTCAGGGCATCAATCCGGCTCAAAACATAGTATCCAACCAGTTGATTAAAGTCCCTTCTCTGCAAATCCAGTTCCCTCACCGTTTTGATATCGACGAGTAAATCATCAAGGATTAAATCTGCATCTGCACCCTTCACTAAAGAGGAGCTTTTAAATTGTGGATTTAAGATAACCGTTCCTGAAGTCTGAAATAAACTAAAATCAACGGCACTGATTAAAGCTCTTAAATCCCGAACGTCTTCTTCATTAACCTGTAGAAGATTCTCATCCATTCTTAGGGCACGATAAAAGCCATCTAGTTTAGCCAGTAGTAAGGTAGAGGCAAGAAGTTCATCAGTCAAAGTCTGGGTTGAGAGAAACTCTGCATAACGTTCTTTTGCTTGAGTCACAATCTGAGATGCTTGCTGACACAACTCATCTAAGCCTCTGCTATCCAGAATATACCAAGCATTCTCGGCTATCCAGGGAAGCTCAACCGCTTGTGGGTTCAACCTCTTCAAATGGAAGCGCATCAGATAATCAAAAGCAGCTCCCATTATCCGAGAATTTTGAGTGAGAGGGGGAACGAGTAGCGCCTGATTCTTTATCAAGACTGGTTTAAAGAATTCTGCGTTAAAGCGTTCGCGAACATCCTTTTCATTGACGAATGAAGTTAAACTCATGAGGATTCCTCCAGTAAAAGAGCGCAGAAAATCTGAGTCGAAGACTCCCAACAATCTGCTAACTTTTAAAAAATAATAGAAAGCCTTAAGTCAAAAAATATCGATTTGACATTGACTGTTGACCGAGGATGACTCCTAATCTAAATAGGGTGGACAGAGTAGATTTATGATGTCTTCTGGAATTGACTCAAAGTTTTCCAAAAGGAAATTAATTAAAGCAAGATGACGCATATCATTTCTGGTGGGACGATGTTTTTTCTGAGGAGAGAACCAGGAATTAACTGTTCCCGGAGAGCGATCGCAGATTAAAGAAATTTCTTCGTGGGTTAATGCCCATTTAGTACGGAACTGCTGAGGGGTCATTTGTAACTGGCAGTAAGCGTAATTTTGGATGAGTTGACGTTGACGCTCAGTTAAAGGTTTGGGAGTCATTGAACACCTCCTATATAAATCAACGCGAGTGGGGTGACTCTTTATTTATGAAATGAGGGGAAAGACTTTAGTAACTGCGTTACCTAGCTGCTTACACAAGCGAGATACTTTAAATTTTCCCGTCCCAATTGGGACGGAAATTCAGCGCTAGAACACAAGTGCAGATTCGGGTGATTATCAGTGGAAGCAACGTGAGCGATCGCTGATTGAAAATTAGTCATTATCGGGTCGCAAAATAGAACATCTGTGACCCTCAGAGGATAAGGGTGTGCCCCTCTCGTGAACAAAGACTTCAGGGCAATATAATGTCGATTGACAGAGAAAGGCTAAATCCCAATGGGACTTAATCTTCAGTCAGGCGAATACCGCAACACAGTCCCAAAACAAAACCTAGCAGCATTCCTTTGTGCAGTTCTTTTGGCTGAATCAACAGAGTTAAGAAACCGAAACTACAGGCGATCGCTACACTCGCGATTGAAATATTTTTGATTCTTTCGCGGCCCCTACTTCTCATCACTACCCTCTGTCAGTTCTTTAAACTCTGTATAAGCCTGTTTCCACCCGGCTTTATTTTTCTCGCAGCCCCAAAGTGCCTGAATAATTTGAGTCTGTGAAAATCCCGATACCTTCATCTGCTCAACTAGCTGCACCACCTGCACTCTTGGGAGCTGTGCTGGTGTGAAGGTATCGCTGGTATCACGCTCGGTATCGCCGGAACCGCCTGTGTTTCCAATGGTTTCAGCGCTTCCAGTATCAGCGGTATCAGATTCGGTATCGCTGGTATCGATACCAGTATCGGTTCCGGTATCGCTATTTTTAGCTGTTCTTTCACGGGTTCCAGTATCGGTTCCGGTATCGATACCAGTATCGGTTCCGAGATCATTCAAGAGAAATTCAAGTCGATGTCTGATATCAGTTTTGTGAATAAAGGAGCCTTTATCCCAACCCCCTTGATGCACCTTAACTTTCCCTCTATCCATGTAAGTCAAAGGAATATTAATCACTGCTGAATTGAGAGGTTGTAGATTACGTGGGGCGTTTCCTGTTGGTCGAAAGACTTCATGATGTCCATGCGTTGGATGCTCAAACTGCTCTCCCTCGATAACACAGGGATAAGCGCAATCTTTGATACTTGGGAATTCCTTTTTAGCTAAGCGACCCAGGTACACTTTCAGGTAGTTCTCTCTTAAAAAACTGTCTACTCCGGCAGCTTCAACGTTGGGGCTGTGGAGAACAAAAGCAGCTAATTTATTGAACTTCCTTGGCTTGGTACTGAACAGACGAATAAAATCATCTGCCACTCCTTTGAAGTCACCTGACTTGTTAAGGCGAGCGCCTCTAATTTCCAACCACTCATCGCAGATAATTAGCAACGGTGATTCGTCTCCGTTCTCCAGCCGTTCAAGTAGGATTGCCATCTGCTGATAGATCGCTGGCATTTTAGTAATCACATAAGCGCTGCCCCAATCTGTCCGACCGTGGGGGTCAAAAATGATAATTCCGTAATCATTGAAACCGTTCGCAATGTACTGGGCAACGCAGGTCTTGGCAGCGCCCATGTCGCCAATAATCATCAAGCCCTTAGATTCGTTTATGATGCGTGCCCGGTCGAAAGGTTGCAGCCCTGTGGTTTTTGATGGAGCTTCAACGATAGATTCACTCGACTCTCTCGGCTCTCTCTGAAATATCGCGATTGCCTGTTTGAGCAAATCCGAACGTTGCGGTGCTTCACCAGCGATCGCTACTGACTCACTTTGCTGCTGAGACTCTAGGAATTCTTCAGCGTCAGCAGTCAAAGAGTAACCATTTTCTGATGCCCACTCAATCTGCCGTTTGACTTCTTGCTCTCCAACCTGATTTGTAAAATCGCGCAGTTTCTCTTGAGTCAGTAGGTGCGCTATGCATCCATGTTGAGCGATCGCCTGCTCATTTTTATTTAAGGCAGCGGTGCGTCTCCAAGCCTCGTAAAATGCCCAACCTCCAATCAACAACCCAGTAGGAGGAAAACCAGTGATTGAAGCACCAAGCAACCCCCCTACAATTCCACCAATAATCAAAACTTGCGAACCGGAACTGCTTTCTTCAAGAGATTCGTGAGCTAATTTCTGCCAACAGATAGCTGGTAACTCTTTCTTTTTCGGGTTGAACGCTGACATACTTATTCCTCTATAAGCAATACAAGTCACTGGGAATTGCACCCAGCTTTTAGGCTTTTTACCTATGACTGCGAAGCGTGTGCTGACTTCATAAAGTAAGCGATTTCGCCTAACCAAAACAGCAGCTTAACGATACCTTCAATAGCAAATAGAGTC
This sequence comes from Trichocoleus sp. AS-A1, assembly GCF_039962015.1. Taxonomy (NCBI): domain Bacteria; kingdom Bacillati; phylum Cyanobacteriota; class Cyanophyceae; order Leptolyngbyales; family Trichocoleusaceae; genus Trichocoleus; species Trichocoleus sp. AS-A1. Next base: position 10,341 of record NZ_JAMPKG010000058.1, on the reverse strand, counting down.
AGCCCTAGCATCAGAATATTCTGCCAATCCAACCGACCAAGTTGACCCGTTGAAATCAAAAAAACAAAGTTACTGAACCCCCCAGGCGCAGGAGGGTAAACAGCAATACAGATACAAAAGTCAACGGCGTAAACAAACAGTGAAGCAGTTCTCGCCCGTGCAATTGTCAGAGACGGAAACTGGTTGTACCAAAGCTTGAGTGTTGCTAAGGTTGGTTCGTCATCCTCTTGAATCTCGAACTTATCAAAGCTATCTGAGTGATTGATTAAAGTTCGTAAAAAGGCTCTATCACGCTTTAACACAGTTGGCAAGATTTCTAACGTTTGAATAATGCTCCACAGGATTGCGCCAACGAACCAGTGAATGACTGAGAGAATTGCTAAAATTAACCCGTTGATTAAAGGAATGCCAGCGATAACTTGATTCAAGTTTGAATCAAGTGTTTGCAGCATCGCTATTTTGGCAATTCTCACGTAGGGCAGAAGATTTAAGTAAGCGAACCAAATGGCAGCTAGTACAGCTAGCCAGTAAAGAACTTTTACAAAAGTAATGCCACTTCCACCCCGATAATGTGTAGCTCTAGCCATTTATCTTCTCCCTAGTTATTAGTTGGTAAAACGTAGTTCAGTTGAGTTGATTTTCGAGCCGCTTCTACAACTTCACGATTGCCTGTAAATGCCATCTCTCCGACTACTGGAGTGCCATCACTACCAGGGATTATCTTGCCAGTATTTCCATTCGCATCACAAACCACCGTTCCCGTAGGTAAAGGAGTCTGACGTTTTGAATCGATAACTGGTTGTCCTTCTGAAAGAGATGTAAATGTAGTTGGATCTTGCTTTGAAACTACGAGTACGCAGCCAGTCTGGTAACGTTCATTTGCGATTTCCGCTTGCATCTGAATCTGCTGTTGACTCACTCTCAACTGCATATCTTTAGCAGCGTTTATTTGTGATAATTCACGAACTTGTCCAATCGTAAAGAAGTTTTTTTGAATCTCTCGACTGTTCAGAAGGAAGCAGCCGAGAATACCAACTCCAAACAGAACAGAAATTTTATTGCGTTTGAGCTTTCTTACAAATGTCATTTAATGTTTGCACCTCCTGTTCGTTTTGACTTCAGCAATGAACCTGTCTACCTGTCTAATCTGAACTGTCGTTAAGCTTCCGGCACTGTCCAAATCATTGAATAAGTCTTGATTACTAGCGATACGCCACTTGGAATTAAGCTGAGCAGATGGATTATTTTTGTGACGGTTCTCAATGCGAGAGATGTGGTCTAAGACGTAGCTCTGGTTTGGCATGATTAAGAGTCAAATAGGTCGGAGAAATCAAGCTCAGTATCGTCATTGTCCAGTGCAATATTTTTAGCCTTCTGGTTGAATTTCTTCTCCCACTCTTTTTGTGCTTTTTTTAGGTCAGAGCTACGAGAAAAGTGCGTGAAGGTCGTTCCGGATTTAGCTACTACTTTGTAAGTAATCCAGCTCATTGCACCCTTCTTGCAATTTTCTTGTGACATTCATTAATTGCCCTCTGGTCTTGTGAATTTCGTTGATAACCTTCGAGCTGTTCTTTCGCTAAAGCTTCAGCAGCGATAGCAGCAAATTGATAGTTAGCACCTTGTCTTACAAGTTGCTTGTAAAACTTTTGTTTGAGCTTCTGAGTTTCAGCTTTCACTTGCGCTTCATCCTCATGCACTTTGAGTAGATTGAATGGATTGACTGCCGCTGCGAAGGCAGATTATTGATGAGCGCGAATGCTTCTGTGTCCATACCCCGTGACCAATACTCAGCTAGGGTACAAGCCGTTTCTAGACAGGCAGTGCGGGGTAATAGCTGTCCTTCCACGAATCCGATGCCGTTGCGCTGGTTCTGTTTGATGCGCTGTTGGATTGCAGTCTTGATGTCTGTCATAGTTGAAGGTGTCTCCTTCTGTGTTGTTAGTGGGAGGCGAGTAGCCAGCGGCTTGAGCCTGGTAAACCTTGCCGCTGGCTACTCTTAAGCGACAAATAAATCTGAGAGAGCAGAGCTTAAGTCATCGTCACTAATATTCGGTTTTGACTTCTCCAACGCTCTAACCTGTGATTGAGTTGGCATTTGAATCAAGCCGTCATTCGAGAAATTCGATAAACCTTTTCGGATAAACCGCTTATGTTCCAAAAGCAGTTGGTGAACAATTTCTGAGTAATCGTTAGTGCCTATTTCTTTTGCAATTTCATCCAGATAAGGTAGCAGATAAGCTTTAACTGAAACTCTTTTTGAAGTAGTAGAACCCATTACCCTTCCCTCCGTAATTTGATTTGTGCCAAGCGTGATAAACCACGAGCATTAATCCAAGTACCATCAGTAGCGACTACTATTTTTTGAGAAGCTAAGAGTTGAGCGATCGCAGGTAATTGTGAGCCGCCACCGATGGCAACAATTGAGTTTGATTGTTCTCTCCAAGGGTCTACTGCCTTAAATGCTGTCGCTAAGTTCTGAGATACCCAAGGCTTCAACTCTGCGTTGTAAATTTGGCGGAAGTTCCAGCCCGTTGTCCCGTACTCGAAAGAGCTGCTTTCAATGCCAGCTCGGATTAAATGTCTGTCGCCCTCTTTCATCAACTGGCGGCGAGTGTCGATGTTTTTTGCGATCGCTTCAATCAGCGCATCGACACCACCGGATGTAACTTTTCGAGCAATTAATTTTCCGCCCGCACCAAACACAGAAGAGATGATTGTGCCGCAGCCGAGGTCAATGAAAATATTTTGAGTTTTCGGCTCAATAAGATTAGATGCCAGCGCTGAAACTACAGCCCCTGCACCTTCTTCAATAACCGTGCTAACCGATAAATCAACATGGGTTACGCCCTTATTGTTGACCCGAATACTGTGTTGTCCTTGAAGGGATTTTGATAACTGAGTTCCAAAGGCTTGCGCGTCCTGAAGGCTAGCTACAACTGAAAGATTCCACCGTGCGCGATGCGACATCGTACCCAGCGCACCGAAAAACAATTGCAAGCCATATTGAATTTTTCCCGCTCGGTGATCCACGACTCGCGCATATCCTTGCGGGTTGCTTAAATAGGCACAAGACCCAGTTAACCACCGCTGCCCAATAAGGTCAGGGTGATCGCCTGAAAGATATTCAATTAAGCTGCCTTCATTGCTGTCAGGCACGTCGTAAATTTCACCATGTAGCGGCTGAATGTAAGATGGGATGCGAACTTCAGCATTATCAATTACTAATTTGACGCTGCCATTCCCACCGTCGTAACCCGTTGCCAGAAGTGGGGGAGAGGCGGCAGAAAAAGGCACAGCCAGGGAAGTGCTTTGCATGAGGGTTATTCCTTAATTTAGTTGTAGAAAGTCGCAGAACCTTCCCAGCACATGACTTATACCTTTGTTCTCCCATTGCTAAGTTCTTGCAGAGTGGAGTGCCCGGTTTAGCCAGGAGTTGGGTGAAGTAGGCGCTTGCTGCCTATGAATGCTACGATAGCACCTAAGTCGCGAAGTAGCAACTTCATTTCTTAGCAAAATAGCAACTTTAGCTAATTTTATTGATTATGAGAGAATGAGAGCAAAATTGCTAAGTTGCTACTGTGCCCGGAAAAAAAGACGATCCAAATTACCAAATAGTGAGAGGTCATGTCCCCAAAGAACTGGCAAAGCGCTTCAAATTTTACTGTGTTGAAAATGGCGTTGATAACAGTCAAGGATTGGAAAATATACTCACAGAATATCTTCAGCAAAAGGAAGAACAACATTTAGATAATGAGGCTGCATCTCAAGCCAGCACTCAAACTATTGCTGAGCTTGTACAGCAAAATTACGTGCAATTGTTAGAAAAGGGAGGGGTTGATAGGGAGCGATTAAAAGCCTTAAAGGATGGAGCTAAACCTACCGTGCGCGAGTTGGCATTTCTTGCAAGGGAGTTGCAAATGAATAAGGAAGTAATCGTTGAGTTACGCGATCGCAGCTTCCCCAAAAACACAAGGAAAGAACCCAAAGGAGTTTAAGTACTTTGACTTCAAAGGCATTGGAAACCAAAGCTTACTTCTCCAAACCTCAAATGAATCTGCTGCTAAGGCTTGGCTTGATAAAGGGGGTTGTGAGCTAGCAAAAATATTGCTAAAGCTTCGGTTGAAATACGCTCGAATCACCTGGGATGGTTGTAGCCAGCCTCTAAAGATTTTGGCGTTAATGGCTGAACCAGACAACGCTGAAGCGTCTGCCATGCCTGAAGTGTGCGATGCAGTTTTAAACTCTAACTGGGGCTTGATTCTCACTCGCTAAAAAATCTAGAGAGAAAGAGAGCCTCTGGTAAGCCAATGTCTCTAACCGACTTAGATTCCGACGCTCAAGAATGGGAGAACTACCCTCTGGCTCAGATGTTGCAAATACCAGCTATCCAGGCTGTCACTTTAAATATGAAAGATTATTGGGAGGAAGATGCCCTCAATTATGTGAAATAAATCTTAAGACAGCAAGACCTTTTAAACCACACCTACAAAGCGTTGCTCCCCTATAGACATGAACACTTCAGTTCTAACTTTGACTTTGTTGAGTTCGGGATATTAAAAGACCTAGGCGCTTAGTAATGATTCACCACTTTCAGCCAAGCAATCGATCAGCTTCGAGGTAAAAAGAACAAATATTGCTATCTGATTTGCCCCCCACGCAGAAACGTAGTATAAAGAGATGAGGCTAGTACAAATGTACAAATTGAAGGATAAACTTTCAGTAAGCTCATCCTTTGATTAATTATTTGATTGAAAATTAGCCTAAAAATTAAAAAAAAAGGAGGCAAGCCACCCGCCAGCACTGGTTCATCTCAAAGAACCGAAGTTACCGCGAATTAACCCACCAACCCTAAATAAAGAATCTATTAGATTCTTGAAATACTTACACACATGGTACCCTGAGTCCCGGTAATTGTCCATGACGTGTAACAGACACACACAGGCAAGACTAGAGACAATACGAACTTCAAGGACTGGTTGGATGGATGAATAACTCCGGTGATGCCGGAAATTTCTGCATGGATTCAACATTTAGCGGGTGACTACCTCCTTCGTAAAACACGGAGGAGTTCCCAATGGCAATGCCTTTTCCCAGTCCAACCGAAGCCCCGCCCGCTCTTTGGCTGCAACATTCCAAAGAATGGACAGAAGGAAGCGGAGTATCAAAATTAATCACAGAGCTGAATGTCCAAACCCTGACCGACAAGAATGAGATAGCGAAACGCTTGGGTTGGAAGGGTTACTTTCATGTCTCTGGCTGGTGGTGTACGGGAGTGAACCCGCGTACCGGGTTGCCGATGGGCACAATGCATGGGCAATTCAAGCCCGATAAACCAGTTGATTTTGGAGACGGGAAGAAACCTGCCAAATATCTTTCGTCAAAAGCGCAGCACGATGCACTTTGTCTGGACACTGGGGATAAAAGTTACTGGCCTGGAATTATCGCGGATGTAACCAAGCCCATATTAATCACCGAGGGTGGTAAAAAAGCGGGAAGTGGGCTAACTCACGACTATCCCACCATCTCTCTACTTGGTGTGGATATGGGATTGCACGAGGGGAAGTTAGTTAGTAATTTGGAACCCTTCGCTCAACTTGGTCGTTTAGTTTATTTTTGCTTCGACTCCGATATCGTCTGCAAAAGTGGAGTCCAAAAAGCGGTAGCAAGATTGGGTAAAGTTCTTAAAAAACACGGATGTATCGTATGGGTAGTTGTTTGGAATGAAAGCGAGGGTAAAGGATTGGACGATTACCTCCTAGGTCACAGCCGGGATGATTTCGAGGTTGAACTAGCACGGGCGAAACTCTTAGAGGATTGGGTAAAAGAGCAGGAGTTCGAGAAAAAATCTAAAGCTGGTAATGGATTTAAGCCGAAATCAGAACGGCGCTCACCCTCAGAGCAAAGAGAACTGGAAAAGGAAGGAGTCCTGCCAGAGCAAGGAGATCTGGCAGTTGAAATTGCCAGAAAGTATCGTCCTGAGCTGGCGTGGCACGTCAACCTCAAAAAATGGTATCGATACGGCGCTAATAAGCAAGAAGGGATTTGGGCAGAGATTCCCGATGAAGATGTTTGGCAGATAGTAATGGATTCGGTGGAGAGTGACTCTTACAAATCCGACTATCTCAGTGGCACAGTAAAAATCCTTAAAGCTCGCCTACGTATCAATACGTGGGATGAAACAGAAGGATTACTTCCTCTAGAAAACGGAGTGTTGAACTTTACCACCAAGGAGTTCAAACCACACTCCCCGGAAAATCGATTGACCTGGTGCCTGCCATATAGCTTCAATATCCTCGCTACCTGCGAACCAATTGAAGAATGGTTATTGGATATGGTTAATGGCGATACTCAGTTGGTGCAATTGCTCCGCGCCTACCTGAATGCAATCGTTAAAGGTCGCACAGATTTGCAGCGATATATCGAATTAATCGGGCCAGGAGGAACGGGGAAATCCACATTCATCAGATTAGCAACTGCGCTAATTGGATTAAACAATACTCACACTACAACCCTGCAAAAGCTAGAAGGAAGCCGTTTTGAGACGGCAAGTATTTACGGAAAAAGATTAGTCGTGATTACTGATTCGGAAAGATACTCTGGAGGCGTATCGGTTCTGAAGGCTTTGACCGGGCAAGATACCCTCCCCTATGAGGTGAAATTTCAGCAAAGCACTGGAGGATTCACTCCAACGGCAATGGTCATCGTTGCAGCCAACGAAATGATTCAATCTGGTGACTATACGAGCGGGTTAGAGAGACGACGCCTGACGATTCCATTCAAGAAGCAGATTCATCCAGACAGTCAGCGAAATCTAATAGAAGTTACGAATGGTAAACTACAGGGCGAATTCTTGCCCTATATCTCTGGACTTTTGAACTGGGTTCTGGCAATGCCGGATGAGGAGGTAACAAATTTTGTAAAGCGTACTTCTAGCCGCGTTGAAAGCCTTGCTCATGTGAAAGCAGAAGCTTTGATTGAAACCAATCCCATTGCGGCATGGGCAGAACACTGCTTGACGTACCGGAAAGGCGCTCGTAGTGCCGTAGGAGTCGCTAAACGCGAGAAAGAGTCTTCTTCCAAGAACACATACCAGAATGTCGAAACTTGGCTTTATGCCAGCTATGCGGAGTATAGCGTGGCTTCGGGAAGTAAAACAGTAGGACTTCAGCGGTTTGTCAACTTACTCAAGGATTTGTTCCAAAGCCAACTACGACTTGACGTTCAACACGGGCGAGATCGTAATGGTAGCTTCTTTATGAATCTAAAAATCCGCAGTGAATATGATACAGATCCGCTCATTATTACAGGAAAATCTGGTGAGGAAGATGAACCGCATCCAACCTCTCCATCTTCCGGAAATCAACCTTTAGCATCCCCAGTGATAAATGGGGATGGATGTGTAAGGGATGTAGAGATAAATGAAACTCTTGCTGGTGAGAAATTTCAACAAGGTAATGGATTTTCCCAAAACGAATCCACAAAACTTGAGAATCAACAAAATTTGGTTTCTCATGGGAGCGAAGCTAAATCCACTTATGTTTGCCCCAGTCCAACGACTCTAGCTCCATCCTTATCTCCTCCACCAGACAAGGTAGAAATTGGCTATGCCGTCCGTCTGCCGAAATCGCCCCAGAATCGCGATGGTACCATCGCTCAAATCCTTAAAATACAAGGAGAAGAATATATTGTTGCCCATCCAACGTTGGGACGGCAGAGTTACCATCAGTCAAAAGTTTCTTTGGTAAAAGCTCCAAACGGAGAAGATTTATATTCGTGGACAGGGGAAAAGCCTGGAGGAGTTGGACAAATTACATTAGGAATTGAATACCCCGGTACCAAAGGGCTTAACCAAACCAAAGAACCCAAGGAGATTGCAGGCGTACTCGAAGAGATTCAATCTAAGAGTGAGTGGGAAATGACCATAGAGGCTTATGGGGAAGAAAAAGCTACTTGGGTGTGGCGTTGGTATTTCACCAAATGTGAACGAGATAGTCTAGCTAAAATTATGTCTGGAAAAATTGAGCAGGGTGAGTTAGAGATTTAAGCAGATTTAGCCAAGAAGCATCAAATTTGAGTTGACGACTGGGGCACACCATCTAGAGGTGATCGCCCCTAAATCTTTTTGCGCTCAAGGGCGATTGAACTGCCTGGTCAGTTCCTTCTTCCAAAAGCTTTCCCTTCTAATTGCGCCAGGAACGAGCTAGATGATTAAAGAAATCACGATTTAATCTTCTGCCCATCCATCCACGTTTGAGGAATTGTCTCTACTAAGAACTAGCATCAGTAAATTGATGCTGTCGCTTTGACTTGCACTCATGGAGCAATGGGGGATAGGTCATCATCGTCGCTTAGCCTATCTCCCTCCCAAAGATCAATTTCCGGCATCCTCCGTGGTGGACTGTGATAGATGTGTGACGGACAGGTGAAGGAAACCGTGATGGATGGAAGTCCTGATGGTGATAGACCACAGCTCTTGTGATGGATTTTTAGTTAAACCTTTTTATTTATAGCCTTCTTTTAAATTTTGGATATAAGATCGCGTCTGTTATGGTCGCCTTCAAAAATCAAATTTTTTTCATTTTCAAGTTTTACCTCTAGGTTTTGGCAAAGTCCATCACAAACGATAAGGTCTATCACCGTCAAGGGTTTCATCTATCACAGTATCCGTCACACATCTATCACAGTCCATCACATATCCGTCACCAGCGAGGTAATGAGTGTCTTACTGTATCCGCAGAATCCTCTTTGTACAGTGGCGGAGAAGAGATTTGGTCGTGAAGATTGACAATCCCCTTTTTAGCGGGTTGGAGTACAGGAGGTTAATCTTGAAAAGTCTGGCTGACCTTGAGTGGAATCGTCAGAAGAAAAATCTGCTATTATCCAAATCCTGGTTTACCCCGGATTCAAAAGCGAGTTTTCAGGGTAGCGTTTACGGAGCAATTTCATCGGCTCTGACTCACACCCAACTTGAAGGAATGGACAAAGCGTTAGTGAATTCGGATCTCAAGCCACTTGAGTAAGGCCGACCTGGTAGTGATTACCTTGAAATTACGAGGGCGATCGCCACTGTTGTTTTCTGAAGTCGTGATCTGAAGTCGTGAGCGGAGATGTCTCCTCTTTCTTGTGAACCAATGGTTTTTTTACGTCCCAATTGGGACTAAAAGTTACGGGGGTAAGTTTTAGAGATGGAAGGGCAGGACTGGTTATTTTGAACAACAGAAAATTAACGGCTGCGGCTCCCTACAGATATCTAAATTGCTGGAGCGTTGATTTAAATTAAAAGTGCGATCGCTCACACGCTATCATCCCTCCATCCGCACCGAGAGCAATCCCAATATACTGATGGCGGCTTCTTCATCTCAAAGGGCATCTCACAGCCGGGACATCTGCCCGTAAACATCGGGTGATAATCCAGTAGCTCCAACTGTTGTAGTGGTGTCCACCGCTGTTTAGGTTGCAAAATTAGTTCGCCATCGTAGTAGGTTGTCCCTTCTGGCTCCCACAGTTCAGGAGGTTCGGCGTTGGGGTCTTCTCGGAAGTCGAGACAGCGATCGCACTCTGAAATCTTTGACATGGCACTACAGTAGTTTATTCAAGTTGCCCCTAGGACTCCTGGAACTGAGGGCGATCTCGTTTACTCAAGGGAGCATCTTGATTTCATCTGCCGTCGAAGTTCACGATAAATACTTAGCGATTCGCGATATGGCTTATGTGTGGCTGCTAAAATTTGGGGTCAATGCTGATAATAAATTGGTTGATATCGTCGATGTCCCCAGCGGAAAAAGCGATTTAGTTTGCCCCTATTGTGGAGTCAAATTAGTTGCTAAGAAGGGTCAAGTCAAAGAACACCATTTCGCTCATACTGGGCAAACCTGTCGTTCCGTGACGGTTAAGCGAGAGTTTCCTAGCCTCCCACTGTATGACAACTTCAATATCGAGTTATCAGGGCAGGCACTACAATTGCTCAAAACCCTTTGGAAATCCTGTGGAACAAATGGCTGGAGTATCCCTTTCTCAGTTGACCTCAAGCCATTAATCAAAGCCAAACTATTGCAGAAAAATCCCTATCAAAATCCTCCTGGCTACGAATTTACACAGCTAGGGATGATTCCAGTGGGAGCGCTGCCCTTAAAGGAATTCAATCAAATTCAGGAGCCGCTTCTCCTGAAGAAATTAGCTGATATAGAACGGCAGGTAGAACTCGCTAAAGTACTAAAATCACTGAATCTGAAAGAACGTTCAATTGATTTATGGCTTTACCAAACTCAGCTCAAAAGAATTCTAGAGCATCGCTTGTACTATTTAGAAGTAAAAGCTGATGGTGAAACCCTATATAAAATT
>NZ_JAMPKG010000057.1:0-26155 GCF_039962015.1 Trichocoleus sp. AS-A1 | reverse complement strand
CCGAGCTGCTATGGATAATAATTACATGCTCAAGATTTTGGCTGCTTGTTTAACCCAAATTGATCAGAACTCTCAACCCGCTTGTCAATAGCATTTGAGATGCGCTTGCCCTGCTGCGATACCCTCTTCCAAGCTAATGTGAATAGGGTAGCGGTAAAAGCCAGCTACTCGCAGTAACGGAGCAACGGTAAGAAGCTTTACCTGTCCTTCCAGCACTTTTCCTGCTGTTAAATAGTGGCGAAAGTCATCCCAAATTTGTAATAGTTCTTGCTGTTCAAATTCTGTTAGAGGTTCTAAAGATAACAACGGTGTGAAAGAACCATTGTACTGCTCCTGAAAGTTTAAAAGACGATGAACATCATCTAGAAATAAATTGCGGGCGTTGAGAGTTGTCATGGGGTTATGTGAATTTTGGATTTTGGATTGAATGAGTTCGGTTGTTAGGGGTAAAAATTATTTTCTGAGTTTATGCCTATAGCGGGGGAAGATGCTCTTTTGGTAAGTGGTAGATGAGCGAATAGTACCCAACAGCTTATTGCCGAAAAAAGTCTTGCTAAATCGCAAAAATCCAACTAACGCAAGAGAATTGCGATGCCAGTCTGTGGATCGAAGAAATGAATTTTCTCTGGCATCAGCGATAACCACAAGCGATCGCCAATTCGCACCGCTTTGTCTGGAGGAATGCGTACCTGTAAGCGATATGCGATCGCTGACTCTAGGAGAGTGGCAGACAAATAAGTTTCGTTGCCTAGTGCTTCCACCAAATCTACTCGCACCTGGAGATTTTTGGGGGCGGGAACGCCAACGATCAAGTGTTCGGGACGGATACCTAAAGTGAGGGATTGCCCGTCGTATTTTTGCAGTGCTGACGCCCAAACATCGGGGAGAGTGAGCCGAAATTGAGAATGAGTAATGAGGAGGGGTGCTTTCACTTGCACTGGCAAAAAATTCATTGGCGGCGACCCAATGAACTCTGCCACGAAGCGGTTGGCTGGCTGGTTGTAAAGTTCCAACGGTGCAGCGATTTGCTGGATTTTTCCGTGATTCATCACCGCGATGCGATCGCCCATCGTCATCGCTTCCGTTTGGTCGTGAGTAACGTAAATGGTTGTTGTGCCAAGCTGTCGCTGCAACTTAACAATTTGGGCGCGAGTTTCTGCCCGAAGTTTGGCATCTAAGTTTGAAAGTGGTTCATCCATCAAAAATACTTGAGGATTGCGCGCGATCGCTCGTCCCAATGCGACTCGCTGCTTTTGCCCTCCCGATAGTTGTTTTGGCAACCTGTTTAGGAGCGGCTCAATTTGCAACAATTGAGCCACTGTCCGCACCTGCTCGTTAATCGCTTTCTCGCGTTCGGGTATGTAGCGAAGATGCTTGGGAAGCGATCGCGTCATTTCTACCAGCAGATTCTCCGCCCAGATGGGCAAAGAAGACTGTGGACTGAGTGAAGCATTCCCCTCCTCTGCACCCCCATTTTCCTGCTTCCCCGCGCCTTTGTGCCCCGTGCGCCGCAGTCCAAAGGCAATGTTGTCATACACCGTCATGTGGGGATAGAGGGCATAGTTTTGAAACACCATTGCGATGTCGCGTTCCTTTGGCGGCAAATCGTTCACGAGAGTGTCTCCCACTCGGATATTGCCCCCCGTTAATTCTTCCAGTCCCGCAATCAGCCGCAACAGCGTACTTTTGCCACAGCCAGAAGGGCCTACCAACACCATAAACTCGCCATCTTGCACCGTCAGGTTAATCCGTCGCAAGACATTTGTTGCTCCAGACGGAGACGAAGGTTTGTCATCTACAACCAGCGATCCCTCATCGACTGGCGTCAGCAGAGGTTCAGGCGCGATCGCTGCGACGACTTCCCCTTGACGACCGGAAAAGCTTTTGTAAACGTTTTCTATAACAACTTGTGCCACGGCTATTAATACCCACTACTGAATCTATTTTCAATCACTTACTCGCAGCACAGAACTCTTAGGAAAATCGGAGAACCAAAGCAGTAGGGAATCTTGTGGCGGAAAAGAATTAATGGCTTTGAGTTCGGGATTCATCGTTCTCAATAAATCCCGAACGCCGAACTACGAACAAAGGACGACAGTAATAATTTTTTCGTCCGGGTTTAATTCGAGGATGCGATCGCCTGTTCCATCTTTCCCTCGCAACTGCACTGAATTTACTGGCATTCGCACCACTCGCTGGGCGCTGGTCAGAAGGACGATCTGAGACTTTGCTGGAGCCGCGACCATCGCTGCCAAAGCATCTGTTTTGCTGGTAAAATGCAGTGCCTGAGTGCCAAGGTCGCCAAGATTTGCCAGTCGGATTGTACTCATCGGCAGGCGTTTGGCATACCCCAACTGGGAAACGATTAAAATATTCTCATCATCCCCCAGCGTTAAGGCTCCTACCAGTTGCTCGGAACGCCGCAGCCGCATTGCCTGCACCCCCATCGTCGTGCGTCCCATCAAGGGTAGATGATCGTCGTTGACTTGAAGCCGCAGCAAACGTCCGCCCCCAGTCGCCAAAACGAGCTGTTCGCCGGTTTTAGCCAGATTGACGTACTTTAACCGATCGTCTTCTTTCAGTTTCATGAGCGTGATGCCGCGACTGGTAAGGTTAGCCAGTTCTACCAGGGGCAGGCGCTTGATTCTCCCCTGTTCGCTAAGCAAAATTAGGTCGGCACTTTGCGGATTTTCAGGCAGAAAAAAGTTGGAGACAATCGTTTCTGCCGCAGTTTGAGCTGAGTTGGACAGCAAGCCGATTAGCGGCGTTCCCCGCGATTGCTTCCCGGTTGGCGGAATCTCACCCACCTTGACGGGGTAAGCTTTGCCGCCGCTGCTGAGTACGACTAACTCGGCTTGGGTGCTAGTTACCTGAGTTTTGACTACAAAATCATCTGGACGACTGCTGCTATCGCCTTTTCCAGACGCGGATTTATTTCCATTTTTAGGGATGCGCCGGACATATCCGCGCTGGGTAAACTCCAGAACTGCCTCTTCTTCCAAGTGTTCAGGAGTTAGGAGTGCGGCTTGAGTAGATTTGGCCTCTGACTTGTGACTTTTGTCTTTTGAGTCGGGTTTTTTCTCTGTTGGCTGAGTCTTTAATTCTTTCGCTTCCGTGAGGATCTTGCTACGGCGCGGATCGGTGAATTTGCGTTTGAGCGATCGCAAATCTTTTTTCAAGGCTTTCAGGAGTTCGCGGCGATCGCTTAGCAAAAGTTGCAACAAATGAATTCTCTCTGACAACTCGTTAAACTCACCTTGTAAGTTTTGCCGTTCCAAGCCAGTGAGGCGTCGCAAGGGCATTGACAAAATAGCATCCGCCTGAACCTCACTGATATTCAACCGTTCTTGTAGCCTTAACTTGGCGGTGCTGCCATCGGCAGCATTCCGGAGAATTTCAATCACCGCATCCAACTCGGTTAAAGACGCCAGCAACCCTTCCACAATGTGAATGCGTCTTTCTGCCTCACCCAATTCGTAGGTATATTGCCGCGTCAGCGTCTGTTCTCGGAACTTGAGAAATTCCTCCAACAACTGGCGCAACGTGAGCTGACGCGGTTGCCCATCTACCAATGCCAACAGGATCGCGCCAAAATTGGTACACAGCGCTGTTTGTCTATAGAGTTGATCGAGGACATGGTGAGGATTGGTGTCTCGTTTCAATTCCACCACCACGCGCATTCCTTCGCGATCGCTTTCATCCCGCAGATCCGCAATGCCTTCGATTCGACCCTGATTGACCAGTTCCGCTACCTTCTCAATCCAACCCGCCTTATTCACCTGGAAAGGCAATTCCGTCACCACAATTGCCGCCCGCTTGTGCCGTCCCCGAGTTGCCGCGATTTCCTCAATCTGGGCGACTCCCCGCACGGTGATGCTACCGCGACCCGTGTTGTAAGCTTCCCGAATTCCCTCTGTCCCGACAATTTCGCCCCCCGTCGGGAAATCTGGCCCCGGAACTAGCTTCCATAGCTTCCCGTCTGGGAGATCGGGTTGATCGATTAGGGCAATTAAACCATCCACGATCTCACCCAAGTTGTGCGGCGGCACATTCGTTGCCATGCCGACGGCAATTCCGGCGCACCCGTTGAGTAATAACACCGGCAGCTGAGCTGGCAGTACGGTTGGTTCTTGTTGGGAATTGTCAAAGTTGCCGATGAAGTCAACTGTGGCTTCGCCAATTTCACTCAGAAGCGCTTCATGACTAATTGCAGCCAGTCGCGTTTCCGTGTAACGCATCGCCGCAGGTGGGTCATTATCCACCGAGCCAAAGTTACCATGACCGCCGAGGAGGGGATAGCGGCTGGAAAATTCTTGCACCAGACGCACTAAGGCGTCGTAAACCGCCTGGTCGCCATGTGGATGATATTTGCCCAAAACATCCCCAACCACCCTAGCGCACTTGCGGTAGGGGCGGTCTGGCGTCAGTCCGAGTTCGTGCATGGCATACAAAATCCGCCGATGCACCGGCTTTAAACCGTCGCGGACATCGGGTAATGCACGCCCGACGATCACACTCATGGCATATTCAAGGTAAGACCGTTGCATCTCCGCGTGTAAAGGCGTGGGGATGATCTGTCCGGTTGCCAAAAGGTTCAGTTGTTTCGCCATGAGTTTTATTCCCTAGTTCCTGAAAACGTAAAATTTTTTTGCATCTTGAGGTTGATGACCGATCGCGTCACAAATGGCAACGTGACAAAGAACCTTTCACAGTAGTATGGAACCGCAGCTATGACCACGACTCTTCCAAAGAGCGCCATTGAAAGGAAAAACTCGATGAAAACCGTTTTGATTGTAGAAGACGATCCGATTAATGCTCGGGTTTTTTCTAAGATTCTGAGCAAGCGGGGCGGTTTGGCAGTTAAGCATACCGAAAACGTGGAAGAGGTAATGCAAATTGCCCAATCCGGTGAGGCTGACATTATTTTGATGGATGTTTCCCTGGCCCATAGTGTTTACCAGGGTAAGTCGGTTGATGGCATAAAAATCACGCAGATGTTGAAGGCTGACCCGCAAACTGCTAGTTTGCCTATTATCCTGGTTACGGCTCATGCGATGGAGGGCGATCGCGAAAATTTCCTCAAACAGAGTGGTGCCGATGCCTATATTTCTAAACCAGTTGTCGATCATCAACTGTTTGTGGATCAAATTAAGGCATTGTTGCCACAATAATACTTTTATGTTCCAAGGGTAGGGCGGGCATTGACCGCCCTGAGTTGTAAAATTCAATGTCTTCCATTTGGAGTGTGAAGGCGCTCTTGTGGCTTTTTACCTTTCAGCCTTTGCCCTCTTCTGTTGCCACCAGTTTAGTACATTTGTATTATTTAAGGAATCCTGGTGGGTGGTTTCTTTACTTCGCGTGACTCGCAGCCCCCGACAACTCTGGCAAAGTGACATGAGGGGCGTGGCATTAATCCCACAAGCTGGGATTTAAACTGTTGCGGACGTTGGGTAAGGCACGTCCGGCGATCGCGCTCATGGCATATTTAACCGCGTATTTAAAATATGATGGTTGCATCTTTGCGTGTAATCCTGTAGGGACAAACCGTCCGGTCGAAGGTCGGTTCAGTTTTTTTATCATAAGTTTTATTTCCTATTTATTAACAGCAATAAAAAATTTGCATCTTGCGATTGATGGCAAATTAAGCGATAAATTTTAAGGTGACAAAGAAATTTTCATAATCGTATTGAAACAAAAAACAATGACTACGACCCTAGAAAAAAACGCTGTTGAAGGGAAAAATTCGATGAAAACTGTTCTGATTGTAGAAGACGATCCGATTAATGTTCGGGTTTTCTCTAAAATCCTGACAAAGCGAGCCGGTTTGCAAGTGAAACATACTGAAAATGTAGAAGAAGTAATCCAAATTGCCCAAGCTAGGGAGGTTGACATTATTTTGATGGATGTTTCCTTAACAAACAGTTTTTACCAGGGTAAATCGGTTGATGGCATAAAAATCACCCAACTATTAAAAGCTAACCCGCAAACTGCCGCTCTACCGATTATTCTGGTGACAGCTAATGCGATGGAAGGCGATCGCGAAAATTTCCTCCAGCAAAGTGGTGCCGACGAATACATTTCTAAACCAGTTGTCGATCATCAACTGTTCGTGGAGCAAATCATGGCGCTGATACCACAAAAGTAGTTTTGATGCTGATAAGGTGGAGCAAGCTTCATGCAGGCGAGTTGCAAAGCTCTTGTTTCAAAACTATTTGTGACGGCTGTGCCCAAACTTCGGCTCGCAGGTCTTGTATTCAGTTAGGTAAAACCTAGTTTAGTACACTTGTATTTTTTCAGAAATAGTAGAGGCAGAAATAGTAGAGGGGGAAGCATTTTTGCGGCTGCCCAATCGTGTCTCATGTTAGAGTGCGATCGCGTAACATCTAGGCTTTCTTCGCTGTTTCCCCTGAATGCCTCAATGATGCGACTTTTATTGGCGCTGCCGCAAGCAGTTAGCGCGAATAATCCTGACTCGCGCCTACGTCTAGGTGCGATGATGCTGAATCAATTAAAGATTTTGACCCAATAAGGAGTCAAACTCCGCTTTTAATGCCTTTAGATCGGCAACTCTGGCGACTAACAAATTCTCTTTGCCAGCATCCTTAAGACGCTTGTTCCAATATTGGATATTGTCAGAATTGTTCAGCCAAAAGTCTACTATTGTATGCAGAATCTCTTCTAAATTCCAGCCTCGCTTGGGTGGAACCGCTTCGACGGATTCCAGAAAAGCATCCAGGGTGCATTTAGGACTTCCTAAGTATTCGGCTCTGTGTGGATCTGTTTGAATAATTTCCTGTTGATGGTTAAAGAAATAAAGAATGGGAGATACCCCTAAAATTTCAAAGGTATAGTTCATCGCAGTCTCCTCAAAATTTTCTTTCTTGCTGAATCCTACCAATTGTTAAAGAATAGTATGGTTACATTGCTAACATCTTTGGCATCCGGCTTAAGTAAATTTATACAATGTTTGATAAGCGAGAAATATCCGCCAGAAGAAGTGTGCAGCCTGAACTGAGGAGTATGCCCTTCGGTAAAATTTACATCAGAATGACCGATTCAAAAAACAGGAATGATCTTTTTAACAAATTTTTTTAATTGGATTACAAATTTTAAAGGAGAACTGGCGGCACTGAGTGCCGCCTTTTTATGGGCGATCGCTTCGCTGGTTTACAGCCGCTTGGGACGGCAAATCCCACCCCTAGAACTGAATTTGTTTAAAGGGATAATTGCGATCGCGTTCCTTGTCCTCACCCTACTTTTGCAAGGACAGCTGCTACCTGAAATCAACCCGACTGCACTGACACTATTGCTACTAAGTGGCGTCCTTGGCATTGGATTGGGAGATACGGCTTATTTTGCAGCCATCAACTGCCTGGGTGCAAGGCGTACCTTGATATTAGAAACCCTAGCACCCCCCTTAACAGCCGTGTTAGCGCTAGTCTTTTTACAAGAACAACTGACGGCTGCTGCTTGGTGCGGAATTTTATTAACCATTCTGGGCGTCGTCTGGGTGGTGACGGAACGGGTGCCTAATTCCACCGCTGAAAGCAAGCATCTGACAATGCGGGGAATTAGTTGGGGTTTACTGGCAGCAGTAGCACAGGCAACGGGTGCCGTCCTCTCACGGACAGCCCTGATCCAATCGAGTATCAGCCCCTTGTGGAGTACGCTGGTGCGCTTGGGGGCGGGGGTACTGGTGCTACTGCTGTGGAAATTGCTGGGACAGCGTCAAGTCAACGGCTGGCTTAAACCGTTGCAGTCTTGGCGCATTGTAGGAGTCATTGTCATAACCGCTTTTTTCAGTACCTATCTCGGCATCTGGTTGCAACAAACTTCTCTGAAATTCGCCCCCGCCGGAATTGCCCAAACCCTAAGTTCTACTAGCCCGTTGTTTGTCTTACCCCTAGCGATTTGGATGGGCGATGTTGTCAGTTTTCGAGCTATTTTAGGCGTTTTAGTCGCCTTAGGCGGTGTCGCAGTGCTATTTAGCCTGCGGTAGCGGTTTGGTGGGGAAGTGCCTTGAACAGAAAATAGCGATCGCACTATTACACCAGTAGTTTTAGAAAGGGAGATTGCTTAATTAATAAAGTTTGAGGCTATGCTTAACCCCTAAAAACATAGCGCCTACTTCTGAAGTAGGCGCTCTCAGCTGAGGAATCTTTAACCCAGTTCTATCACTTTGTCAGAAGCCACAATAATTGGCGATCGCCAGTAGATAGACTAAATAGTTGTATTTTCCCGATCCATCTGGCGTTCAATGGTTTCGATCGCAGCGTTAAGTCCTGCCAATTTCGCCTCTAGATCGTTTCGCATCCATTTCAGGAACCGAAGTCTGCGTTCCTGATAATCTCTACCGGAAACTGGTTGAGATCCCCAACAGGTACTACCCCAAAACGGAAACATAGCGTTCATCCTTAATGTAAGTCTACTTTCATCTTGACCAAATTTTTTGGCAGTAAGGTGGCTGAGAGTGCAGTGATTACCGTATCTCCAACCAAAAAGAGCGCCCTTGTGATTTGCGATCGCGCTCTCTCCTGAACTTTAATTAAACCGCTGCTTTAGCCGCAAAGCGTCCTGTATTCCGGATAGCATCTAGAAATGCATAGACGGCTGGAGTATGAAGGGCATTTGCGAGAAGCGCTACCCCAATTACTCGCTCTAGAGGTGCTGGCAAGCTGCACACGCGCACCCCAGTGGGAACAGGTTCGGCAGCCAGACGAGGGAGAATTGCTGCCCCTAAACCCTGTTCCACCATGCTGACGATAGTTGAATCTTCTTTGATTTCATAAGCAATGTTGAGCGCGTATTCTGCGATTACCAAGTATTTGCGAATCCACTCATTGCAGGGAATGCCGGAACTAATAATCAAAGGATAAGTGGCTAACTGCTTCCAAGTGACTTTGGCACTACTTAAATTAGTTGTAGGCGGGAGTAGGAGAACGTAATCATCCCGCAAAATTTCCCAAGTTTCAAATTCATTACCAGCGGGTAAGTAGATAAACCCAATATCGGCATAACCGGCTCGCAATGCATCTCCTACACGCGAGTAATCATCACCATCAACGATGCTTACAGTGATATTCGGGAAGCAAGCGCGAAATCGAGCGATCGCTGTCGGGAGTATATGAGTCGCCACACTCCGAAAACAGGCAACTCGCACGTTTCCACCCTGTAAGCCTTTTTCTAAATTGGCTTCCTTCTCCATTGCTTCCAAAAGCTGTAGCAATTTACGAGCATGAGCCGTAACCCGCTCTCCGACCGGGGTAAGACGCGCTCCATAACGTCCGCGAGCCAGCAAGACGACTCCCAATTCTTCTTCAAAACTTGCGATCGCATGACTGATTGCTGACTGCGATACCTCCAACTGCAAGGCGGCTTCGCTGAAGTTGCCGTAGTCTGCCACTGCGACTAAAGCACGAATCTGGGAAAGCTTCATCCGGCTTTTATTGATTTCATTCATGGCGGTTATGCAAGCGGTGTATGCATTGTCGCAAACGCAGTCAAATCATGTCTTCTTCTATATATGAATTTTATTCATACTACCTATACAAATATTGCTTTGTCTATCAAATAACCAAAAGTTACATTGAATTTGTCAGCGAATTTAGGTTGTGCAATCTAGATTTCTTGGTTGAATTAGTCGAGATTTTACAAGCTCCTCTCTAGTTCCACATCACCCATTCAGGTGATTCTACTGGAGGAAGTAAACTTCTAATCTTCAACTTTACTCTGTAATTAACCTTCATCAGTTGCGGCGGAATCAATATTGATAACTGCTGCAAGCAAATAAGTTTGTCTATCCTACTTTTTTGCAGCACAATCTGAAATTTATTCTATCTTGAAGCGGGAGAAAATTATTATGGAAACTTCTGAGAATTGTTTTGAAAAAAAAAGGTTAGAAACTATTTACACCCAGAAGGAGCAGAAGCCTGTTCAGGAGACTAAAGTATTTTCTATTCTGAATAGTGTTTGGCAGCGTTTAGTTACATTCTTGACTCAAGAGCCAGAGATAAAAGTTTGGAAGAAGTCCGACCGCTTTGGAAACATCTGGTGGGAAGGCTACGATCCTTTTAGCGGCAACTCTGCAACTTTTGGTTGTGAATTTGATATGCTGGAATGGGTTGAAAGAAGGTACTACGGAAACAATAAGTCAATGTTTTAAAGAAAAACAAAACATTGGAATCCGGGGACTTTTATCTTCCAGCTAGATTTTCTTGGTAAGCGCTTTTAAAGCGAAACAAAAAGAGTAACACACCAGGAAAATATTCTCAACGTATTGCACAACCCCTAGCTAATGCTGGGGGTTTTTGGTGGAAGCGATCGCTCCCTCTCACCCCAACTGAATTTATTTCTGGCGGTTATGAATCGTCTTCAATTCCCATCGTCAAATCTAGAGTCGCACGAGCAACAGCGGCGTGTTCTTCGGCAATATCGGGAGGAGGAGTGGTGATATTTTCGTTTTGACCTTCGACTAGCAGCTTAGGTTTATCGTCCTCTTCCGGTTTCAGAGTAGAGTTATCTAGATTAGCTTGCTCATTTTGGGGAGTCAGTTTCTCATCTGTCATAAGCGTTCTTTTTGCGAAGTATCTTCGATTTCCTTATCGCTTAACCGCTAAGGTCAATCCATCTGCTATGGGGACGAGACTGATAGAAACTCGTTCGTCGCGGTGCAATTTTTCGTTCAAAGCTCGGATATTCTGGGTACTGTTATCCCGATCTTGAGGAGCGGCAACTCGTCCACTCCACAAGACATTATCGATGGCAATTAAACCACCGGGACGCACCAGCTGGAGCGATCGCTCATAATACCCGTCATAATTACTCTTATCAGCATCGATGAACGCAAAATCAAACGTTTGTGCCTCCCCCTGTGCCAATAGCCGATCCAGCGTTTCCAGCGCCGGTGCGATTCGCAGATCGATCTTGTCCGCCACCCCAGCTTCCTGCCAATAGCGCCGCGCTACCGAGGTAAACTCTTCACTGACATCGCAAGCAATAATCTTGCCGTCTGGGGGAAGTGCCAAAGCTACGCACAAAGAACTGTAGCCAGTAAATACGCCCACTTCCAGGGTTTTCTTTGCCCCCATTAGCTGAACCAACAGCGCCATAAATTGCCCTTGTTCTGGGGAAATCTGCATCCTGGCGTAGGGATGATTTGCCGTTTCTTCCCGCAGACGGCGAAGAATCTCTGGTTCTCGCAAGGATGAAGAAAGTAGGTAATCGTAAAGCTGGTCATCTAACCCTAGGGTCTTTTTTGACATGATGGATTTAGAACTCGAAGAACGCACACAGCCTATCCTATCGTTCTGGTTGTGATACGTAGGAAATAGAGGAGAAGTTAAACGCCATGCTGCGAATTATTTTGACAGTGATTTTGCTGGGACTGCTGACAGCTTGCGGCATTGGTGTACCCGCACCAGGTGGTCAACTGGTACAGAAAGCGATCGCGCTTCAAGTCAGCCAAACCCAAAAGCAGCTGAGTCAGCAGTTATTCCAGCAACCCTCTAGCTTTGAAATTGCTCAAATACGAGTGACTCACGAGGAACCTTTGTTGATTCAAAAGTTACCTGCCTACCACATCCAAGGCACCTACAACTTTACCCTGCAACGTTCCAACCATCAGGTAACTCAACAACAAAACCACTTTGATATCTACTTGCAACGCCAAATCGAAGGTAAAACTTGGCGTCTGGCGATTCCCCAATCTACTAGCACAAACACTGAACCGACTTGGCGCACTTGGTTGATTCAATAAACTGATTTTGAGCCATCAATATTTAATAAATTTCTGTTTATCCGGTTCCATCGTTTTCTGCAATAACAAAAAAACCAAATGCTTCAATTAACGCTTCCATACAGCCTGTACTGCCATAGGGATAGGCGTAAGAGTAAAATTCAAGCCTAGCTTTATCCGCAGAAATCATCCGACAGGCAGTTAGTTGGTACTCACCATCTTTGAAGGCATAAATCATAGACTCAAAATCCCACGGAGTTTCTAGGCTAGGGTCAGTCCACCTCTGTTCCACAGGAGTGGCAAACCAGCGACGGTAATGTTCAACCCGTTCTTCTTCAGTAGGCCACCAAAAATGGGATAATGCTTCATCATCAAAAAAGGTCAGCCAATCTTTGTCATCGCGCCATAAATTTGCATCTTTGTCTTTCTTAATCTCATAAAAAACTCGACAAAGGGCATCGAATCGGTCCCGCTTATTTACTTGAAACTTCACAAATTCACCAATCTCATCCTTCATTTTCTTTCCTTCGCGTTCTTTGCGTCTTCGCGGTTAAAAAATCCAACTCATGTGAAAGTTGCCAAACTATCACAAACCGCTCTATTACCGCAGCTATCTCCAGCCACGATTGAGGCAATTCCTTCAGGCAGAGATGACTGAGATGTATTTCAACTTTATTGGTTTCAGCGTGGGATTAGTGGTTTTAGTGCTGGTCGCTTTTGGTGTAGTGCAAGGCTTAAATGTGCCAGCAGGTAACTTTATCGATTGGGTAATTGGTGCGGCGAGTTTTTGGTGGCTGCTGGTGATTGTGACAGTTCCGTGGAATATCCACTTTGACGCGAAAGAAGTCATTGCAGAAGCAGCACTGTCAACCGAAAAGGGAATTGCGATTGATGAGAAACAAGTTAAGTATGCCAAAGCGATCGCAAATCGGTCATTTTGGGTAGCGATCGCGCTCCATTTTCTCTCTGCTGCTGGTCTTTATACGCTAGCTGTAACCGGCATCAGTGCCGTTGGATACGTCAGTTCCGGTGCCGCTTTACTATTAACGGCTTTGCGTCCCGCCGTGCGAACCTACGAATATTTAGCCGCCCGGTTGTCGATGATTCGCCAAGAATTTCAGTATCCCCGCCAAGATATTTGGGAACTGCGTAGCCGCTTTGATAATTTAGAGTATGCCGTCAGGCAATTAGAAGCGCAAATGAATCCTGAAGATCCATATTCTTTTGTCGCCACTCAACAGCGCTCAGGCGATGAAACTCGCAAAGAATTAGCCCGCGTGAATGCCACAATCGAAGAACTGCGAGCCACAAACCAAGCCGATCACGAGCGCTTATCCAGAGAAGCGAAAAATGCGATCGCGCAACTCAGCGCAGATGGGCAATTTCTCGACCACGTCCGTGAAATTATCCGCTTTTTCAAAACCGCCTAATCAGAAGAGAGGGAGAGGGCTGAGGGCTGAGGGCTAAGGGTGAGGACTGAGAAGGGGGAGAGGTTTGAGGGCGAGTAGAAGCACGCGAGATATGAAACAGTAAGAGAGTTGAAGTTAACTTATTGCGCCCAAGGCTAAAGTGTTGAATCTGGAGTTCTGTTGTCTCTCCCTTATACCTTGTTAATACCTGTCCCTTGTTAATCCCTCAGCCCTCAGCTCCTCATTCACGCCCTTATCTAGGGGTTTTTTGTGAACTGGAGCCTCTCCCCTCCTCAGCCCTCAGTCCTCAGCCCTCAGTCCTCAGTCCTCTCCCCTCTCCCTTCTCCCCTACTCAATCCTTACAAGAATCCCGCTGACTCATACAGCCTTCTGAGAGTTGCCTCAATCTTAGTCCCGTACTGCGGATCTGCTGCCCACCGTCCGCTCAACTGAGAAATCAGCGGCGCGACGCCCCGCGTCACAAAGCGAAAGCGTGGATCGACCAGTTCCTGCACCAAAGGCTCTAAACTCGCGTAAGCTTTCAAGTGTTGGATATGGGCGCGGACGCCAATTCTGGCGCTGGGGAAGGTCGCGCTCTCAGAAGCTCCGCCGATCGATCCCAAAGCGGCAAAATTATTTTGGCTGGGCTTAATGTCACCCCCAAAGCGCAAAAAGCCGGTTTCTACACACATTTGACAGAACGCAATGTCATAGTTGACGCCCTCAATTGTGGCTTCTTCCCGGTAAAGTTTGGGTAAGTCGGGAAACTGGGCGAGGGCGTTCTCGTTATTGGCTTTGAGGAACATAATCATCTGTACCTCAGAGGTATTTCCATATCCCATAATTCGATCTAGTTGACCGGGACAGATGGGTAAAATGGAGCGCAAAGACAGGGTGCGGGTGGCGCTATCCCAACCAACCGAGATATTAAAAGGTCGAAGTTCAATGGCTTTGACATAGACGACACCTCGGTAGGACACGCGGCGGACTGAGGTGTTATTTGTCAAGTCAATTGCGAGCCTGTCCACTAGGTCAATAGGGATGTAGGCGTTGCTATTGATGAGAACGCCCTTCTCCCCATAGACCTGGTTATTAATGTTGATATTGATGGAAGGATAGGTGGGGGAAGTGCCTGGATCGGGGGTGGGAGTACCGCCTCGGCTCCAAGATGCCAATCCGTCCGCAATTCCTAGCGCGATGTCGCGGCGGCGATTCTGAATTAAGAATCGGTCATCCGGGTTGGTGAGATAGCCAACTTCCATCAGCAGGGAGGGAATAAAAGTGTCGCGGCAGAAGCTCAAACGTCCGACGCCGGTGGCGGTGTCTGGCTTGACTCCCCGGCTGGGCAGCTGGGGAACGCGGCGCAAAAGCGCCAAGAGTAGCAGTTCGGCATTCTGCTTGCGTTCCTCGTTGCTGGAAATGTAGAAGACCGTAGCGCCACGAGTCGCCGGGTTAGAATAGGCATCGGCATGGATTTCTAGCGCCACGTCGCCGCTCCGAGAGCGGGCGTTGATCCAGGAAATCGACTGCGTTGAGTTCTGATCGTCTGGGACAGAAAGAACTTCAAAACCCCGCGATCGCAGTTCGGGTACAATCTGGTCGCGCAGCAGAATCATCTCTTGAGCCTCTGTGGTGCCACCTGCTTGCCCTCCTGGCTCTCCAGCACCATGACCGGCTGAAATAAAAATTCGTCCCATCTTGAAAGATTCCCCCAGCGCTAACAGTAATCTATATTAATCAACCACGATAAGGATTTCCGGGTGCTACGGCTAGTCCAACTTGACGCTTCCTCTTGGAGAACGGCGAATAAATTGTTCCAGACACATATATTAATGGGTACTAAGAAGAAGAAACTGTAAGATTTTCGGTATGGTAGAGCTGGAAATCATCAATTCATCCCCATAGATGAACAAAATCGTTGAAGTCTTACCAGATAAAACGGCGCTGATTGAGCGATCGCTCCAAGTGTGCGTTGAGCAAATTCACGCCACAATCGAACAGCGATCGCTCTGTACTATCGCCTTGTCCGGTGGTAGCACCCCCAAGCCGTTGTATGAAGCGATCGCGATCCAAAATCTGCCTTGGGATAAAATTCACATATTTTGGGGCGACGAACGCTACGTGCCGCCAGACCATCCCGATAGTAACCAAGGGATGGCGCGGAGTGCATGGCTGGATAAAGTAAATATCCCAGCCGCCAACATCCACCCCATGCCAACCGATGAAGCCGATCCATCTGTTGCAGCGGATAAGCACGAACAACACATCAGGGAGTTTTTTCAAGTTCAACCCGGTGAATTTCCAGCGTTCGATCTCATTTTGTTAGGGATAGGAGACGACGGACACACAGCTTCTCTGTTTCCCCACACAGAAGCATTGAATGTACGCGATCGCCTGATTACCGTCGGCAACAAAGATGGGCAACCCCGGATCACCTTCACGGCACCCCTAATTAACCATGCTCGGTGTGTCATATTTGTGGTTGCCGGTGCGAGTAAACGACCTGCTCTCGCTCAGGTTTT
Source organism: Trichocoleus sp. AS-A1 (assembly GCF_039962015.1). Taxonomy (NCBI): domain Bacteria; kingdom Bacillati; phylum Cyanobacteriota; class Cyanophyceae; order Leptolyngbyales; family Trichocoleusaceae; genus Trichocoleus; species Trichocoleus sp. AS-A1. The sequence goes on along the minus strand of NZ_JAMPKG010000057.1, from coordinate 10,490 downwards.
TGCTCCTACCGCTGACGACCAAACCTATCCCAGTCGGTTAATCCAGCCCCAAGGCGAACTTTGGTGGCTTTTTGATGAGGCTGCCGGTCTTGAACTAAAAAGTTAAGACGCCTCGCCATTCAGACTATATTTGAATTTCCACCTTCCACTCCCATCTCTAGGAGGGATACAGCCTGCAAGGAGGTTTTATGATTGTCTGCCCGAATTGCAATCACCAAAATCCTGATGGAGCAGCCCAGTGTGAGGCTTGCTACACCCCCTTACCCGCCACCACCGCTTGTCCCAACTGTGGCGCACCCGTCCAAACCGACGCTACCTTCTGCGGTCAGTGTGGTTCTAACCTGCGACCGAGCAGTCCAGGTGAGGTAGGGGCATCGACAGGACTAGACCCGTTCCCCGGCGTACCGGACTTAATGGCACCCGATCCGCTGGTGGCACCCGATCCTTTAGTGGCTAGCCCTCAATCATCAATGCCCAGCTCTAGCCCGGATGTACCCGCTCCGGTGGCACCCGTTCCAGCTACAGTGGTCAGTCAGCCACCCGCACAGGAGCAAGCAAGCGTTACCCCCCCGGCGGCTTCTAGCAGCACTCCACCCGCGTCCGCAGCAACTTCTGGTAGCTCAAAAACGCAGCTACAGCAGCAGAATGCCCGTTTGCTGCACGTCCAAACGGATACGATGATTGAATTGCCAGCACAACTGTCGGTGATTCACATCGGCAAGCCAAACGACCAGATTCCACCTGATATTGATGTTTCAGGATTCCCCAATTCCGAGATTGTTTCTCGGATTCATGCGGATATCCGCGTGGAGGGAGACGCCTTCTACATAGAAGACGTTGGGAGTGCGAATGGCACCTACATTAACCATAACCCCCTGCCTAGCGGCAATCGGCACCGTTTAAGAACCGGCGATCGCATTGGCCTAGGCAAAGGCGACAAGATGACCTTCTTGTTCCAACTCTCTTAATCCCAGAGGCTGTTCGATGCGATCGCAAAGCCTGAAAAGCCTGCTGTATCGCCTCTTGGGGTGAGGGGTCATGGCAATTGCAGACTGTTTTTTTAAGTGATAGGCTTGAGGGAAACAATTCGGCATCGGACTCAGGTTTATGTAAATTCCACAGTTATATAAACCTGTGATGGGAGAAATTGGGAATCCCGGCGAATCAATTCGGGGGATACACCGACTTGACCCCCTCATGATACGATGCCATTGGTAACACCCGTGGGTGCCTTGGAACTAAAAACGCGAAACCCAGGTGGAACGAGGTCAAAAGGGTTTAAAATTCCATCTGCCCACGTTCTACCCATTCGCGGTCTGACTCCAGTCATTGGGGGATTCATTTCAATTCATTGAATGGAGGAAGTCACGTCAGTTGACAGTGTTACGAGTCCCAAGCCTAGAGACGGAAATCTTTAGAATATGTAACATCGGTGATTACCCTGACCCTGCTGCATCCTATCCAATCTATACCAGTTCAGAATTGGACTTTTGAACCCGAATCAGTAGTAATTCGGATTGGACGGTCAACCGAGAATGATGTCATTCTTTACAGTGCGGTTGTTTCTCGACACCACGTCGAGATTCGGCGTAGTGGTTCCGATTGGGAAGTTGTTAGTTTAGGTGCCAACGGCACCTATCTTGATGGAAAACGCATCGACCAAGTGCCGGTGGTCGATGGGATGATTATTCGCCTCGCCAGCTCCGGCCCCCAAATTCAAATTCGGATTGGCTCGGCAGAAACTAAGGCAAGGCTAAATACGGTTGCAGGTAAGCAATCGGTCACTCGAAAGTCTGAAGAGAAATCCAGAGATAGAGAGACTTTCATAGATGCCCGTTCGCTTGAACCAGATGAAAAGAATCAACCAAACGTGAAGCTGGTTGCTGCTTTGGAAAATCTTGGTAAATCTAAAAAATTACCCTAGGGTTGCCAAAATTCTGTCCTGGGTCTTTACCATCGCAATTCAAGGGTTGTGTGGAATATACCCGTAGGGGCATGGAAATTAAAAAGCCCCTACTTAATGGGCGCGGTTAAAACGTAGAGCCGCGATATCTTCCACTCAACTTAAGAAACGCTATAAACGGTATTGAGCTAGCAATAAGCGAAAATACCAGTAAAATGCCTATCTCACCACAATGCTATCTCTCAGACAGCAACGGATTGCCGATCTGGAGATAGCATTGATTTTGGCTTGAATTGAAATGGGGGCAGAGGGACTTGAACCCTCACGACCTTTTACGGTCAACGGATTTTCATTCTCTCGCAGCTTTCGCTACTGTCTTTTACGACTTTGAGAATTGGACTCTCCCTTTACCCTCGGCTTGACGTTAGGGTAGCTCCCGTCGAGTCTCTGCACCTTCCAAAGAGTTTTGAAGTTTGGTTTTTGAGTTTTGAGTTTTAAATTCACTCAGTCCTCAGTCCTCAATCTTCAAGCACTGACTTTGGCTTGGCTCAGGATTGCCATGTCTGTTGCCAGATTTAGGTTTCCCTGAATTTGAGAGCCGTCACTTGACAGATTTCTCCATCAAGGCTCAGTTTTCTAAGTCCGTAGCGTCTGCCATTCCGCCATGCCCCCCCGATGGGGAGAAGTGTCGTTACGTATCTTCTACAAAACTAACTTCATTGTCTATTGCACCATTAAATGGGGACTTTATGCAACTATTCCTTTAGTAGTCTCACTAATTAAGCGGCTGATTCCAGCAAACGGTAAAATATGGACAGTTCGTCGGGTGTCTAAACGGATAGTTCTCTGTTGGGAGACTTTTTGTGTTGATGTCCGCGCCGGGACGCCGGTACTCGCGCTCGTTCTTCTACCGCCAGAAAAAATTATGATGGTTGCGATATTGTATCTAGTTTTGAGTGGAGCCTACCTGGTAGTGATTCCCTTCGCCCTGTATGCCTACCTGCAACAGCGTTGGTATGTGGCTAGCTCCTTTGAACGGAGTTTCATGTATTTCCTGGTTTTCTTTTTCTTCCCAGGTTTGTTGCTCCTCAGCCCATTTTTGAATTTTCGACCCAAGCGGCGGCAAGTTCAGAGTTAAGGTTTGTCGTTGGGTAAGCGCTAAATGCGACGAATTGACATCATTGGAATTGGCATCGGCGTCTTTGCCGCCGGTGGAATTGTGTATTTGCTGTTGCTGGTGGCTGGGCTAGATAGCCTGGAAGCGGGGATTTGGAGTCAAGTTTTCCTAGTGGGCGGGTTGGTTGGCTGGCTGCTGACCTACCTGTTCCGAGTCGGAACGAAACGGATGACCTATAACCAGCAGCTCAAAGACTATGAAGAAGCCGTTTTACAAAAGCGACTGGAAGAATTGACGCCAGAAGAACTGGCTCAGCTGCAAGCTGAAATCGAACGGGAAAACAAATTAAAAAAATAGCTGATAGCCGTTAGCGGTCAGGTGTGTAGGGGCACGGTAATGCTGTGCCCGTATAAGAGCCTGTAGTTTCTTGTTTGCCCCTGACTGCTGATCCGTGAATTGCTAACGCCCGAAGTGCCACTGACCACTGACCACTGATTTTTGACAAATGACTTCAATTTCCGAGTGCTTTGAGTCTCTCGCGCGTCGCTCTGAATGTGCCTTAATTCCCTTTATCACAGCGGGAGATCCGGATCTGGAGACCACGGCTAAGGCGTTAAAAGTTCTTGATGCCGCCGGTGCTGACATGATTGAACTGGGCGTTCCCTATTCAGATCCGTTGGCAGATGGACCTACGATTCAAGCTGCCGCGACTCGCGCCTTGCAACGGGGAACCCGCTTGGAACAGGTAATAGAGATGGTATCCGGGGTTAGCAAAGAGGTGCGATCGCCTATCGTCCTATTTACCTACTACAACCCGATTCTAAACCGAGGCATTGAACCGTTCTTCAAGCAGATTGCGAATGCTGGGGTGCGGGGATTGGTCGTGCCAGATTTGCCCTTGGAGGAGTCTTCCAATCTGCTGCAAACTGCTGCCAGTATGGGAATTGATGTAGTTTTATTGGTAGCGCCTACCAGTTCCCCAGAGCGAATAGAAGCGATCGCGCGTCAGTCTCAGGGATTCATTTACTTGGTGAGTGTCACTGGCGTAACGGGAATGCGCTCTGGACTGGACTCGCGGGTGCAAGATATCCTCAAGCAGATCCGAAGCGTTACGGATAAGCCCATCGGCATTGGGTTTGGCATCTCCGAGCCAGAACACGCCCGTCAGGTGAAAGACTGGGGGGCAGATGCTGCAATTGTCGGGAGTGCCTTGGTGAAACGTTTGGCAGAAGGAACACCCGAACAGGGACTCGATGCGATCGCTGAGTTTTGCCGGAGTTTGAAAACGGCGATTACAACCTAACCCCGTTTGTAAAGTAGTGAGTTTTAAGTGATGAGTTTTTTAATTCAAAACTCATCACTTAAAATTTTTGTCCGCCCAATTACCGATTAAATAACTAATCGCCACCCCTGATTTTGGCGAGTAACATGGGCGCGATCTCGGTGACGGGCAAAACATACTGTGCTGCACCGAGGGCGATCGCTTCTTTTGGCATTCCAAACACCACACAGCTTTTCTCATCTTGGGCAATGGTAATGCCACCGGCACGAGCGATCGCTTCCATCCCTTCCGCACCGTCTCTACCCATCCCAGTCAACAATATCCCCACCGCTCCTTGACCGTAGAAACTCGCCACCGACTTAAAAGTGACCGTGACAGAGGGGCGATGTCCCCCCACTGGCGGGGCGGCAGAATGACAAAATCTGCCTTGAGTATCCAATTCTAAATGCAGCCGTTCCGGTGGAAAATAAATCGTTCCCGCTTTTGGTATTTCCCCAGCACGGGCAATTTTGACGGGCAAACGACATTCCAACCCTAACCAATCCACCATTCCCTGCAAAAAACCCTCGCTGATGTGTTGAATACAAATCACCGGGAGGGGGAAATTCGCTGGCAGATGGATAAGAATGTTGTATAAAGCTTGCGGTCCTCCAGTAGACGCGCCAACTACCACGATTTTGGATTTTTGATGGGGGATTTTAGCTTGAGAATTTATCGTCGAAAATTTAAAATCTAAAACTGGCTTTTTTCGATACTGGGTAAAGACACTCACGCCAGCGAGGATTTTAATCTTGCCAATTAACTCCTGTTTTACCAACTCATAATCCGATCCCGCACCACCACGAGGCTTGGGAAAAATATCCACTGCCCCCGCCTCTAAAAGCCGGAAAACATTTTGCCTATCCTCTTCCTGTACCGAAGTGCTAATCACCAGAATCGGACGAGGATAAGTTGCCATAACCTCAGAGATAAATTCCAGACCGTCCATCTGTGGCATATGTAGGTCTGTGCAAATCACCTGTGGCGAACAAGAAGGAATCAATGCCAATGCTTCGCGACCCGTTTGAGCCATTCCCACCACTTCAATTTCTGGTGAGGATGACAGAATCCGTTTCAGCACTGCCATTGCAATCGCAGAATCGTCTACTAATAAAACTCGAATTGGCATTTTGTTCATTGCTAATTGCTAATTATTCAAAAGCCATTAGCGATTAGCGATTAACTACACAAGTCTTTTTAAGGTTTCTAATAATATTTCTTGGTTAAAAGTGCCTTTGGTAATGTAAGCATTCGCACCAGCTTCTGCACCTCTGCGTTTATCTTCATCTGAAGCCAGAGATGTCACCAGAATGATTGGAATTTCATTATATTCCTTATTCTGGCGAATCTTTGCAGCAAAACTCAGACCGTCCAAATTCGGCATTTGCACGTCGGAAACCACCGCATCAAAAGAACGAGTTTTAAGTTTGTTGAAACCGTCCAATCCGTCCACTGCTGTTACCACTTCATAACCGGCACCCTCCAGAATGCGTTTTTCTTGAGTGCGAATGGCAATGGAATCTTCTGTCAACAAGATTACGGGTTTTCTGGTCTCTTCTGTAATGGGTGCAAACGATTTCACAAGCGGGTTTCGTTTTCGCACAGATTTAATTAAATCTGAAGGATTTAAAATCATGCAAACTTCCCCGGTACCGAGGATAGTTGCGCTAATCACATTGCGAACTCGTTTGAGCAATTTACTTTGAGATTTGAGTACCACATCCTGTTGATCTACCCAGCCATCAACGAATAGTCCCAGTTGATCATCTCCCACTTTCAAAATAATGCAGGGCAGTTGTTCTAAATCGGTAGAAGTCGTTCGTTGTCCGTTGCTACTGGCGACTGGCAATTCCAGCAAATCTGCCAGTCGCGCAACGGAAACCGGGTGTCCATTTACAACAATGGTTTCTCTGCCTTCAATCGTAAAAATTTGATTCTGGGAAATCAACCGCATTGTTTGCACAAACTCCACTGGAAGGGCGTAAGCTTTTCCGCTCACTTCCACAATCAGTACCGGCGCGGTTGCCAGGGTCGTGCCTAAACAGAGCCGAAGCGTGCAGCCTTTTCCAGGTGTTGATTCAACCTCAATGCTGCCTTTGAGACGTTCTACATTGGTGCGAACCACGTCTAACCCTACGCCTCTGCCTGAAACCTCGGTCACAAAAGTCCGCGTTGAGAAACCAGGGGCAAAAATCAACGAGTGAATTTGAGCCGGTGTCATGGCTGCAAGTTCTTCTTCCCGGCAGAGTCCGCGTTTGAGAGCTGTCTGCTTAATCTTTTCGATGTCTAATCCTTGCCCATCATCCTTAATGGCGATCGCAATATTTGTGGCAGTTTGGTAGCTTTTGATCTGAATAGTAGCGGTACGCGGCTTTCCCTGCGCTTCCCGCTCTGCTGGTGTCTCAATACCATGATCGACGCAGTTGCGAAGGATATGCATCAAGGGGTCTTTCATTTCTTCCAAGATGCGCTTGTCCGCTTTGGTTTCGCCGCCTTCAATGACCAGATTGACTTCTTTATTTTGCTGTCTGGCTAAATCCCGTACCATCCGGGGAAATAACTGAAAAATGGTGGATAGGGGCAACAGGCGGAGAGTGCGAATGCCTTCTTCCAAGTCACCGGCAATGGTGTCCAGTCTGGCGGTATCTTCATAGATGGCATCTCTTAACTGGTTGATCAGAACTCCCAGGCGCTCATCGAAGTCCTGTAGAGGCTGGCTTCCCCCGTTCATACTGTAGGAGTGTCCCCCCAACGGCGCTGTAGAGATGGGGTCTCTCCGCCCGTTCTGAGGGGAAGCAGTGAAACTTACCGCTTGCCTGTCACCTGTTATCTTTTCTTTGTGTAGGCTCAGGGCTGAAGTTTTCTGCACGCTTAGACGGCTCGACTCCTCCCATAGCGTCACGATTTCCTCAATTTCAGCGAGTCGATGGGCAATGCGGATTTTGGTAACGGTGAGTTCGCCTGCTTGGGTCAGCAATGCATCAAGATTGCGGGTTTCGACGCGAATCGTTTCAATGCGGTAGGGTTCGCCGAGGGCAACGGGGGGGGAGTTTGGGTGTTGAGAGCCGTTGTGCGAAAAGTTGGGTGGACTGTCCTTACTGTTGGGAGCATCAGGGGCAGGTTTGACACCCACCTCCACTGGTGTGAGGGATGCGGGTGTTTGGAGAAATGTTGTCTGTAATACTTCTATGTTGGCGGATGTTTCGGGCAGTTCAGAAGTTATATCCGGGGAAAGGGTTTCTTGCTCAATTGCTTCCTCATGTTCTGGCTGAACTGCTTCCTCATGTTCTGGCTGAACGCCTTCTTGGTCTAAATAATTCTGATTATTCTGATTCGCTGGAGTTGTAAATTCAGCTCCCATCATGTGGGCGAGGACGAGAAAGGTGTTGATACCTGTGGGTTCCCCGGTGACGGCTTCGCAGACCAGTTTGCGAATGGCATCTAAGCCTTGATAGAGGCGATCGCATATTGCAGATACCAGTTGTGTCTCGCCACGTTTGACACCTCCCAAAATATGTTCCAGCTGATGGGTGAGAGTTTCCACATCGCGCACGCCCAGCATTCGAGCATCACCTTTGAGACTGTGGGCTTCCCGCAATAATTCTTCTAGTCGAGCTTCGTCGTTGGGGTACTTTTCTAAATGCAGCAACCCATCATCAAGTTTCTGCAAATGTTCTTCGCTGGCAATTTTGAATAAATCTCGGAGTTCGTCGTCTTCTATCATCATGGTTAACTGAGAAGCTTTTAGCTTTTGATTCTTAGTTTTAGAGATAATTAGCCGTAATTTTTTGGGATATTTTTAAGCGAATATAGCAATCCTGGTTGAATAGTGAAATTTTCTTTTGTTAACGAACCGCGTTGGCGGAGCCTGTGCCTTAGCGCTTAGACGCTCTAGCAAAGCAGGGGGAAGCTCAGGACGCCAAGTAAGAGAGAAAAAGGAGCAGATAATTTTACGACTTTTGCACGGATTGCTATAGGATTCGCTACACCACTGACTTGAGGTTCAGAGCCGCTTCATTCAGTCTTTGGATGCCGATTTTAGTTTGAGTAATGCCACTGGCATTTTCTTTAGCTGCGACATTGAGGCTGCTCATTGCATCAACGACTTGTTGAATCGCGATCGCTTGTTGTTTGGCAGAAAGCGAAATTTGTTGACTGTTTATGGCGATATTTTCGATGGCATCAGCTACGCCGGTGAATGCTTGTGCTGTGCCCTGAGCGGTTTTCACCCCAGCTTCCACCGTTTTCGTCCCTTCATCCGTCACCATCACCGTGACATTGATCGCGTTTTGAATATCGCTAACGAGGACGTTAATCTTTCCGGCAGATTTCTTACTTTGTTCTGCCAGTTTGCGAATTTCTGCCGCCACCACCGCAAAGCCTTTGCCGTGTTCGCCAGCTCGAACAGCTTCAACGGCTGCATTCAGTGCCAGCATATTCGTTTGGTTGGCTAAGTCGCTCACCAATCCAGAGATATTACCGATTTGATTCGTTTGCTCGGATAGACGGAGAATTTGAGAAGCGATCGCTCCCACTCTATCCTTGAGCAGCGCCATTTCCTCCAAAGTTCGCCCGACGGCTTGGCTTCCACCCTCCGTCAGCGAAAGCACCTGCCGCGATCCAGTTGCTGCTGCCTCGGCTTGCTCTGCTGATTGCTGGGATGAAGCACCCAACTCATCCATCGTGATCGTGGTTTGATTTACAGACGCCGCTTGTTGAGCTGCCGTGCGTTCTTGTTGCTCTACCGTGGCAGCGATTTCTGATGAAGAAGTGACAATCGTGTTGACAATGCCAGATATTTTGGCACCGAGCGGCTTAGCAATCGTGATGCTGAAGAAAACACCAAAAATAATCGCAGTCAGGGGGCCAAGAATCATCCCAACAAACACCCAAAAAGAGGTTTGAGCCACATCTGTTTCTGCTACCTTCTGGGCTGCTTCCCCAAAGTTCTGGTTGTATTCCACAACTGCTAGCACCGATTCTGTGGCTGTGTTAAATGAATTTAGTTCTTCATTTGCTGCCAGTTCGCTAAGTTCGTCCAGCAGGGCATCCGCCGCTTTTGCCCGTGCAAATTCTGGTGAGGTCTGCCTCTCCTGACTTACAAGCTCAGCCAGCCGATTCGCAGGATCTAAGACGCCCAGTTTGGCAAATTGTTGATAAATGTCCAGGAATCTTTCATGGTCTTGCTGCCACCTTTTCCAGTCCCCAAGAAATTTTTGATAGAGCTTTTTTTCGTCGGCAGTCTGTGAAATTGACTCATATTGTTTAAACCCTTCATCAATCTGCGCTTTAGCATTTTTAATTCTATTCAATTCAAACTGGCGATTTTCGGTTTTCAAAAATGTATTGAGTAGCGCTCGTTCCGATGACTGGATTTGGGTCTGTCCTTCATTGATTTTCCACAATCCAGTTACGCTAGGCAAAGTATTATTCCCCAGTGTATTAATATGGTCGCCCAGCCGAGTAGCTCCGCTCCAACCTACGAGAGCAACCACTAATACAATTAGACCCATTAGTAAAAATGAGCCGATTAATCGAGATTGTAAAGATAAATTTTTAAACATCAGACTTATCCTGCATTATTAAATTCGACGATTGGGTAAAGATTGAAGGCAGCTTTGTTCAGATTTTGGCGCTAAGTTTGATTTTGCTCGTACTAGTATTTTTTTGTTTCCTCAGTCAAGCCACCATGACTAGCTGGATAGCGATCGCTTAGGGCGATACAAGGAGTGAGAGAAAGCCAGTAACTCAAAATACTGTAGCTAATTTACCCGCTTTATAACTTTTCGTTTTTAAATTTAATACACCTAGAGGATTAGTATAAATACTGGTGATAAATTCTTCTTAGGGTAGGTTCTCCTAAAAAATTGAATTGCCAAAGAGAGGATTGTTTAGAAAATGTAAAATTTCTTAGTCAAACCTGCCCCTAACATCTCTATAATCCACCAAGAAAATACTCTTTGGAATTTTTTTTAAAATCTATACATACTTAGTTGTGTGTTAGAACGGCTCTTATTATTAATCCCTCTTCCGCTCTAGTACTCTGTCAAAGGTAGTTTGATGGGTAGTAATAAGGGCTAAGCTAAAAAAATCCGGCTTTTGTATGCACTAACTCCTACCAAGTCTTCCCATGAGTAAGAAATATATTG
>NZ_JAMPKG010000056.1:0-27575 GCF_039962015.1 Trichocoleus sp. AS-A1 | reverse complement strand
TACAGAAGCATTCAATTCAGTCACCATTAAAGACATGATTGGCTGGTTCACTCATTGCTGTTACTACGTTGCTCCTGATACCTCAGAGTGTATTCCTCTCATGTGAGAACCGCTATATCTACAGGAAATTTCTGTCATTAACCCTTGGGCTTAAGTCTGTAGATACACAGAAACTGAATTACTTTAAGTGAATACTTCTTCAGATAGAGATCGGTGAAAAGGGAAGTAATCTCTGTTCTCCCATGCTCATGTTAATAACTTCTGCCCAGTCGTCGCGCACCAAGAGTTTAGAAAGCCGCCGAATCATCGTAGCATCGGCGACGCCATCAATCTCTAGTAAATCCAAATGCTCAGGATGTAACCAACTCCAAAAAACGATTCCCAGGCTCTACTTTAACGATGCTAGCCAGTAAAAGAACCAAATTCCGATTAGGTTGGCAGCGAGATCGGACAAGGTGGAGGAACGAAGCGGTGAGAGGGCTTGCAGACTCTCATCAAATAAGGCAAAGATACTAATCAGAATTGGTGATAGTGGTAGGCTTATGGAACGAGACCAAATATTAATCACCCGGTTCCCTAAAGCTTTCTGACCTAAGTAACTGGCAAACCCTAATAAAATGAAATGTCCAATTGTGTCATAAAAAGGAATGGCAGAAATTTTGACTGGCACAATTCCTAAATAAGCAGAAACAAAAATTGTCAGTAAAATTACGAAATAAAGAATAAAACCTAGAACCCAACGCTGATTTGATTTCATACCCATTGCTCCCTGAGGCGCGTGTCACCCCTCAGCGTAAGTTTAGAAAATCTGTTTGCTTTCAATTAAAATAATTTCAATAAATTTAACTGGTTATATTTAATAACAAATTACACAACTATACTGCGATTTGTTTATGGAATTAAAGGAGATTCTTCTTCAAATACGTCCATTAAAACAGATTTTTTAGGGTGGTAGGCGGTCAAGTAGAGACGCGCTTAACCGCGTCTCTACAACCCATCCATTTTGGCTGACAAATTTGGCTGACAAGTTAGTGCATTAAACAGCGTTAAGCGTGGCGGTTGACTTCTTGTTGGAGCCACGGATCGACCGGCTGTCCATCTTTGCGGCGCAACTCAATATCAATAGCGATCGCTTCTTTGGCTCCCGGCGGCGCGGGTTGCTGATGGAAGAGAATATCATATTCGGCTGGATCGTGATTGCGCTCTCGCAGCCAATCCTGCACCTTCACTGGGGCGAAGATAGATTGCCCGTCTTGGAACATCCGGGTAATCTGCATCTGTAACGTGTAAGGATTTAAGCGACCCATAAAGTTTTGCCTTTCTAAACAGCGATATCTATAAACTTCTAGCTCACACTAGCAGTTTTTCTGTTTTTCTGCCGATGAGTAGATAAGTCATCATTTCTCCCTTTCCTTTCACCTGAATTGCACCCCGCTCTTTCCATTGATATTTGTCCTGTAAAAGCTGGTAAGTGGCGGCGGTAACTTGAATAGAACCTGTGACTCCGTGGGATTCCATGCGACTGGCGGTATTAACTGTATCTCCCCATAAATCATAGATAAACTTTTTCAAACCAATGACTCCAGCAACAACCGGGCCAGTGTTAATGCCAATTCGGATGTTGAACTCTTCGCCATTCACTGCATTGAATCGGTCAATTGCCTTTTGCATATCTAACGCCATTTCGGCAATAGCTTCTGCATGATCCGTGCGAAGGATAGGTAAACCGCCAACCACCATATAGGCGTCGCCAATGGTCTTAATCTTTTCCAAACCATGTTGTTCCGCAAGTTGGTCAAACGCAGAAAATATTTGGTTGAGCAAGTTGACTAGTTCTACTGGTGATGTATGAGCAGCCAGTTGAGTAAAACCAACGATATCTGCAAATAGAACCGTTACTTCGGCAAAGTTATCGGCAATGATAGTATCCTGTTCTTTTTTTAATCGGTCGGCGATCGCTTGGGGCAAAATATTGTGTAGCAGTCTCTCCGCCTTCTTTTGCTCCGCTTTTAGTTCTGTTAAAGATGACTCTAAAGCTTCTAACATCCAGTTAATTGTACGAGCCAGGATCGACAATTCATCTCTGCCAGCGATTAAGACGCGCATTGACAGATCGCCTTTAGTACCAATGCTCCGAACCTCCGTACTGAGATAAGCTAGCCGAGACAGAAGCAATTTTTCTAACAGAAATAAAGTTGCTCCGGTGAACGCGATCCCCACGACCAAAGTAGATATACCCAGCGACACTACCAGATAAGTCAGAAGAAGTTGGCTTTGTTGATAAAATTCTTTGGGCATATCAACTCGCAACAGCATTACGGGTTTTCCGTCAATGTCCCGCAGTAGGGTATATCCCACCATCCCGCCATTGCTGAGCGATCGCACCAAAATCGAAGAAGACTTATCGGGCATTTTGGACAAAGCCGGACGCACCGATTTGAAGTCGGGAGGTAGTTGCGGATCGCTTGCCAAGTACATACTGATGGGCAAATGGGTCAACTCACTCAAAGCCTTGATTTTTTCAGTATTCAGGTAACGCCCTAAGATCAGCGTTCCCCGACTAGGCCCTTTACCCTCGCTAGTGAGAATTGGTCTGGCTGCGATCGCCATTGGCCCTTGGGGCAACAGAACGATGCCAACATAGTGGTCAAGTCGTTCAGAATTCTTTAGCAGGCTTGTGTTAGCCGCTAAGTATGCCTGGATTCCCTTCGGAGTGGGGATTGCTTTGCGCTGCTTCAGGTTGAAGCTTTGACTAAAAACCAGCTGACCAGAGGAATTGATAAATAGGATTAAGTCGGATCTGAGCGATCGCAAGGAAATATCATTCAGATTGCGATCGATATAGCGGCGGTTGCCATCCTTGATGAAGTTATAGGTGTCATCCCACATCGCCCATTGGTCGTTTAGAACGCTGAACTCACTCAGGTAGTTAGAGAAGGCATCCTGAACTCGTTGAACGTTCCGGTAAGCCTCCCGTTCGTACAATTTGGCGAAGCCTCTCAGCAGGATGGTTGACGAGGTGACATACAAAACCCCTATCAAACTTACGACGGTAACGCCAATCGTCAGCAGTGTTTTTTCGCGTAGTTTCATGCCCCTGAATGAGCGGTCAGCGATGCAGGTACTGACACGCTACACCTAAAGTACCCAAAATCTGAGCAAGTATTTAAGTATTAAAGATTAAGAGTGCGTTTAAGACTCGCCCAAGGCTGATTGCAACTGGGTGCGTGCTGTTTAGAGGGCTTGGTTTAGCTTGCTGCGATCGCGATTGCCATCTAGTAATAGATTGGGTAATAGATTGGGTCGTCCGCTGTCGAAGGCTACATATATACAAAGTTAAGATTTAAAAATCTCCTGCAAGCACGAATAGATTTTGGAGTCCAACCGATATTTCTCAATCATCTAACTCTGCCAAGAATTCTAATACTAAACCAAATCTTACAATCCCCTGCTTGTATTCATCCCGTAGTTCTGCAATTTGTTCTACTAATTGATGGCAACTTTAAATTAGGCGTTTATGAAAAATATTTAGAAGCATTTCCTGGTCTTCTAAAGATAAAGCTTCAACTGCTGCAATTGCTTGTTGAAGTGCAGATGGCTGTGTTGCTTCAGTCATAAATTAAAAACTGTTCGTAATAATTTCAAAAATAAAATCATAGGAAGCGATCGCATCCCCCTCAATCAAAGACGCGATCGCTGTTTTCTATTCGCCTAAACCAGACTTTAACTGAGTTCTAGCACTTTCTAAGGCTTCTTTCAGCTTGCTGGGATCGCGTCCGCCAGCTTGCGCTAAGTTGGGACGCCCGCCGCCGCCGCCGCCGCAGATTTTAGCGATCGCGCCAATGAATTTCCCAGCTTGCAACCCTTTTTTGTTGACTTCCGGGCTAAAATGTGCAACCAAACTTACTTTATCTGCTTCGGGAATTGATGCCAAGAATACGGCACCATTCCCCAATTTTTGCAGTAATCTTTCAGCCGCATTTTTTAGGGATTCGGCGTCAACATCGCCCAATTCGGCAACTAAAATTTTGAAATCGCCCACTGTTTCAGCAGTGCTGAGTAACTGGTCAGATTTCGCGAAGGCGAGTTCTGCCTTTAATGTTTCTAGCTGCTTTTGGGATGCTTTTAATTCGTTCTGGATGTTAGTAATTCTGTCGGGAAGTTCTTCGGGTTTGACTTTAAAGCGATCGCTCAAATCCTTAACGACTTTCTCCCGGACATTCAAGTATTCCAGAACCGCTGGCCCTGCAATCGCTTCGATTCGCCGCACTCCAGAGGCGACACCCGCCTCGGAGACTATCTTAAATAGCCCAATTTCAGCAGTGTTGTGAACGTGAGTACCGCCGCACAATTCCATCGAAACGCCGGGGACATCCAGTACCCGCACTTCATCGCCGTATTTTTCGCCAAACATGGCGATCGCGCCTTTCGCTTTGGCTTCCGCGATTGGCAGGATTTCGGTTTCGGCGGGATGCGCTTCCGCGATCCAAGTATTAATTTGCTCTTCGATTTGTTGTACTTCTTGTGATGTCACGGGACGAGGACAGTTGAAGTCAAATCGCAGCCGATCGAAGGCTACCAAAGAACCCGCCTGAGTAATCGACTCATCGACAAATTTCTTCAATGCCGCTTGCAACAGATGCGTTGCTGTATGATGCGCTTGCACGCGGCGGCGACAAGACAAGTCAATTTGTGCAGTTACAGGATCTTCTACCCGCAGCGTACCGCGTTCGATACGACCGAAATGGACGAAGAAATCGGATTCTTTCTTAACGTCTTCCACTCGCACCAAAACGGAATCGCCGGAGATATAGCCGCGATCGCCAATTTGTCCGCCCGATTCTGCGTAGAATGGCGTCTTATTCAGGACAATCTGCACTTGTGTTCCCGCTTCCGCCGCTTCGACAGATTTGCCTTCTACAAGAATCACTTCTACTTGCGATTGGCTGGAGGGTTGAGTATAACCCAGAAACTCGGTGCTGTGAATGTGTTCGGCTAGCTTATCTAGGGAACCTTGTAGGGTGAGATCGATGGTTTCGTGGGCGGATTGCGATCGCGTTTGCTGTTCCTCCATTGCCGCATTGAAGCCTAACTCGTCTACGGTTAGGCCTTCTTCCTCTGCAACTTCCTGAGTAAGTTCTACAGGGAAGCCGTAGGTGTCATAGAGAGTAAAGGCGTCTCGTCCGCCAATTTGAGTTTTGCCTTCCTGTTTCACCCGTTGGATAATTTCGTCCAACAGTTTCTCGCCTCGTTCCAGTGTCTTGAGGAAGCGAGATTCTTCCCGTTGCAGTTCCGCTTTGATTTGTGCTTCTCGAACCCGGACGATCGGATAAGCGGATTCGGAAAGCGCGATCGCAGTCTCCGCCACTTGCGGCGTAAATTCCCCTTGAATGCCAATCAGTCGTCCGTGACGCACCACGCGCCGAATCAAGCGCCGCAGCACATACCCCCGCCCAATATTCGATGCGCGAATTTCATCGGCAATCATGTGGACGACGGAACGGACGTGATCCCCAATGACCTTCAGGGAAACTTTCGTCTTCTCGTCGCTGCTGGCGTAATCAATTCCGGCGATTTCAGATGCAGTTTTAACGATCGGGAAAATCAGGTCAGTTTCGTAATTGTTGGGAACCTGCTGGAGGATTTGCGCCATCCGTTCTAGTCCCATCCCCGTGTCGATGTTCTTATTTTGCAGCGGCGTTAGGTTGCCTTGTGCATCCCGGTTGTATTGCATGAACACCAGGTTGTAGAACTCGATGAACCGCGTATCATCTTCTAAATCAATCTTGTCATCACCGCGTTCTGGGTGGAAATCATAGTAAATTTCCGAACAAGGACCGCAAGGACCAGTGGGACCAGATACCCAGAAGTTATCTGCTTCTCCCATGCGTTGGATTCTGGCTTCGGGAACGCCAATTTTATCTCGCCAAATCGTATAAGCTTCCTCATCTTCCCGGAAGACACTGACAACAAGGCGTTCTGGGGGTAAACCAAAAACTTGTGTTGACAGTTCCCAACCCCACGCGATCGCTTGTTCTTTGAAATAATCCCCAAAGCTGAAATTACCCAACATCTCAAAAAACGTGTGATGTCGGGCAGTCCGTCCGACATTCTCAATATCGTTGGTGCGGATACATTTTTGAGAAGTGGTGGCGCGGGGAAATTCAGGCGATCGCTGTCCTAGAAATATCGGCTTAAAAGGCAGCATCCCGGCGATCGTTAGCAGTACGGTGGGATCTTCTGGCACTAAGGAAGCACTCGGCAAAACTTGATGTCCTCGCTGGGCATAGAAGTCGAGGAATTTTTGCCGAATTTCGCTACCGCTAAGGAACTGGGAGGAAGAAGACATGGGAATTTACAAGGGCTTGGTATCGGTCAACTTTATCTATTTTTACATTTGTTTATGCCTTGTTGTAGCCCTTCTCGTTCAGGCATTGCAAGGCAGGGGAATTGTTTCTCTTTACTAACGCTTATTTGCTGTGTTTAAAGACTTGTCAAGTTTAGTTAAATCGGGGACTTTGCTCCAAAATGGGGTGCTAATTTAATAGTGGACACCAGGAAGTTAGCAAAACAAGGAGGCAGATGAAAAACGGAATGGGAAAAATAGACGCGGTGTCCCCGGTCTGTTACCCGAGTGCAGCAAGAACCAACCAAGCATAGACTGTAGTGGTAAAAAGCACTGGAGGGGCAAAAAGCCAAGCTGGTGCAAAGCCAAACCAAAGTCTGGGAAGACGGGACTATGCTGGAATACTAAAGATAAAGGTGAAGCTGCCAAACTTGTCCACCCTAGTTGTTGAAGTTCATTTTTTGAGAAAACCAATCCTTTCGATCTAACGGGCTTAGTCGCACTCGACTAAGCCCAAAAATGTTTTTAGGGGAATTTTTATCGAGGATGCGAACTGACAAGTCAGCGCTAGACTAACGCGATCGCGCCAGAATGCCGAATCTGCATTATCGCTCAGCAGGCTGATTTATCCGACACTGTGTCAACGGTAAAATAAAGGCTTCTCGAATCGCACACTTGCAAACTTAATTGACTTGAATTGAATTTATGGCACTTCAACTAAAAGTTCCCACTATCGCCTGTAATGGCTGTGCAGAAACGATTACCGACACGATCCATACGATGGAACCCGACGCCAAGGTGGACGTGGATGTAAAAGCCAAGACGGTGACAGTGGAAGCTCAAGCTTCGGAAGAAACAATCAAACAAGCAATCGTGGCGGCAGGTCACACGATTGAAGGTTATCAATAACCATACTCTGCATTACTAGGGTTAATTTTGAGCCAGTTAGGTAATAATCTAACTGGCTTTTGTCTGGTTACTGACTTCGTAGTGAATCAAGAAATCACAGATGAATCGGCTGCAAAAAGGCGCGATCGCGTAGCGTCTCCAAAGGAGAATCCCTCTGTTCTTGACAAATGGGGATGCGATCGCTCGCTTTACGCTTCCTTTCTCAAGAGTGGTAACATATACCGATTATCTGCCAGCATAAAGAAGAATCTGCTCGCAGGTTGTTCAAGCATTTGGGTAGTGTGGCAGTTTTATGAAGATTTTGTAAAATTCTCTACCGCCAACGGAATACCCATCTCTAATACTTGTAGCAAACTGAGAATGTAACAGAGTGTGTCGGTGCCAACGATCGGGTTAGAGTTTGGTAGTGCTACCCGGTTCAATGGCATAGCAGCCAGAAGCCTCGTATAGCGGCATCCGCTAGAGCGATCGCTTCTTCGCCCCACAATCTACACGCTCATCCAGTCTAGGGTCATCTATCCATTCGTCTCCTTCGTTGCTCCATAAAAACTCTAGTGGTAGAAATTCTCACGTTTCGTCAACAAGGAAAGAGCCTTGATTCTTCCGGAATACCTACGCTAATGGATGCTTTTGTTCTAGTTGTTGGAACTGATGCATTTCTGGCAACATTTCTGACGCGAATTGCTGCTTTAGTAGGTGGCGCAGTTGAAGCTGCCTCCCAGCTAGATGAAGTCATCCCACTGCTGGAAAAGCGACTGCCCTATATCTTAATTTTGCAGGCAAGTCTGGAGGGCAGTTTGGAATTCTGTTATCAGCTCAAACAACATAACCAATTAGCGGGGATTTACTGCATCTTGATAGAAGACCGACCGGAACTTGCCCACGAGCAAACACTTTCCGATCGACACCGGAAGTTGGCACTCATGGCAGAAGCTTTAGAAAAAGGGGCAGATGCTTACTTGCAAATTGCCCCAGTCAGAAGAAGGAGTGCTGCCCTTGCACAAGAGGAGATTGGGTTGCAAGATCGCTTACTGGCAGCGCAAATTCAGATGGGATTACGCAAGGTGCAAAACTATCGTCAATTGATGCGAACCAATGATTTATTGTCAACAATGGCGCTATCTGACCCGCTGACGGAACTGAATAATCGTCGCGCCTTGGAATGGGAATTGCCCCGACAGATTCAAAATGCTCGGAGTCGCTCAATTCCGCTGAGTTTGGTAATGCTAGATGTAGACTATTTCAAGTCTATTAATGACACCTACGGGCATCTGATCGGCGATCGCGTCCTGCAACTACTCTCCGCTCGTCTGCAACACAACCTGCGATTTCAAGACACTCTCTTCCGCTACGGGGGCGAGGAATTTGTTGTAATTCTCAGCCACACAGATGTTCAAGAGGCTCCAGTGGTAGCCCACCGTCTGTGTCGCCTGATCTGCGAACAACCCTTCAGAATTAATCCCACTCTGTCACTCACAATTACGATCAGTTTGGGGACAGGCACCCTGAATGCGACGGACGATATTAAAGGAGTAAACTTGCTACAACGTGCTGACCAAAACCTTCTGCAAGCCAAATCTGATGGTCGCAATCGAGTTGTTAGTGAATAATTGCGAATTGCGGAAAAGCTAGAAATTCTCTCCCTCAATTTTTACCTGTTAAAAACAACGAGAAGTGTATTGGAAATTACTACTTATTTGGGATGAAAAGAGTATACTTAAATAATAGAAATTCGCATAAAACTTTTATTAAAGCTTATTTCTTCCTTATCAAAGTTAGTATATCAAAAAAAGTAGGTGAAGTCTAGGATACAGAGCCAAAAACTTCCCATTAATTCTATAAATTGGTAATTGATTAATGACTACTAATTAGGAACGACTAACTTCTAACCGTATGTTGCTGAAGCACCTGATAGCACTCCTCAACTGAAGCACGTTGTTCCATCTTCGCTACCAGGGCTTCGTAGGCAGGATAGTTTTCCTCAATCAGGGTACGTGCTTGCAGCGCACTGGCACGCTCTTTCTGCTGAGCGCCGCTTTCCTGCCGTCCTAACTGTGTCAGCGCCTCTCTAATTTTATGCCGGTCTTCTGCGCCTCCCTCGGCGCTACCGTATGCCAAAATCTCGGCGGCGATGCCTGCCATCCAGACGGTGCAGAATCGATCCAGGATGACTTGCATCTCCCAAGGGCTTGTCATTTCTTGCTGCAATTTTTGGGTATCAAATATTACTCCACCTTGCCCAGGATTTCCTTGTCTAACGGTTTCCCAGGCGCTAAGCGTGTAGCCGGTGATGGGAATTTCAAGTAAGTAGGCGACGAGGAAATGACCGGCTTCATGCCGCAATACGCGATCGCGGTATTTGGAGTCAGCACCTGCAAACAACTCCAAAAGGATTGTGCTCCCTTTGCCTTGGAAGCTGAAGGTATCTAGGGTTGCCAGTCCCAGAATGCTAATCGTTGCGATCGCGGGGATTGTCGGTGATATGTTCAACATTGGCCCCAACAAGCTAGAAAGCGTCATTGCAAAGACGCCAATGGCAATTAGATTTAGGGCAGTTTGTTGCATGATATTGAAGTCTAAGGTAGATGAATTAAAAATTAAAACTGGTGCTTTAAATTTTGCATTTTTAATTTTTAATTACTGGCTAGGGTGAAGTATTGGGGTTGGGATTGGTCGGCGACACAACAGAGCGATCGCCCGATGGCTGCGCCCCACCTCCGAATCGTTTGGCTTTATAAAATGTTTCCAGACTATCGCGATCGCCCACATAGCGCCAGTGCCACGGTTCATAACTAACGCCTTGGGGATTGTTGCGGGGAAACGATATCTCAAAGCTATAGTAAGGGGCGTTCTTCTGAAGCCACTTAAAAGCCGCAGTCTTCTCAAAGTTAGGACTGAGATTCGTTGCGGGGACTCTTCCATCACCCACGTCTATCGCGTACCCAGTATGATGTTCGCTGTGACCAGGAGGCGCACTCACTTTTGCCCGTTCGGCGGCTGACTGTCCGCGCTGCGCCTTGGTGTCAAAATATAAATGCTGCTGCTCGGTAATCGAGCGAAATCCTGAAATTGGCACAATGATAACGCCGGAAGCTCGCGCCGCTGCTACCATCGCTATATATTGTCTGGCGGCAGTTTTACGCATTTTCAAGCGACCATCCGCTGTAATCGCCTCTAGTTCGGACTGTGGTGCTTCTTGGTAGGGAAAGTGTCCAAAGAGAGTATTAACTTCTGGTGTAGCGGAAGGCGTTTGAATGCCTGGAATCTGATTTTGGACAGGCGTTGATGCATCCGATTCGGATACAGGACGGGGGACTAAGATACCGATAATCAGCGCGATCGCTCCCAATCCCAACGAACCCGCTAACAGGAGAATCGGCTGCCACTTTCGGTGGTGTCGGCTGAGGTGCGGCGTATCCCGCAACGCCTCCGGAATATCGTCTATCGGCAGTGCCGACTTGGGTGGTTTTTCAGGCATACCCGCGTTTTCCAAAAGAGCCACTCCTGTTGTTTTTGTGGTTAGTTATCAATTCTTAGATATCCAACAACGGCACTGAGACTCAACACCTAACTTTACAAGTATTTTAGACTGAGCGAATATCAACAGCCGCCGTGTATTCCCAGATGCCTCGTCATCAACCCTGATGCTTAACATGAATAGAGGCTGACATATCGTACAGGTGTCAGTCTAAACCTTCTGCTGACAACCCATGAGACGATGCCTAATATAGGAATTCAACTGCTGGAACTCTATTTCCGGCTAGGTGGTGGCATTTTGCTGGGATGGGTTTTGGGTCGCCAACTGCCCAAAGTAGTTCCCACCTATTTAGGGAAGTTTCTCTTTTGGATTGGAGTCCCGCTTGGCATTGTGGCGTTTCTGCGTCACGCTGACTTATCTGGGCCAATTTGGATTGCACCCGTCGCCGCTTGGGTGGCAATTTTGGTGGGAGCCGGATTAGCCTGGTTTTGGATGGGAAGACAAGCCTCGCAATTCCCTAAAAAAGCTTGGAGTAAATCCACTCAAGGAAGTTTTCTATTAGCCTCAATGGTCGGGAACACCGGCTACTTAGGTTATCCCGTTACCCTCGCTCTCGTCGGGCAGCAGTACTTTGGGTGGGCGCTATTTTATGACCTGATGGGCACCACGCTGGGAGCCTACGGCTTGGGCGTTGTCTTGGCGGCTCGTTTTGGGGTTGGGGCAGAGAAGGGCGTCTTCCCGTCCCTACAGGCAGTGCTGATCAATCCAGCGCTGTGGAGTTTTGGCTTTGGGCTGGTTTTTCGCAACTTCCCCCTGCCCGAACCCGCTGAACAATTGCTGCAAATGATTGCTTGGAGTGGAGTGGCGCTGGCTTTGGTGCTAATCGGTATGCGCCTCAGCCAGCTTTCTTCCTGGGGTAGCCTCCCTTCGGCATCTGTGAGCTTGGGGATTAAAATGCTGCTAGTTCCGCTGGTACTGGGCGTTGGGGTTGGGCTGCTGGGTGTGAGTGGGGCACCCCATCTAGTCATTGTTTTACAGATGGCAATGCCTCCAGCGTTTGCCACCCTCATCTTGGCGGAAACCTACAATCTCGACCGAGATTTAACCGTGACGGCGCTGGTTGTCGGGACGATAGGACTCCTATTGACTCTGCCGGTTTGGTTGGTGTTATTTGGTCGCTGAAACAGCAGCATAGCGTTGGGCCAACTCTGACGGATCGACCTGTTCGTATTTTTCAAAGGGTTGATGAATCCAGGGGTTTTCCGGTAGATAGTCCACATAATAGTCAGGCGCGATGACAGAGCAAGCTTTGTACCAGATGACGGCGGATCGAATCTGCTCGACATCAGCCGCATAATGATGTTTCAGCCAAGGAATGGCTTCCCGGAGGGTGATGCCAGAATCCACTAAGTCATCCACCAGGAGAATGCGGCTACCCAGATGAGGGGAAGTCATCGTGAGGTCGCGGGCAAAGGCGAGAGAACCTCGAAAGCGATCGCCTGTGCCACCGTAAGAAGTGGCAGCTAAAATTGCCAACGGTTTGTGGTAAATTCGCGATAAAATATCACCCACCCGTAGACCGCCCCTGGCAAGGCAGACAATCTGGTTAAACTCCCAGCCGGATTGATAGATGATTGCCGCCAACTGTTCGATTTTTTGGTGGTACTCTGACCATGACACGTAAAGCTCTGGCATAACAGGCACAATTGAACAGGTTTAGAGAACAGTACAAATGCTATAGAACAAATGCTATAAAATTCCCGCTCTTGGGAGACAGATGCGATACTTTTTTGAAATTTTCAACTTTCCCCCTGCCATCAGCCAACTGCCATGAGTGATTCCTCTTCTGAGCATTCCCCCGCGACACCCGACAGCGAAAAGCTAAAGTTAAGTACGAAACTGGCTTATGGTGCCGGTGATGTAGGTGCTGCAATCACCGCAAATATTGGGGTGTTTTATACCGCCTATTTTCTGACCGATGTCGCCGGAATCGCCGCTGGACTAGCGACTTGGATTCTCCTGATTGGCAAGGTTTGGGATGCGGTGAACGATCCGGTTGTCGGGGTGCTTAGCGACAGAACAAACTCGCCACGCTGGGGGCGTCGGCTTCCCTGGATGTTATATGGGGCGATTCCGTTTGGAATCACGTTCTTTTTGCAGTGGCTAGTTCCTCGATTTAGCGCCAATGACTCTGCAAATCAATGGGGATTGTTCTGGTATTACATTGTCATTTCGATTTTGTTTAATTCGTTTTACACCGCTGTTAATTTACCCTACACTGCCCTAACTCCAGAACTGACTCAGGACTACAACGAACGCACCAATCTCAACAGCTATCGGTTTGCGTTCTCGATTGGGGGAAGTATCGTCTCTGTGATTGTGTTCGGAATCATCGCTGCTTTGATTCCGAATGACCGCATCCAACAATATTGGGTGATGGGTGTCGTTTGTGCAATCTTATCGGTCCTACCGATTTATTGGTGTATTTGGGGGACACGCGATCGCATTTTGGCAAGGGCGGCACAAAATCCCACCTTTGAACAACCTGTCTCCCTCCCAATTTTGCAACAAGTGCGGATTGTTTTGAGCAATCGCCCTTTTTTATATGTTGTTGGAATTTATCTATGTTCCTGGTTAGCTGTCCAGGTCACAGCAGCTATCATTCCTTATTTTGTTCTCAGTTGGATGCGCTTAAGCGATGCAGTCGTTGCCCAAGTCATTCTAGCGGTGCAGGGAACAGCATTGTTGATGCTCTTTATCTGGAGTAAGCTTAGCCAGCGATACGGTAAAAAAGCCGTATATTTTATGGGAATGAGCGTGTGGATTATTGCCCAGGCGGGATTGTTTTTCTTACAGCCCGGTCAAATTGCTTTCATGTACGTGTTAGGAGTGATGGCAGGTTTTGGCGTTTCTACAGCTTATTTGATCCCGTGGTCGATGCTGCCAGATGTGATTGAATTAGATGAACTAAAAACCGGACAGCGGCGGGAAGGGATTTTTTACAGCTTCATGGTGTTCTTGCAAAAAGTCAGTTTAGCTGTTGCCGTGGCTTTAGTCTTGAAAAGCCTGGAGTGGAATCAATACATTCGGTCTACCCCAGAGAACTTAGCCCCGATTCAACCGGATTCTGCACTTTTAGCGATTCGCATCGCCATCGGACCTCTACCAACAATTGCCCTAATTTGTGGATTAATCCTGGCATACTTTTATCCTCTGACTCGTGAGGTTCATGCCGATATCTTACTGAAACTGAAAGAACGGAAATTAAAGGCTCAATAGCTCTTATCAATGAGCTTTTCGGTTTGAATGGGTGGGTTAGAAATTCACCCATTCAAAAAAGTTTTTTTTTGAATATTATGGACTTTATTGATTTTTTTTAGTAAACTGAAATTGATAAGGAAGAACTGACTAGTAATATTTTTTTGAGATATATTTTCATTATTTAAGAATACCTTTTCAACGCATAGCTAGTAGTTGTTTGCAATACATTTTTCAAAAAAATTGTTTTTTAAAGTTTTGAATTATTGCATAGAATACCAGCATCATTCATTTAGCTAATCGCTAATTTAAGCATAAGAATCGCTACAACACGTCCAAAATCAAGCCAATCAATCTTTTAAGAAAAAACAAATGGGGAAAAGGTAAAATTTTATTTACCCTTTCCCTAAAGGATTTCTTACCGGCACGAACTTATTTAAGCAGTTGTAAAGTAGAAATTAACCCATCCGGGTATTTCTCAAGCGCCTTTTGTTTGGCAACCTTGTGATCTACATCCAGAAAATACTCACCGCTATCTGCCTCAATCGCGATAAACCAGTCAGGATAATCCTTCATCAATTGGGGACTAACTTGTTCAAAAATTGCGCGACAACGCTTAATAAAAGTGGGAATACCGGCGGGTGCTTTTCCAGTCATTGGTTGCCCGGTTCCGAAGAAAACGCGGGATTCCTTCTTAACCAAAGACTCAATTACATCGGCATCGGTTGGCAATGCTGCTGTAAGAACTTCGCTGCCTGATTGGGTGACTAGAACATCATCTTCTATGCGAATCCCGCGCACATCTTCAAACTGAGAGAGGCGATCCCAATTCACCACATCCTGATATTTTGCTCGGAAATTGGGGTCATTTAAAATTGCCGGAACTTGATAGAATCCTGGCTCAATGGTGACTAACATCCCAGCGCGTAAGGGGCGATCGAGCCGCAGGTAAGCTAAACCAAAGCGATCGCTTCGAGTTCTCCCCTCTTCATACCCCGCCAAATCCCCCAAATCTTCCATATCGTGGACATCCAAACCCACTAAATGACCGATTCCGTGAGGGAAAAACAAGGCATGAGCATCCATTTCTACCAAATCTTCCGCACTGCCCCGCAGAATGCCTAAATCCACCAACCCTTGGGCGATCGCAGTCGCTGCCAGTAGATGAATCTCCCGATACTCCACATCCGGGCGGATTTTGGCAATACAAGCATCGTGAGCCGCCAAAACCAAATTATAGATGTCTCTTTGGGTAGAAGAAAACTTCCCCGATACAGGCCAA
The DNA here is from genome assembly GCF_039962015.1 of Trichocoleus sp. AS-A1. Classification (NCBI taxonomy): domain Bacteria; kingdom Bacillati; phylum Cyanobacteriota; class Cyanophyceae; order Leptolyngbyales; family Trichocoleusaceae; genus Trichocoleus; species Trichocoleus sp. AS-A1. Next base: position 12,302 of record NZ_JAMPKG010000056.1, on the reverse strand, counting down.
GTGCGTGTGACATCTGCTGCCCAGCCCATCGATGTTTCAGCGCCCACATCTGCCAGCAGCAAGTCTCCCGATTGCAGGGGGTGCCAATACTGCTGATTGTGGAGCACCTCCCCGTGAACCGTGACGATACTGGGGTAAGCGCAGCTCATATTCTGTGAGATGATGACACTCTCCATTGCCGCACGCACACCTGCCTCCAACTTGGCGCTGGATGTGGCAGCCATTCCCGCTAAGTGAGCTTCCACGGTGACAGATGCAGCTTGTCGTAATTCTGCCAAAGCACCTGCATCGTGGCTGAGTCGCAAAAATATAATGGCTCGTGCTAACTCCCCATCAATTCCCTGAGATGCATTTGCGGATGCGATCGCTCGTTGCATTATCTGAGCTTGTTGCTGTCCAGTCGCGGCATCCTGCACGGAGATAGTCGCAGCATCGGCTGAGCGTGACGCCAATTCTGCCATCGAAAATGCCGCATCCGCGCCAATCGCCTGGGCAATTTCCTCACGTTTCGGCATTTCTCCATGCCAGAGGGCACTGGTAGGAGACTCATCATCCATAAACAATTCTAATTTCCCAGCTTCGAGTCGGATCGCCGTATTTTCCAGAGGTACCCCCGCAAAATAGAGGAAATGACTGCTGGCGCGAAATGGGAAAGTATTGGCTGGATAATTTCGGGAACTACTACGCCCAGACCAGAGAATAACTGGAAAATCAATTAACTCGGCAAGTCGCTGCCGCCGGTGAAGCAGAGTAGCGGCAAACGTGCGATTTCTCTGAAGTTGCATCATAGCGAGTAGCGGCAGTTTATGGCTTATCCCTTTTGTATTTAAGTTTAACCTGAGCTAAAAAGCCATTACCCATTGGCTATAGACCGCCTCAAGATAATTGAGGGCGTATCCCGTAATGCCGATAGCGCCAATAATCATGCAGGATTTTGCCGTGATCGAAGCATAAATCCGTGGGAATTCGCCAAGATTCAAAAATTCCAACCGCCTTGGCATCATCAGCAGCTTGAGGTTCGCCCGTTGCCGTTGCGATAAACACAACGCTCATCGTGTGACTTCGCGGATCGCGGCTGGGATCGGAATACACCTGGAATTGTTCAATTAACTCCACCTGTAAGCTAATTTCTTCCTGCGCTTCACGCCGCGCCGCCGCTTCTGCTTTCTCCCCGTAATCAATAAACCCACCCGGAATTGCCCAACCATAAGGTGGATTTTGGCGTTCAATCAATACAATCGGTCGATGCGGTCGATCGATCAGTTCAATAATGATATCGACAGTCGGAGCAGGGTTTCGGTAAGTCATTCTGAATATATTGCCCCCAATGAGCGGGATCGAGGGAAAAAAGGCTGAATTTATTCTGCCGCGATCGCTGTCATTTATGACGGTTGAATTACCGAATGCAACCCGCCCTAGGAGTGAGTGTCAAACTTCTGCGTACCGTGATAATGTCAAATCGTTTGCATCCTCTCCATCAGGTTATTTATGCCGTTTCCTAGATCTAGTGGCATTTTGCTACACCCCACTTGTTTTCCTAGCCGGTTTGGCATCGGCGATCTCGGGTTAGAAGCTTATCGCTTTATTGATTTTTTGGTGGAGAGTTCCCAGCAATTTTGGCAGGTTTTGCCATTAGGACCAACCGGCTATGGCAATTCTCCCTATATGTGCTATTCAGCATTGGCGGGAAATCCCTTACTGATTAGTCCTGAGAAGCTGCGCGACGAGGGGTTACTTACCGAGGATGATTTTTCTGGATTGCCAGAATTTTCCCTAGACAGGGTGGATTTTGAGCGGGCGATCCAGACCAAAATGCCTTTGCTCGCTAAAGCCTGCGAAAACTTTAAAAACCAGGCATCAACCTTACAGCAAAAGGAATTTGCAAGTTTTTGCAAGGCGGCTCATTGGCTTGATGACTATGCCTTATTTATGGCGATCCGGGAAGCTCAGGGACACGCTAGTTGGTATAACTGGGAACCGGAAATTGCTAAACGCCAACCGGAAGCCTTAGAACAGTGGCGGCAGCGGCTGAATGATGAGATTTATTACCACAAATACTTGCAGTTTGAGTTTTTCCGGCAATGGACTCAACTGAAAAGCTATGCCAACTTGGGCAGTATTGAGATTATTGGCGATATTCCAATTTATGTGGCTCACGATAGTGCCGATGTCTGGTCGCATCCAGATATCTTTTGCTTGGACGAACAGACGGGGGAACCAGCGCTGATGGCTGGAGTTCCACCGGACTACTTCAGCGCCACAGGCCAGTTGTGGGGCAATCCAGTCTATAACTGGGAAAAGTTGCAGCAGCAAAACTTTAAGTGGTGGATACAGCGCTTTGAATCTTTGTTAGATTACATTGACATTATTCGGATTGACCACTTCCGAGGTTTCCAAGCCTACTGGGCAGTTAAGCAGGGCGAAACGACTGCTATGAATGGGGAGTGGATTGAGGCTCCTGGAGAAGCTTTCTTTAAGCTACTGAACGATAAATTAGGCAAGCTTCCTATCCTGGCAGAGGATTTGGGCGTGATTACCCCAGAGGTAGAGGCGCTGCGAGATAAGTTTGAATTTCCGGGGATGAAGATTTTACAGTTTGCCTTTGGTTCGGATTCTGGCAACGGCTTTTTGCCTTTTAACTATCCGCGCAACTGTGTGGTTTACACCGGCACCCATGATAATGACACCACGGTAGGCTGGTTCTATCAACTTTCAGACTATGAAAGGGAGAATCTCCTGCGTTATGTGGGTTGCATCAGTTCCGACGGCATCCACTGGGATGCGATCCGGCTGGCGATGGCTTCGGTGGCAAATCAGGCAATTATTCCTTTTCAGGATCTTTTGGGATTGGGGGGCGATGCCCGAATGAATTTTCCCGGTAAAGCAGAGGGAAATTGGGAGTGGCGGTATCGACCTGAAGCCGTGAACCAAGAGATCGGCTATCGTCTCAAAACTCTAACTGAAACTTTCGGTCGCGCCCCAATTAAGAATCAGGACTGAGGGGTGAGGGCTGAGGACTGAGGACTGAGGACTGAGGACTGAGGGATCGGGGTCGAGAGGTGAGGACTGAGGGGTGAGGGCTTGGGCGATCGCTTGCGTCACTGGTGTATATCGCGTGTCTTTGAAGAAAAACGCGATCGCGTCTCGACCCTCACAGTTCTCAGCACTCATTAAGACCCAGGAGGATTAGCGGCAAAGGTTACTTCTCGAACTTTACCGGGGGCACCCAGTTTCTTTGCCTTTTCATCATTAAAAGCGACTAGGATACCACCCGCATTACCAGCTTTTACAATCAGTGTCTCCTCTGCAACCCAGATGCGCTGAGTGCCTTGGGGGAGCGTTCCCTCAAACTGCGTCTTGCCATCCACCACTACCCGAATCCATGATGGGGTTTTGACGGTTACGCCAACCCGTACCGGCTTACCCGTTTGACTGGTATTGCTGCTGAATACTGCTGGGGTAAACGGCCCTAGTTTTTCTTGCAAGTCTGTATTGGCTGCATTAGCTTTGGCGAGAGACTCTCTAGGCGATCGCTCTTGAGTCCCGCCCTTTCCTACTTCTAAAGCCGGACGATTCACCACGTAAGACAGACCGTTCACTGCACCAATCACCAGAAACACATAGATCAAGTAAAGGTGAATCGGTCGCAGCTGAGCTGATGGCAAATAATACCGCCAGGTCGGCTTAATAAGCTGGAAAATCGGCCCACTGGGAAAAGTGTCAGAATACTCTACCCCATCTAATCCCAGTGCATCAGCATACCGCTTGATAAAGCCTTGAATATAGACGGGTTCAGGCAAGATTTCGCGCCTACCTTCCTCAATTGCCTTGAGCAGACGAACTTGAATCCTGGTTTTGTCGCCAACTTCCTCTAGGGACAGAGATTGTTCCTCACGCACCTGGCGGAGGCGAGACCCCAGTTCTTTTAGCTTCTCAATTTGTTGCTGTTGAAGATGAAGTGGATTCTCCTTCATACACGGCGCTCCTTGATGTCTGCTGGCACTTCTATTGATGTTAGATTGACTTGGTTTTGTAGAAAACTGATTTCAAAATCTTCAAGAAAACGATAAGTACCAGGGAACATAGGCTCCCCTGTTCGTTTTAAACAAATGGGACCAATCGCGGCACGGTGTAGATGAATGACGGGATAGCCCAGTTGCTCGGCAATGCGTCGAATTTGTCGGTTTCTCCCTTCTGTAAGAATCACTTCCAAGCAGGTTTGAGAACCCCGCACATCCAAAACGCGAACTTGAGCAGGCAATGTCTTTTTCCCTGACAGTAGAATACCCTGACGCCAGGATTTTAGTACCTCTTCTGGGGGATGACCCTGAATCCAAACTTGGTAAGTTTTAGGAAGATGATATCGCGGATGGGTCAAGCGTAGCGTCATTTCACCGTCATTTGTGACCAATAACGCGCCGGTGGATTCGGCATCTAGACGTCCAACTGGATGCAATCCCTGACCTTCTCGGAGTGCAGGAGGCAGTAAATCAAGAATCGTGCGGCGCTTTTGAGGATCGCGGCACGTAGAAACTACCCCAGCAGGTTTGTAAAGCAAGATATAGAGCATTTGAGGACGATGAGCTGGGAGTACAAGTTTGCCATCAACTTCAATCCGGTCTTGTTCTGGATTTGCTGTTTGCCCCAGATGCACAACAGTACCATTGACCCGCACGCGCCCTGCTTCAATCATTTTTTCAGCTTGGCGGCGGGAGGCAATACCCCATTGGGAAAGAATTTTTTGTAGCCTTTCGGCCATAGGCGAAATCGAGCGACGAATGAATAAAGGTTAGGGCTTAGCTTGTTGAGGCAGTGCCTCGGCTAGACTATTAGGGATTTTTGATCTTAGATTTAGGATTTTGAAGGAATCGCCAGTCTAAAACCCAAAATTGACCTCTAATTAGACTATGTACAAATATTACAGGAAGAAAGCCATTGACATCTAAGCAAGGGAGCAGGATTATCAGCACAACATTATCACCAGCGTTGCGGCTGTGGTTGCGATCGCAAGTTTCGCAAGTTGAAAACCTCCAGTTTAAAATTTCCGGAGGCGATCGCCAAATCCTTACAGGTTATATCCCTCAAGTTTTTATTGCCGCCAACCATGCAGTGTATCAAGGACTGCATCTGTCACGCATTCAGTTAACCGGAGAAAACATTCGCATCAACCTGGGTCAAGTTCTTAGAGGTAAACCTTTACGCCTTCTCGAACCCATCCCCGTTTCCGGTGAGCTAATACTAGAGGAGACAGACCTTAAGGCATCTCTCCAGGCACCCTTATTCGCCACTGCTTTAACTGATTTACTGGGGACACTACTCCAAGCAGTTCCAACGCACCCAGCTGACATCTTAAAAGACCAGCAAATCAGTTGGCAACAGATTACCATCGATCCGGAAAGTTTGAAACTCAGCGGCACTTTAACAGACCCATCGGGTAACGCTACACCTCTAGTGCTGCGGACAGGTCTAAAGTTAGCTAGCCCTCACGAACTGCTTCTAGAGTCCCCCTGTATCGAGACGCAACAGGAACTGCTCCGAGGCAATTTGGATGAATTCAAGATAGATTTAGGCCCAGAATTAGATATTCAGGAATTAACTGTGATTCCGGGTCAGTTAGTTTGTCGCGGGCGGATTAATGTCATTCCAGCCGAATAAAAATAGGACTTAGGAGTTAGGACTGAGGGCTGAGGACTTAGGAGTTAGGACTGAGGGTTGGCTAGGACTGAGGTACACAAAAGAGGCAGATAAAAGAGATTTTCACTACTAAACTTTGCTTACCAATTGCCTCTATCGTGTGCCCCAATCGTGTAGAAAGACTTTTCTAGCGGGGTAATAAAGGTAACAAGAGTGTGACGAAATAATACACCAGGGGAGCGGTAAACACGTAACTATCAGCCCGATCTAAAATGCCGCCGTGACCCGGAATCAGTTGCCCTGAGTCCTTTACCCCAGCATCTCGCTTCATCATCGACTCCGTTAAGTCTCCCAGCAAGCTCGCAATCCCAACCAGCAGCCCTAAAGCCAAGCCACTGAACTGCCAACTGGGCCAATTCAGATACCAAGCTCCAGCAATTGCCACTACCACACTGCCAAGAACCCCAAATACAGCTCCTTCGACAGTCTTTTTGGGGCTAATCTCAGAAAGGCGCGTGCGACCAAAGAATTTACCAAAGATGTAAGCACCGATATCAGCAGCCCAAATACAGAGGAAGGCCAAAAGCGTTGCCGTCAAACCTTGGGGCAAAGTGCTAAGTTCGTGCCAGGAAGCGGGCAAATAGCCATTCAATGGCTCTGCAATCGCGATCGCGGGAGCGAGTCCGACGCGCAGGCGCACCCAGTAGCTGGGCAGATAGCCGCCGTAGAACAACCCCAATATAGAGGCGGAAATATCGGCAATTGTGGCAAGCTTGGGCTGAAACAGAAGATAGAAACAAATCAACGTTCCTGCCAGGGGAAACATGGCATCTGTCAAGGCTGGTGCCAGAGACGCTGTGATTAACAGAACTTGGCTCACTACCAGAGTAGTTTTGCCAGCGGGTGCCATGCCCTTGGCTCGTGCCATCTGAAAATACTCTAACTGACCGAGATAGACGATGATGCACAGACCAACTGTAAAGAACCATCCTCCAAAAAAGAGCATCAGGAGGGCGACAGCGATCGCGACGATTCCACTAAAAATACGAGACCAAGGCATAAGATGCGCTCTTGAGACCGCAACAACGAAGTTAATCTAGTCTTAATAAGATTAAGAATTACTTTTGCACACTTTAACCGATCTAAAACAGATTTAGGCAATTGCTGCCGTTAATTTAGAATAAAGCCAACGCTTTTTTTCAGCATCCTGCTCATTTCTCCTGACACCGTTCGTCAATCCCGACAAAAAATAAATTTCTTGATGGTACGCATCTTAACGGGAATTTTTGTGTTCTCAATCGTCAAGAATGCTGCTCTAGCCTTTAGGATTAAGATTTTCAATCCAGTTTCTCGCCACTCAAGATAAAAATTGGATTGACTGCGGCAAAGATCTGATGGGTGCCTCGCGTTTCCAAACGATTGACGGCAGATTGAACCACCTCGATATTTCGAGCTTGTAATTCGGCGAAGCCTTCGGAAACGGCATAGAGACTTTCTAGATTAGCCGCCGTTGCAACCACCCTACCTTGCGGTTCTAAGTATTGCCAAACGACCTTGAGAATATCCTTGATGGGTTGTCCGCCTTCGATGCAAACCCGATGGGGGGGAACGGGTAAGTCTTTTAGGCACTCTGGGGCGCTTCCTTCAACGACTTCGACATTACGAACCCCAAAGCGATCGCAGTTACGACGAATCAAACTTGCCACTTCCTCATCGCGTTCTACGGCAATAATTCGACCTTTCGGACATAATAAGCCGGTTTCTACGGGGATCGTGCCGGTTCCCGCGCCAATATCCCACAACACAGAATCGGGTTTGAGTCTGAGTAAGGAAATCAACAGCAACCGCACCTCGCGCTTGCTGAGGGGAATACCGGGCAACCGCTCGAAGAGGTCATCTGGGATACCAGGAGTTACGTAGGGCCACATAGAAAGTTTTAAGTTTTGAGTAGTAGAGACGCGATCGCTCACGTCTGAAGTTTTGAGTACTAGAGAGGCGATCGCTCGCGTCTAAGTTTTGAGTTTAAGCCTGTCTCCAATTAGCGAACAACCTTTAACGTTTTGAGGGTCGGATCGCTACAACCCGTAATACTTCCACCCAAGGCGAGAATCTGTTGCAGGTAATCCAAGGCGGAGGGAGCGATCGCTTCTCCAGGCATCAACACGGGAATTCCAGGTGGATAGGGACAAATGAGTTCGGCGCTGATGCGTTCTACAGTCTTTTCCACTGGCAGCGTTTGGGTTTGGGAAAAAAATGCTTGGCGAGGGGAAATTGAAGGATGAAGCACGAAGGATGAAGGATGAATCTGGAGAAATTCAGCTTTCCACCGGGTGAAGACATCCAGGTATGGGGCTATTGATGTGGTGGGCGATCGCTCCTGCACTAAAATTCGGAGTGCCGATACCATCTGCACAATATCAGATGGAGTGTTTCCCAAACTGATGATAAAAGTCAAACTGTGCAGCGATGGTAACTCAGCAGTCACGCCTAGCTGTTGATGGAGAATTTCATCCGCTTCAAATCCCGTCCAACCTAAGTCAGAAACCTTAACACTCAGCCGGGTTTTGTCAAGGGCAACAAAACCCGGTGTTTTGGCAGTTTTTAACACGGATAACCCAGAAATTTGGCTAATTTGGGTAATCGCTTCCTCAGCTAACTGTAAGGTTTTCGCCATTAGCGCTTCCCCGTGCAATGCCATTTGCTGACGCGCTGCATCCAGCGAAGCCAGCAACAAATAGCTCGGGCTGGTAGATTGTACCAGTTGTAAAGCTTTGCTCAAGCGATCGCAATTAACTCGATTGCCTTGGACGTGCAGCATTGATGCCTGGGTGAGTGCCCCCAGTACCTTGTGGGTGGATTGTACCGTTAAGTCGGCTCCATCGGCGAGGGCAGAAGTGGGCAAATCTGGATGAAAGGCAAAATGGGCACCGTGGGCTTCGTCTACGAGCAAAGGGATACCGTGCTGATGAGCAATTTGCGCGATCGCTCTGATATCCCCGCAAACGCCATAGTAAGTCGGGTAAACCATCATCACCGCCTTGGTGTCCGGATGCTGTTGCAGGGCATCTGCTACCGCCGATGGGGTGATGCTGTGGGCAATATTTAGCTCCAGGTCGTATTCTGGATTCACAAAAATCGGAATCGCACCCGAAAGGATTAAGCCGTGGATTGCCGAGGAATGAATATTCCGAGGCAGAATAATTTTGTCTCCCTCACCACAGGTAGCTAAAATTGCCGCCATTAATCCACAAGTCGAACCATTGACCAAAAACCAAGTGCGTTCTGCCCCAAACGCCGCCGCTGCCAGTTCCTGGGCTTCTTGGATCACGCCTTCTGGGGCAAACAAGTTATCCAACTCCGGTAATTCTGGTAAATCTGCTGGAAACACGGCGGTTCCGAGCAAATCCGCTAACCGCTGGGAAATTCCTTGCCCCCGCTTGTGCCCGGGCGTGTAAAAGGGTGCATGATGCTTCTTGGCGCACGCTTGAAGGGCGTCCACTAATGGGGTAGTTGTTTGAGACCCTGGGATAAAATCCATGCTGGAAATTTTTCTAAAATCGGTGATATCCGGAAGCTAAGCGGGGGAGAAAATCCGAGCGCTTTTTGCCTTTGCCGGTTTAGGATAGATCGTTTCTGCCCAACAATTTCGTAGGGGCAGTTCAACTTGCATCGAAAAGCGATCGCAGACGAGTTAATGCGTTCTCAATACCTGCTACAGTAATGAGTTTGGATGCGGTTGGATGAATCTTCAAGTGTAAGTGTCACGGAATGTCGTTATTCCGGGGGATGTCATTGTTATGCGTTCTTACCTATTTTGATAGGGTTAAATTGTTCAATGCGATCGCCATGATTAATCCCAGTCCTAATCCTATCCCCCAACCAACCATCCCCAGCCCGATCCCCGGATCGGAGCCTAATCCGATTCCTGGATCGCCGCCAGAAGTACCAGAACCCGTACCGGGACCTGTACCAGAACCCATTCCCTCACCTGTGCCAGAGCCAGTGCCAGCCCCCGTTCCCCAGCCGATTCCCTCACCTGTGCCAGAGCCAGTGCCAGCGCCCATTCCCCAGCCGGTTCCAGGTCCGATTCCTCAACCGATTCCTGAACCTATCTAATTGATTCTACCCAGTTTTACCTCTTGAACTAAGATGCTTAGAGCCGGAATTGTCGGACTTCCCAACGTCGGAAAATCTACCTTATTTAACGCCTTGGTTGCCAATGCCAAGGCTGAAGCTGCCAATTTCCCTTTTTGCACCATCGAACCCAATGTTGGTGTCGTGTCGGTGCCAGATGAACGGTTAAACGCCCTGGCGAATATTTCCAGTTCGGCGCAAATTATCCCGACACGGGTTGAGTTTGTGGATATTGCTGGTTTAGTGAAAGGTGCTAGTCAGGGGGAAGGACTGGGTAATCAATTTTTGTCCCACATTCGAGAAGTTGATGCCATTGTTCATGTAGTGCGATGTTTCGAGAATGATGACATTATCCACGTTGCCGGATCTGTTGATCCAGCGCGAGATATTGACATTATTAATTTGGAGCTGGCTTTAGCAGATTTATCTCAAGTAGAGCGACGTATTGAGCGCACTCGCAAAGCTGCCCGTACTAGCAAAGAAGGACAGATTGAACTCGCTGCGCTAGAAAAATTGAGCGCTTTATTAAATGAAGGCAAACCAGCGCGGCGGGCTAACTTAAATGAAGAAGAAGCTGAATCGCTCAAAGGATTAGGATTGCTCACAGGCAAACCAATTATTTATGCTGCCAACGTCTCTGAGGATGATTTGGCAACAGGCAATAAATATGTAGAACAAGTGCGGGAAATTGCGGCTCAAGAAAACGCACAAGTCGTCATTGTTTCTGCCCAAGTGGAAGCGGAATTAGTCGAATTGCCAGAAGAAGATAAAGCTGAATTTCTGGGTTCTCTTGGAGTGGAAGAAGGCGGATTAAAATCTCTGATTCGCGCCACTTACGAACTTTTAGGCTTGCGTACCTACTTTACAACTGGTCCAAAAGAAACTCGCGCTTGGACGATTCATGCCGGAATGACAGCACCCCAAGCAGCAGGAGTCATTCACTCTGATTTTGAACGCGGTTTTATTCGGGCGGAGACAGTTGCTTACCAAGATTTAGTAACAACTGGTTCCATGAATGCTGCGAAGGAAAAAGGCTTAGTCCGTAGTGAAGGGAAGGAATATATTGTCAAAGAAGGCGATGTAATGCTGTTCCGGTTTAATGTGTAGATTAGCATTATCAACTTCATTATCGATAAGTGGCTTGACGCATTTTAGCCCCCTCTCTGATTTTGTGTAGAAATGTCGTTTTATCGCGTTTCTAAAAACCCGGTTTCTTATAGAAATCGGGTTTTTCAGTATTTGTACTGAAACCGCAAAAGCAGCTAGTGAGATAGACTTTGATGAAGTTTGCTGCCAGCTTAGCGATGCAAGGATGGTAAGAAATGCTGGGATGGCTCTTTGGAGATTTTATTAAAAAATTAGAACGTGCTTCTAAAAACGTTTCGCAGGATTTCGTAAAATCGGCAGGGAAAGAAATAGGTGAATTGTTTGATGAAAAACTATATCCTTTAGCTGACAAGCTTGATTACATAGCTCAAAACCGAATCAAACAAGCAAAAAATGAAATGGAGGAATTAGAAACTAAGACGATAGGTGATATCGAATCTCTACTCAACCAGAGTGATGAAAAAGTAAAGGATGCTTTAGAAAACATTAATCAAGTGCGAGTAGCAGCGCTTAGAGATGTAAGAGAAACTATCAGAATAGCTGACAACTATTTAGAAAATCGAATCAACCAAATTTCTTTAGTAGTAATGGAAGCCTTAAAGTTAGGTAGTCAATTTACTCCCGGAGAAATTAATAACAAGTTAATCGCACCAATGTTGGCGGAAATTAATTTGCTAGAAGAAAAATTATTTAAAGATGCTAATCAGCTTGTAGATAAGATAGACGAAGCGATAGACGGGAAACTTGAACAGATTCGGAATGAGTTAAAGAAGCATTTAGCTCACGCTTTGCCGAATCCTTTTGATAAATGTAGACAGAGGCTCAAAATTGGATTGAAGCCGGGTGCTAGGCTTTCGGATATTGAACTTTATGAACTAAGCGAATGCTATGAATTGAGCAAGTTGAATGAGAAAAGTTCTATTGACGATGTACTGAAGATTTATGGGCAACTTCAACACAATGCAGCGATGATGGCTGCTTTAGTGAAAAAATCTCCGGAGTTGAAAAGGATAGCTATTCAAGATTGGCTTAAATATGGCGTACTTTGTGAGTTTTGGCGCGGAACAATCAAGACTTATAATTCTACCGAACCTCTTTTGCTAAAGCCTGAGAAGTCGCAGCGATTTTTGACAGATAAAGAGGATACATAAAATAAGAAAGAGGTTTTTTATGAGTAAAGCTGGTGCTGGTGACTGGAAAACGCCACTGGGGTACTACGAAAGAGCAATCGCAGAACTAAGTAGCTGGGACTAATTAAATATAAGATGGCATAAAGCCCCTAAACGAAGTTTTCCATTATTTATGCCTGCTCCTATTCGGATTATCTTAAGCGAAGCAGAGGACTCAATGTTAAGCGAGTTGCGAGTTGCTCAAACCGTGCCGCAACGGACGCGCGACCGCGCCCACATGATCCGCTTAAATGCACA
>NZ_JAMPKG010000055.1:0-29278 GCF_039962015.1 Trichocoleus sp. AS-A1 | reverse complement strand
GTTCGACAATGAATATGATTTAGCCCTTGCTGTAATGGACGGCATGGAATCACGGAGTGAACAAGGGGGATATACGTTAGAGCGTTTTAGGTTTAAATCATCCTAGCTACTTATATTGAGGAGCAACAGCAACTACTGTTTTTCCGTACACCTTCCCTAAATACTGCAACCATTGGCCGAACTGTGACCAAGCTGCATCACTAATGCTTTTGGCAAGCTTGTGGTTTTTCACCATATTCTTCACCTGCAAGTCTTCGTAGGCTACGAAATCGCTAGATTTCACCACGCACAACGCCGTTTTTACGGCGAAGTCTTTACGCTGTCTACTGACTTTTAGGTGTTTTCTTCCTAGCCGATTAATGGCTTTCCGGCGGTTGGCTGATCCTTTCTTTTTCTTCGAAACTCTTCGTTGCAAGCGCTTCAGGGCTTTCTCGCTTTTTTGAAGATGGCGAGGGTTTGGAACAGTTTCTCCTGTGCTGTCGGTGTAGAAATGGGCTAATCCCACATCCAGCCCAACCGCTTTGCCCGTAGGAACGATTTCTTCTACTCGTTCTAGATTGATGCAGAACTGGCTGTAGTAGCCGTCAGCGCGACGGATTACCCGCACTCGCTTAATCTCTTCGGAAGCGTAGAAATATAGGTCGCGAGAGCCGACTAACTTAAACGTTCCAGCTTTAAAGCCATCCGTGAAAGTCAAGTGTCTCTTATCGGAAGAAAGCTTCCACCCGCTAGTCTTGTGCTCTACAGAGCGAGTACACTTCTTGAACTGCGGGAATCCTTTCTTCCCAGGCGAGTTCGCTTTGCAATTAGCAAAGAAACGTTGAATTGCAATCAGGGCGCGTCAAGCCTCGGCTGAACGCGCCATTGAGTTAAGCTTGCCTGCCCAATCAAACTCTTTGGCTAATACAGCACATTGTTTGTAGAGGTCAGAGAGCTTAATTCCTTGATTGTCCATCCAGTACCGGAGTGCTTTGTTGCGGATAAACCGCGCGGTTCGGATCATGTCGTCAATGACCCGATACTGCTCATGTCTACCTTTTAACTTGAACTCTAATACAATCATGGGAATATCCTACTGTGTTTATAGCAACTTATTGCTATAAACACAGAAAAATCGCCCTAGAAGGACGGGGCTTTAAACCCGTAATTTTTGGGTAAGATTACTGCGGGTGTTTTTTTACTCTCTGAATCGAGAATGCTAATTCAAAAGCTCCATGACTGCGAAGAATTTATTGCCGGTGATGCCACTCAGTTGAGGGAGTTATTGCATCCAGATAAACAGCCGGTAGAATTGCGTTACAGCTTGGCTCACGCGATTCTGCCGGTGGGACAAACTTCAACGCCGCACTCGCTAACAACTTCCGAGGTTTACTACATCCTTAGCGGTGCTGGTGAGATGCACATTGATGAAGAAACCCAGTTGGTAGAACCTGGAGATATGGTTTATATTCCGCCGAATGCCAAGCAATTTATTCACAGTTGCGGAACTGAACCGTTGGTGTTTATCTGCATTGTCGATCCGGCGTGGCGTAAGGAAGACGAAACAATTTACGACGCTTGAGTACACAAACGCAGGCAAAATTTATAATTTGCCTGCTACAGACATTTTGTTGCAAGCGATCGCATTACTTTTGAATTGCTTCCTTGTTTGGAAATGCTGGATTCATTAAATTTAAATCTTTAAAACAACAACAGCACTCCAACCAGACTCGCTAAGTGATTTCCTCTTATGGGCAATTCGACGTGGAGTTGAACTAACTTACAAAGTTTAGTTGCATCGCTCCCTAGTCACTAGCTTAGGAAATATCAGGCTTCTGGATGAGTGCTGCTGTTGTTGGATGAGACAGATGTTAAATGAAACAGCGTTTTTACCTCTCAAGTCGTATGTGAACCGCGCTGTAGAATCTGTCAGGGAAGCTTTTTAGCTTCATATTTTTACTTTAGCAGGCATCTCCAGAAGCACCAGTAAATGAAACCAAAATTCATGTTGTTGGAGAGAGCTACTATTCAGATTATGAAACAAAGTTAAGTGGGAATCGCGGGTATGAAGGATACGAGCGTCGCATCCACGAAACCCATACAAGTCCGTAGCAGAGAATCCTAGGGCGATAGGAACCTTCGGAACGTGGATTAAGTAGGGGCATGGCACAGAAAAAGCCCCTACCCCAAAAAATCGGAGGTTAATCAATCCACCGTTAACCGCTCATTACGAATCTTCAATCGAGGTTGGCTAAGTTCACCTTGGCTTCTGGAGCCTGGTAGATACCACCAGAAACTTGTAACTTCTGTAAAAACTCTTGCGTTAACTTAAGGAATGCTTTAGAGCCAGATGAATTGGGGTTGTTGAGACTCACCGGGGTAAAACTATCAACTGCCTTAGAGACATTTACATCCATTGGAATGCGGGTTTTGAAAATTTGAGCCGGGGTAAAATCTTCAGTAACTCGCTGCATCACTTGCTGGTAATATCTTCCACTCAGAATGTTCCCTGACATAATAAAGACAATTCCCATCAGGCGGAGATTGAGTAAGCCATCCAAATTATGACTTTCTTTGAGCTTATTAATCCGTCTTTCTAGCAGTTGAATTCCTACAACGGATAAAGGTTCTGGTCTAGCTGGCAGCAAGTAGAAATTACTAGCGACAATCCCACTACGAGTCAAAAGATTGTAGCCAGGAGCGCAGTCCAGAATAATGAAGTCGTAATCTTTAATTATCGGCTGTAAAATCCCTCTGACTAATTGCTTTTCAAACTCATTCCAAACTTGAATGAAGTTACTATTGCCATCCCTTAGCGCTCTTTCATGGAGCATCTCAGACACTAAAAATTCATCGTAGAGATCGATATCCCCCGGCAATAAATCCAGCCCTTTAACCGTGCAAACGTAAGGCTGAATAATATCTTGGATTGAAAGATTGGTTGGACTATCGGGTCTAACTGCTTTATAAACCAGCTGTCTCAACGTGCGTTTCTCTTTCCGGCTCTTTCCAAAGTCCTGTGGGGACATCAGGCTGAGCGTAGCACTGATTTGCGTGTCTAAATCGACGACTAGAACCCGTTTCCCATGATGTTTGGCTAAACAAGTCGCCAAGTTGACACTGAGAGTCGTCTTACCGACGCCGCCTTTCATGTTTACCGTTGCAATTACATATCCCATTTGTTAGCTCCTCTCAAGCCTACGCCCCGCTAAATACAAAGCGAATCGCAGTCACTCAATCCCTGGTCAACTGTTACAGCCTTAATAATAATCTTGGATTCGCCGTCGTAAGGCAATAGCGCGATATGAGAGTTGCGACGATTTGGGATCGCGGTGTTCCGTGCGCCACGGATATCGCCTATCAAAGCGGAATCTCTCCAGAATAGCGATGGCACGTGCGATCGCTTCTCTTACCCTACAGCGTTTGCCCAGAACTTGCGCTTAAATCAACTCTCCCAGATTTCTGAAAATTATGTAAACTTTTATAAATAAAGCAAAAGAGCAATCAATATCTATGACAACTAATAGTGGATTTGGCAAAGTTCAAAAAACCAAAAAAACTCCCAAAAGCTCCGCCAAACGCGCCGAAGCATCCAAGCAGTACGACAAGATGAAGGGGGACGGAGTACCCGAATTCAATATTTACATTCGCATCCAAGGTAAAAAAAACTGGTTTCCAGTCGGTTCCTTAGCGGTGAATCGCACCAGTAAGATTAATCAAGCCATCTTCGACACCCAAGAAGACTTACGCCAAGGAGCCTTCCGTCTATTTCCCGTCCTCCGCAAGAACCAGAACAATTTGGAATACGGCTACCGCCTCAAGGGTTCTGAATATGCAGATGAGCCAATCCAAGTTGCCGTTCCTCCTCAGCCATCTGTCCCGAACGCGATTCAAGCAACGATCGATAAGCTGAAGAATAGCTTCTCTGGGCTATTGAAACGGGGTTAATTTGTTGTTTAGTGCAAGGATGCGATCGTTTCTTCGGATAGCAGCATACATACAGAGCGATCGCATCCAACTCACTTTTGCCACTGCCAGTTGAGCAGACGCTAAACTTTAAAAGGAACTTGACCCATGTCCTTAAGAAGCGGTCAATACCCTAATACGAAAAACCTCGCTCTGAGGACAATCAGATAGGTTTAAGGTTTCAATGAGTGCCGTGGAGAGGAAGAACACAATTGAACTTCAACCCTGAGCTTTGCCGAAATGAGAGTGAAGTAGAAAGTAAACTCATCGTTCAATATCTGCTGCCACAGCTAGGATATACTCCAGAAACTTGGCATCAAGAGATTGCCGTTGGCAGTATTCGATTAGACTTTTTGGCATTTGCAGCGCAAGTCATCCCATTTGTGTTGGATGACAACTCGCCATTAAGCGTTGTAATGGAAGCAAAGCATCCCGATCAAAACTTAAATAGACATACTGGCAGACTTAAGCGCTACTTAATGAGTTTGAATGTAGAATATGGATTGTTAACGAATGGCAAGGAACTTAGAATTTACAAAAAAAATCAGGATAATATTCAGCTAGTTTTTCACTGTTCTGGCAGAGAGATTAGCTCTAAAATAGACAATATAAAAACTATTATTGGTAGAAATAACTTAAACGAAAAAACTACTGAAGATCCAACCAATATCAAAATTAATCTTGAAAACGCTCAAAATGAACCTTTGGTAGAGGAAAAAACATTACAACCTGAATTAATTAATTCTCAACTCAGATCCACACCAATTATTCAACAAGAAAGGCAACATACTGTGAAAACAATTGCGGTTTACCACAACAAAGGCGGCGTAGGCAAAACAACAACCGTTGTTAACCTAGCCGCTGCTATCAGAAAGAAAGGCAAAAAAGTCCTGATTGTTGACTTAGATAGTCAAGCTAACACTACCTTTGCCGCAGGTTTAGCAAAATTTGATGATGAAGAACTAGATGAGCTAAAAGATTGCAATGTTCGTCATCTATTACAGTCAGAAGAGTTTTATCCTATAAACGAAGTTGCTAAGAAATCTCAGTATAGTAACCCGGAAATTGATGTGTTGCCTTCCCACATCAGTTTAATGTCATACGAAACCGAGCTAAATCAACAAGATTCTAGTAAAATAATGCTTTTGCAAAAACTAAAAGCAGTAGAAGATCAATATGATGTTGTAATTATTGATACGCCACCATCTTTAAACCTTTATGCCAGAATTGCCTTAATTACAGCTGACTATCTAATTATTCCTTCAGATCTAAAACCGTTTGCTAATCAAGGTTTAGTAAACGTCAAAGATTTTGTTAAAACAATTAATGGGTATAGGAAATTTCTCAAAAAACCACCCATTGAAATCTTAGGTGTTCTTCCTTGTAAAATATCTACCAATTCCAGATTTGTGCAATATACCTTACCAAAACGCTTAGAAGTGATTCCCAAGCGCTACGATTTGAAAGTAATGGAAAACGTTATTTATGAAAGAGAGGAACTGGCAAAATGTACCGAAAGAATGCAGATTGTAGGTAACAGGGAAATACCAGATCCAATATCGGTGATTGATTTCAAGCCGGATTCTACCTCCGCTCAGGAATTCGATTTACTAGCCAGAGAAGTTTTGCGAGAAATAGGACTAACTGCATGAAATTATCTATTTCGCTTGTAGCAGTTAAAAAAATAAACTCTAATGTTCTCCGTTCAGAATTTTTAGAGGATGAGTTAAAGCGGACTGCTGAGTTAATTTTAAAAGCTGAAGGTATTATTAATCCCCCAGTTATTCGCAGAACCAGCTTGGAATCTTATGAGGTAGTTAACGGACACTTTGAATACTACGCCGCTGTTAAGGCTCGTGAGATAGATCCCCGTAAAGGAGAAATGATTGGAGCTTTCATTATTGAATCAGAAAATGAGGAAGTTCTCATGGATCAGATTAAAGTCCTGAGAAATCGAGATTTTAATAATGAATCCCAAGTTGCTGACACACAGCCTTTAAATACGGTTGAATCATCAAATAAGGTAATACAATTTGAAAGTTTATTGCCTGAAATTGAAAGTTTGATAGATAGAAAACTTCAACTGATTAGCAGTAGGATCAGCGAACATATTGATGAATTTGTTCAAAAAATTGAACCGCTCCTGAATCAGCCAGAAAAAGTAGAACAGAAGGAAGGTGATAAGACTCCAATTGAAAAACCAGACTACGATATAATGAAACTTTCGCAGCTAAAATCAATCGCGAAAGAACGGAATATAGAAGGACGTACAAAAATGACAAAAAAAGAGCAATTTATTACAGCTCTTAACAAAGCTGATGCAAGTCGAAAGTAACTAATAACCTCATTATTTAACTTGGTGAAACGCATTAAACGCGGTGTTTCGCCACCTAGCTGGGAACAGCGATCGCTCCAATTAACTTCCTCATCAATTAGCCGCTTCTCGAACTTGCTCAGCGTAATCTTTGGGACGGATTCGACGAAAAGTTTGGAGAGCGAATTGTCGCAAGCTGGTAGGCAAATAAGACAGCACAATCCCAAAGGTTGCTTGACGCGAACTCCCCAAAATTTGACTAGATTCTTGCAAAAGTTTTCGTCCTTCTGAAGTTTCGCCATTTTCAATCAGTCTTAAACCCAGCGCTTTCCGGGTTCCGGCAAGTTTATTTAATCGGGCTTTTTCTAATTGCTGCTCCGGGAATTTGTAACTAGTTAGGCAGAAGGATTTTGCTTTCAAAAAGTGAATATTTTGTTTTAGGCTGGTTTGACCGCCATGCATTCGATATTCCATCAAAAATTCTGGTAGGAAGTATCCATTCTTGCCTGCGATCGCTAACCTCACCAGTAAATCAAAATCCTCACAGCCATCTGCTTCCGGGCGCATATAATCCACTTCCTTCAAACACTCGATCCGAAAGAGCGTAGAACCAACCTGTAAGCTTTGTTTTTGGAAAGTTTCCGTAATTAGATCGGGAATCATTCCCTCGTTAAGTTTGTCCTTCCCCCACTTAGCAGAATTTTCTAAAGTAGCTGATTCATTTTTTTCTCCCCTGGCATCTATAATCCAGTGGTTTGTACAAACAAAATCTATGGTTGGATTAGCGTCTAAAACAGCTACCGTTTTTTCTAAAAATTCAGGCGTTAACGCATCATCATCGTCAAATTTAATAAAATAAGTTCCACCAGCGGCATCAAAACCAGAACGCATATTTCGACTGCGCTTAATATTAACCGGGTGCCGGATATAGCGAATTCTCGGATCGTTCCATTGACTCACTACTGCTGGGGTGTCATCAGTAGAACCATCGTCACAGATGATTAGTTCAAAATCTGTATAAGTTTGAGCCAGTACGCTATTTACTGCATAAGGCAACAAATTAGCTCGATTGTAGGTAGGGATGGAAATGCTAACTTTGGGCATAAGCTGAAGTTGTTACTGATTATTTTTACGCAGTAGAGACACGCTCTGGCAAGTCTAGTATGAGGCGAAAGTCTATAGTATCGATATTATCCCTCTCCGTAAAATCTAACCAAACGCTCAGTCTACGATGAAGATTTTAATGCTCTCTTCCACCTTTCCCTATCCGCCAACACGGGGGGGAACGCAAGTAAGGACGTTTAATTTACTCAAGTATCTCAAGTCTAGCCATGCGATTACTCTAATTACGCAGCGCAGTGGAGATGTTACGGACGAAGAAATAAAAGGACTGCAAGAGTGGGTGGACGAGTTGGTGGTTTTTCCGCGTCCACAGGAAAGTTCTCAAGGAGGCGTGTTGGGGAAACTGCGGCGCTTCAGTACGTTTTTGCAGGAGGGAACACCCCCCAGCGTGCTGTCTCTCTACTCGCCAGAGATTCAGAAATGGGTGGATGAAGCAGTTGCTGCTGGCAAGTTTGAGGCGATTACTTGCGAACATTGCGTGAATGAAATCTATGTGCGTCCTGAGTGGCGGCGCAAGGATGGGAAAACCTCAGCGCTGCGGACGTTGGTGAATATTCATAGTTCTGTCTACGGGACGTGCAAGAACCAGCTGGAAACGGGGACATCTGAGAAGCCATTGCGAGACAAGCTGAATTTGCCGCTGTTGCGCCGCTATGAGCAGCGCTACTGTTCTAAATTTTCGGCAATTGTGGTGACGACGGAGGAAGATAAGCAACAAATTCAGGAATTTAATCCCAACGCCCAAATTCAAGTTATTCCGAATGGGGTAGATTTTACTCAGTTTCCGATGCGTTCCGCCGATCCGGGGGGACACCGATTAATTTTTGTTGGGGCGATGGATAACACGCCGAATATTGATGCGGTGCGCTTTTTTAGTTTGGAGGTGTTCCCGGAGGTTCAGAAGCAGTATCCGGATGCAACGCTGGAACTGGTGGGCGCTCGTCCTGGAACGGAAGTTGTAGATTTAGGGAAGCGTCCTGGGATTACGGTTACGGGGCGCGTACCTTCAATGGCAGAGTATTTGCACAAGTCTTGCGTCTGCGTGGTGCCGATGCGGACAGGGTTTGGGATCAAAAACAAAACGCTGGAGGCAATGGCAGGTGGAGTGCCCGTGGTGGGAAGCGATCGCGGTTTGGAAGGATTAGCGGTGGACGGGGAAAGTGTGCCGTTACGCGCGTTACGCGCTAATCGGGTGGAAGAGTATGTGGATGCGATCGCTAAGTTGTTTGAAGATGCGGATCTCAGAGAGCAGTTATCGAAAAATGCGCGATCGCTCATCGAAACAGAATACACCTGGGAAAGCGCCGGATCTCGTTACGAACAGGTACTGCATTCATCTTAAAATCCCTCGTTAAGAAGACAAGTAGGATTTCTCGCTCCCCCTATCCCCTCTATCTGCCTGCTTTTGCAAGGGAAGATCGAGAATAAATTTTTATTCACAAGGGTTGGAGCGGGGTTCCGGATTCAGCTACTCTCCTAAACACCCTACCCTAAGCACATCGACGATCCTGATTACCTGCCTTTAAACCATCACATACATGGCAGAACGTGTTTTACATCTAGTTGATATGCTCGAAAGATACTCCAAACTCCGATCGATGAATAATCATCTACCGAATGGCATCATGTATAAAAAGTGTGAAATGGACTCCTCCTTTGGAGAGGCGACATCAATCTATAGGGAGTCTCTAATCAGTCTTTACAGGTGATTTCGGATGGAAGCAGGATAATTTGTGGCAGATAGATAAGTATATTTTTATGTACACGGCGATTAACCGCCAAAACGTGGAAAATTCCAGCTCTTGATTGGCTTTAGCTCATCCGCCGGTCTACGAGCGAATTGTCAATACTGCACGGCAGTAACGTAAATTACACCATATCCCTACGAAGTCAGCGAGGCGGCATGAGCAACGGGAACATTTCAGAAGAGCATATTGGTAGGGGCGGGTTTCCAGAGCCAAGCTCATTGAGCCGAGAATCGTTGGCTCCTTTAATGCCTATAAAACTGTCTATCATTACGCAGTTTTATCCACCAGACTACGCAGCGACTGGGCAGCTGATTGAAGAGCTAGCCGCTAACTTAGGACAACTGGGTTTGCCGGTGCAAATTTTTACCGGACAGCCAGGGTACGCCTTCCAAAAGCACTCTGCACCCGCGATTGAGCATTGTAATAAAGTTGTCGTGCAGCGATCGCGCACTTCTCGAATGTGGCCCCAGCGAATTCGCGGCAAAGCCATCAATGGGTTATTATTCTGCGTGCGTTCTGGGATTCATCTACTTCAGACGGCTGGGCGAGGCGATGTTTTGCTCCTCACCACTGCGCCCCCCTTCTTGCCGATTCTCGGGTACTTAGCGAACTTAAGCTTTGGGGTTCCCTATGTTTGTCTACTCTACGATTTATATCCCGATGTTGCCGTCGAGCTAAATGTCGTTCGTCCCCAAAACTGGTTAGTTCGATTGTGGGATTTTATTAACAGCTGCATTTGGAAAAACGCGCAAAGAATTATCGTCCTCAGCCCCTCAATGAAAGATCGCGTCACCACCAAATGCCCAGAGGTTGCTAATAAGATTTCTGTAATTCATAACTGGGCTGATCCAGAGCGGATTGTACCCATTCCCAAGCAGGATAATTGGTTTGCCCAAGAGTTTAATCTAGTTGATACCTTTACTATCCTCTATTCCGGGAATATGGGGCGTTGCCATGATATGGATACTATTCTGGAAGCAGCCAGACTCTTGGAAAATGAACCCATTCAATTTGTCTTTATTGGCAATGGTGCCAAGCGTCAAACTTGTATCAATAAAGTCAGCATGATGGGTTTACGCAATTGTCGCTTCTTGCCCTATCAAAATAAGCAGAATTTACCTTATTCCCTTACCGCTTGCGATTTGTCTTTAGTCAGCATTAGCCCTGGAATGGAAGGATTAGTCGTGCCCAGTAAGCTTTACGCCGCCTTAGCCGCAGGGCGTCCCCTTGCTGTCATTTGCGAACCCCATTCCTATCTTCGCCAGCTGATCACTGAAGCCAAGTGTGGCGCTGCTTTCAACAATGAAGATGCGAACGGTTTAGCTAACTTTATTCAGAGTTTAGCGAATTCTCCCCCATTAGCCAGTCGAATGGGACGTGCAGGGCGTCACTACTTGGAGTCAAACTTCACCCCAGAGATTATTGCACGGCAGTACTCAGCAATCTTGTGTCAAGCAGTCCGCGAAATAATGGAACCCGATGCTTCAACAGAAGTGAAACCCTTGCGCTGGTACAACTCATCGCAACCTAGCAAGAAGCGGGCAGGAGGGGGAGTTCCCGTCTCTAAGCATCGCCAGGATTGAGCTGCATCATTTTCCATGTGGTAAAAGTTCCAATGGGACTCCACAACACATAGGGAACTAGCAACAGAGACGCCCATCCGGAAATCGGCAAGACTGTTACTGCCAAAATTAAACCTAAAACGGAACCAATTGCACCAATAATCGTGCCAACTTTTAGACTGCGTAACCTCAACATCATTGGGTTGTAGGCGACAATTGCAATTTCTACTAAAAGATAGAACGCCATTAGTCCCCAATTTTTGGTGCGTTCCCAGACAATATAAGCTGACCAAGCACCGCAAATAAAAACGACTGTCCAGATGAGCGGAATTAATGGCTCAAATGTTAACCACCTCGGTCGTTGCAGGCGTTTGAACCACTTAACATCATTTGGCGTAATGATGTTACTCCCCATCGCCACTAAAAGAGTCACGCCCCCAATCACCATCCAAGATTTAATAACCATTCCCCTTCCCTTCGCTCCACCAGACCTGCTAGCCCTTTGTAGCGATTGTGTCAAGTTCAGGAGGAAGCTGTAATCACTCCCTAGTCTGAAACTAAGAAGCGATCGCACAATACTTATATTGTGGTGAGTTCGGAGGGAGATCGCTACTATCAAAGCAGAATTCACAAACGTGCTACAACTGAACCGATAACAAGTATGTTCCACTGCGCTTCATGGCTCAAAATTTCTCTGGTCAAAACCTCCGAGGACGCTGTTTTATAGGTCAAGACCTTAGAGGTGTAAACTTCAGCAATGCTGATATCCGAGGTGCAGATTTCAGCAACGCTATTCTCACAGGTGCTAATTTCAGCCGCGTTAAAGGAGGACTGCGATCGCCTTGGTTAATCTTGCTCTTAGGCGTTATTCTACTGGTTGCGGCTACTATTTTAGCTAGTTTAGTGAATAAAATCACAACAAATGCTGCGGTTACTGGTCAAGCCATCGCAGATGTAGCGGAGCTGTTAACGGTATCTTTAGGAGCAATGTTAATCCTACCTGGGGTTGTTCTAGGGGCAAGAATTTTAGCTAAAACTTCTATTAGCAAGATTAGTGCAAAAAGAGCAATTAGGATAGGAACTCTCACGCAATTTGGGCTGGGTACTGCTATCCTGGCTCTGGCGTTTAGTTCAGTTACCTTAAATAAAGTAGAGAATATTTTAGATGACCCCTACTCAGAAAGGTTTATTCCTTTATTTTTGGAGGGTGACGTGTATATAGGAAAGCTTGCTGCTCTAATTGGAACTCTCGCTGGAGCCAGCGCCGTTTCAACAGTCAAAGCAAGCCGTCGAGATAGGATTAAATTGTTAAAGATCAGCGCGATCACGGCTTTATTAGGTGGGTGTTTAGGGATTTTATTTGAAACTCCAAAATTATATGAATATGCGTCAGGAATAATTTTTATAATTGAATTATTTGTATTAATAGCGATTCCCGTTATCCTACTATTAACTATTTTAACATTAGTTGAATTATTCATAACCGAGCCAACGCAAAGATTAAAATTGCTATTAATGTTATTTTCAATGATAGTAGCATTTAAAAATGCTGGTTTGAATGGATTCGACCATCTATTTTATCTATTTTTTGTCTTACTGCATACCCTATCTGGAGTTATTCCCATAAAATTAGGGAGAATTACTACACTTGTACCGTTGATAAGTTTTGTTATCGCCCTTCTCATTGGGGGATTATTCCATTTTAATTTGGATGATTATTATGTGACTTCTGTAATCTTAGTGCCTATAGGCTTTCTGTGTGGCTATGCCATCACCTTTGCTACAAGCCACACAAGCTTTAGCGGCGCAGATTTAACTGATGCCAATTTTACTCAAGCAAAACTCCAAAATACTGATTTCACAGAAGCCAAGATTGACAATACAATTTTTATAGAAGCCAAGTTTTAAACGTTAAATAATATTTTATTCAATGGGAAAATCAACTAGAAACCAAAGATTCAATTGTAGTTAATCCTAATTGCTAGTACGATTGAAGTTGACAACCTTACTTTAAATTTAAAATGCCTTCCAAAAATTTGAAAATAGCTTATATCCAGCGAAACTAATTACTCAACAAGGATACTAGATAAAGCACCAAAAATTGTATCTATTTTATTAATATAGTATTCAATTAAATCAATCTCGATTACTTACAAGGGGCAGATGAAACCGCAGCTACACAAGATTTAACCTGCCTACGCAGGTTTCAAAACTTTGAGTTTTTTAAGTCCGCACAGGCGGACTTAGTTTGTGTAGCCGCAAATTCCATTCACTAGGACTTAGCCGAAGATACTGCCAAAAAATTCGACAGCTTCTTTCAAAGATGCTATGAAAAGATCAATCTCTTCGCGGGTGTTGTAGAAATACAAACTTGCCCGTGCAGTAGATTGCACTTTCAAGTAACGGTGTAAAGGTTGGGTACAGTGGTGTCCGGCACGGATGGCGATGCCAGCTTGATCTAAAATAGTGGACAAGTCGTGAGGGTGGACATCTCCAGCCGTGAATGCTGCGAGTGCGGCTCTCCCTTCTCCGGTGCTGGTGGGTTGTGGCCCATAAGTTTTGATTTCTGGGATTTGCTGCAACTGTTGGAAGAGATAAGCTGTTAATTCGGCTTCGTAGGTATGGATGTTGTGCATACCAATGTCACTAAGATAATCTACCGCTGCACCGAGCGCGATCGCTTCCCCAATTGATGGCGTTCCGGCTTCAAATTTGTGGGGTAAATCTGCATAAGTAGCATGGTCGAGAAATACATCGGCAATCATCTCTCCACCGCCTAAGAAGGGAGGCATGGAACGCAGTAGGTCTAACTTACCGTAGAGGAAACCAATCCCAGTCGGGGCGCACATTTTGTGACCGGAGGCGACTAGCCAATCGCAGTCTACTGCTTGCACGTCTAACACCATGTGAGGTGCAGCTTGGCAAGCATCAATTAAGACTTTGGCACCGTATTTGTGAGCGATTTCGGCTATCGATTTAACTGGGTTAATACATCCCAATGTGTTAGAGACGTAAACGGTGCTAACCAGTTTAGTTTTGTCTGAAATTAGAGACTTGAAGTGTTCTAAATCAAAAATTCCGTCTGGCGTTAGTTCTACAAACTTCAGCACCGCGCCCGTTCTTTGCGCCACGAACTGCCAAGGAATTAGATTGCTATGGTGTTCCATTACGGAGAGAATAATTTCATCCCCTCGCTGCAAATTGTTCATTCCCCAACTGTAAGCGATTAAGTTAATCGCTTCGCTGGCGTTGCGGGTGTAGATAATTTCCTGACGCGAAGCAGCATTTACAAATGCAGCAACTTTGTCTCTAGCACCTTCATAAGCGTCTGTAGCTTTGGCGCTGAGGGTGTGAACGCCCCGATGTACGTTTGAATTGTACTGCTCATAGTAATCCCGAATGGCGTTTAGCACCGCTAGAGGTTTTTGGGATGTAGCGGCGTTGTCTAGATAAACTAGGGATTTACCGTTGACTTCTTGGTGCAGAATTGGAAAATCTGCACGGACTTTATCGGCTAGTGTTCTGTCTTTGGTAAGAGTCATTGGTAATTAGTAATGGGTAATTGATAATTGGTAACTGGTAATTGGTAACTGGTAAAAGTTATTTCTTCAAAATTCCATTACCCATTACCTCTTACCTATTCCACACTATTCGACTGTTCTACAAGCGACACATCGAGAGAGACTTGTTTGCAGAGAGGCGATGGGAATCTGGTTGATTATTTCAATAGCAAAAGCGTCAACTAACAAGTTGTTAGCACTCGCTTTGTCTAAACCGCGACTTTGCAAGTAAAAGACTTCCTCATCATCTAACTGACTTACTGTTGCACCGTGAGTACATTTCACGTTATCGGCAATGATTTCCAGTTGGGGTTTGGTATCGACTCTCGCTTTAGACGACAACAGCAAGTTACGATTTAATTGTCCCGCATCCGTCAATTGTGCTGCTTTGGCAACTAAGACTTTACCGTTAAATACGGAATGAGCCTTGTCAGCCACAATACACTTTTGTAATTGACGAGTTGTGCTGTGGGGATGGTTGAGAATAATCGCGCTGTGAGTATCGCCAATCTGTTCCCCAGAGATCATGGTTAAACCATTGAGGGTAGTTTCAGTTTGTTCGCCCAACTGATAAATTTCTAGGTTGTGGCGGGATATTTTGCCACCCAAACTCACTGCATTGCAAGTGTAGCGGCTGTTACGAGATTGCGCGATCGCACTTTTGCCAATATGAAACGCTGCGCCACTATCTCGTTGTATCCGGTTGTGGCGAACTTCAGCATTGTCTTCTACCCAAATCTCTGTAACCGTATTGATTAAATACGGATGAGTTTTATCCGCACACCAGTCGCCGACTGGCAGATAATCTTCTATCAGGGTTACTTGAGAGTTAGGTTCAGCGACTACTAAACAGCGTGGCTGAGAGAGAGTCGGGCGATCGCTAAAAGTAGACAGAAACAGCAAATGAATCGGTGTTTCTACTACCACATTCTTTGCCACCCACACCACAGCAGCATCCGTTAATCCTGCCGTATTCAGGGCGGTGAATACCTCATCAAACCCCTTTTGTTGGGCGAAATAATTATCGATGCGAGTGCGATAAGTTATTGGCAGTTGGGCTAAGTTTCCGGCAAATATACCATCTGGCAGATTAGCAACAGATGACAGCGCAGGTGCATAAACACCGTTAACGAAAACTAGACGACTTTCGGCTGCTTCTGCTAAAGTTAATCCTTCAATTGCTGACTGGGGTACATCCGCAGATTTCGCAGCTTGGAAAGACAACTTTAACAAAGGCGAGATGTCTGTGACACGCCACTCTTCATCGCGGGTAGTGGGAAACTTGAGATGAGGTAGCCAGGAAGCAGCGCGATCGCGTAATTCTTGCAACCAGCTAACCATCTCTGGATCGAGTACCTGTAATTCTTGACTGCGAGACAAGTTTAACAACTCAACCAGCTTGGCATCTCGATTAGTCGCAGCAGACTTTAACCCAACTTCTTCTGGATTGGGAATAGAAGTTACTTGAATTGTCATTTTGCACCCACCTCAGCTGCTTCTTCTTCCCTTACCCACTCATAACCGCGAGATTCCAATTCCAACGCCAATTCTTTACCACCACTGGTAATAATTCGTCCGGCTTCCATGACGTGAACGAAATCAGGCACGATGTAATTCAGTAGTCGCTGATAGTGAGTAATCACCAGCATCGCATTCTCTGCATTTGCCAGCTGATTCACACCATCCGCCACAATCTTCAGCGCATCAATATCTAACCCTGAATCCGTTTCATCCAAAATTGCTAACTTTGGTTCTAGCAGTGCCATTTGCAGAATCTCGTTCCGCTTTTTCTCGCCACCAGAAAACCCTTCATTCACGCTGCGGCTAAGAAAAGCAGGATTCATCTTTACCACATCCAGCTTTTCATGCACCAATTCATCAAAATCAAAAGCATCCAACTCCTCTAACCCCTCAGCCTTGCGACGGGAATTATAGGCAACTCTGAGGAAATCCACATTACTAACACCAGGAATTTCCAAAGGATATTGAAACGCCAAAAATATCCCAGCCCTAGCACGTTCTTCAGCTTCCATTTCCAGAAGATTTCGCCCCCGGAAAATCACCTCGCCGCCCGTCACCTCATACGCCGGATGTCCAGCCAAAACCTTAGAAAAGGTGCTTTTCCCGGAACCGTTTGGCCCCATAATGGCATGGATTTCTCCCGCCTTCACTTCCAGATTCAAACCCTTAAGAATCGGAGTTTCATCAACATTAGCCGTGAGATCCCGAACAGATAGGATTACCTCACTATTTTCAATAATCATCTTTCCTCTCTTCTTCCTCTGTACCCTTAGCGTCTTCGCGGTTTTTTATTCTATTTCAGCTTAAAGGTAGGCAATGCCCGCCTTACCTTTGTGAGTAAAGAAACTCAACCGTAGATAAACACAGATAACACGGAGAATTTATCAGCGTTTATCTGTGTTTATCTGTAGTTTCATTTATCCCACACTGCCTTCTAACTTCATGCTCAACAACCTATCAGCTTCAACAGCAAATTCCATCGGCAGCTGATTAAACACATCCTTACAGAAGCCGCTAATCATCATCGAAATAGCATCTTCTGCCGAAATGCCCCGCTGCGAGAAAAAGAACAGCTGTTCTTCCCCAATTTTCGAGGTAGAAGCTTCATGCTCCACTTTTCCGGTGTTATTTTGCACCTGAATATAGGGGAAAGTATTCGCTTGGGCATTATCGCCAATCAGCATTGAGTCGCACTGAGAATAATTTCTCGCACCCTTTGCCTTGGGGCCAATTTTCACCAAACCGCGATAGCTATTTGCCGACTTACCCGCCGAAATTCCCTTGGAAATAATCGTGCTGCGGGTGTTTTTGCCGATATGCACCATTTTGGTTCCGGTGTCGGCTTGCTGCATATGATTCGTCAGCGCAACGGAGTAAAATTCACCCACAGAATTATCGCCAACTAGCACGCAGCTTGGGTATTTCCAGGTAATCGCGGAACCTGTTTCTACCTGCGTCCAAGAAATCTTGGAATTGACTCCCTGACACAGCCCGCGCTTGGTGACAAAGTTGTAAATACCGCCTTTGCCGTTTTCGTCTCCGGGGTACCAGTTTTGTACCGTGGAGTATTTAATTTCAGCGTTGTCGAGGGCAACGAGTTCCACGACAGCCGCGTGCAGCTGGTTGGTGTCAAACATCGGTGCTGTGCAGCCTTCCAGATATGACACAGAGCTGCCTTCTTCGGCAATAATCAGCGTGCGCTCAAACTGCCCCGTATCTCCGCTGTTGATGCGGAAGTAGGTGGAGAGTTCCATCGGGCATTTGGTGCCTTTGGGGATGTAGACGAAGGAACCATCGCTGAATACGGCTGAGTTGAGGGCGGCGAAGTAATTATCTGCTACTGGCACAACGCTGCCGAGGTACTTCTGCACCAGTTCGGGGTGTTCCCGCAAAGCTTCGGAGATGGAACAGAAGATCACGCCGTCTTTGGCTAACTTTTCTTTAAATGTTGTGGCAACTGAAACACTATCAAAGATGGCATCTACGGCAACGTTAGACAACCGCTTTTGCTCTGAAAGCGAAATCCCTAGCTTCTCGTAGGCTTCTAACAAAGTTGGATCGACTTCATCTAGGCTACCCAGCTTTTTGGGCTTTTGCTTCGGCGCGGAGTAGTAGATGATGTCCTGGTAGTCAATAGCCGGATACTTGACATGAGGCCAAGTTGGTTCGGTCATTTTCAACCATTGCCGATAGGCTTTGAGGCGAAACTCTAGCATGAACTCCGGTTCTTCTTTCTTGGCGGAGATCAGGCGAACAACGTCCTCACTGAGACCGCGAGGAATGCTATCTGTCTCAATGTCTGTGACAAAGCCGTACTTATAGGGCTGATTGACTAAGGTTTTGACGCTAGCAGTCATAGAAAAAAGTGTTCTCGCGTGTTTGTTTCGGACAAATCTCTCAGGATGGCAGGCTCAGGGCATGGGCGTCCAGAGTAGATCGCCCAGTCAAACTGCAATTACAATAGTAAAACAACAGGCTTGTTGCTTTACTTAATTCTATTTTAAAATACTTTAGCAACATAGATGTTGTCAAAGTCCAGTAGGAATTTTACCGCAAGACGATGGCGATTACTCAGCAGCCTTCCACCAAACAGGACATCTTGCAACATTTACTGAAAACAGGTCAAGCCACGGCTCAGGAGCTGGCTGACGCCTTTGAGGTAAGTCCGCAGGCGATTCGGCGTCATCTGAAGGATTTGGAGACAGAAGGGCTAATCGTGCATCAATCGGTGCCTGCGGCGATGGGACGCCCGCAGCACGTCTACGAGCTGAGTCAAGAAGGGCGCGATCGCTTCCCCAGTCGTTACGGAGAGTTTGCCGTTGATTTTCTTGACACCTTGACAGAAACGCTCGGTTATGAACAAGCGAGTACCGTGTTGCGAAAGCACTGGGAACGCAAGGCGATGGAATATCGAGTCAGACTGGGCAAGGGAAATTTGCGCGATCGCGTTGCCAAATTAGTCGAACTCCGCAAAGCTGAAGGCTATATGGCAGAGTGGTATCCTCTGGAGGAAAACGATACTCAATTTATATTGGTAGAGCATAATTGTGCCATTTCCCACGTCGCCTCGTCTTTCCCCAGCGTTTGCGGACATGAGTTAGAAATGTTTGCCGCTGCTCTGCAAGATTGTAAAGTAGAACGGACGCACTGGATTATTAACGGAGAACATCGCTGCGGCTATTTAATTAAGGAACAGTAACTAAAAAACATTTATGACTCAACCACAGCAACCATCAGAACAATTTTTGACTTACGAAGAAGCGGTTAAGGTAGATTCAGCACTGCTTCAAACTCATGAAAAATTTATAACAAGACTAACTATTTCATCTCTAAGAGTGTTGAAACACATCGCCGAAGAGTACGGTGTTGTTATTGAAGATTTAACCGCTGAGCAGATTATCACTTGGTTTGAGAAGGATTCAAAAATTAGGCGCGAACAAGGAAGCGATGCCGCATTTTTGAAGTGGTGAAAGACTAAAAGCGAGTAGAAAATTTAACGTATTAAATAGCCCATTAATGGCTTAGATATAAAGCTGAAAAAATAATTTTTTCAAGCTTGTATTTAGCTGAAAATTAGCGAATATGGCTGACAAAGAACAGGATATAGCGTCCCTGATTTCGAGGATTGAACGGCTGGAAAATGAGTTAAATGTCCGCAAGCAAAACATTACCTGGCTTAAACACTATTTTGATGAACTAAAAAAACAATTCGGCACTCGCCCTGAGTTGCAGCAGATCGCGCACCTATCTGAGCAAGTCGCTTCTTTACAACAGCGCCACGAATTTACACCGCTAATAATTCCACCGTCTAGCGAATCAGTGGTAGACACATCAGATAGTTTGGCGAATGCGAATGTTTTTAAAACTGAGCAAGATGAGAAAATTGAGCCATCTGCTCAACAGAAGCAAACAGTCACAGTTTTCAGTGCTGAAAAATTCAAAGTAGCAAAAATGACTCTGCTGCTGGGATATTTTGGCGATATGCTGCTAATCGAGGCTTATCTATCTGAAGAAAAGAGTCAGGAAAAGCCTATCAGTGCTGAAGAATTTTTGAAACGCTATAACGAAGGACAAAGAGATTTTACTGGTATTAACCTCAGTGGAGCCAATTTAAGTGGAAGCGACCTGAGATATGGTTCCTTCAATCTAAGTAACGCCAATTTAAGTGGAGCAAATCTGACTAGGATTTATTGGGGTGCTGTAAACCTAAGTGGAGCAAATCTGAGTAATTCATTATTATATGAGGCAAAACTGTCCTTGGATGTCAATTTGAGCAAGGCAATTCTGGAAAATGCAGACCTCCATAAAGCAGATTTGAGTTCGACGAATTTACATCAGGCAAATCTACATAAGGCAACTCTCAGCGGAGCCAATCTGCAAGGGACAGATTTAAGCGCAACTAACCTAAGTGAGGCAAACTTGTCTAGGGCATCTTTGAAAACAGCAAAATTGATGAGAGCTAACCTGAGTAATGCCAATCTAAGTAGAGTTAACTTGTTTGGGGCAGATATTGAAGGAGCAAATCTTCAAGGAACAAATCTAAACCAAGCTCTTTATAATAACGTGACTTGGTTCCCTACAGGATTTGACCTTTTGGAAACAGGTGCTTGCTTCATTGGTTCGAGTGCTTCACTCCAAAAGGCTGATTTAGCTGGTGCTGATTTAAGTGAAATTAACCTAAGTGGAGCAGACTTGCAAGGAGCAAATCTAGCAAAAGTAAACCTGAGTCGAGCCAATTTGACTGGAGCTAATTTAAGTGAAGCAAACTTAAGTGAAGCAAACTTGAATCAAGCGAACCTGACTGATATTAATTGGCATGGAGCAAAGCTTCAAGGGGTCAATCTGAATTCTATAAACTTGAGCTGCGCTAATTTGAAGCAGGTTAATCTGAGTAAGGCAAGTTTAAGAAGTGCCAACCTGAGCGCCGCTGACTTAACTGAAGCAGATTTGCGAGGAGCAGAACTTGTTTACGCCGACCTGCGGGGAGCAGACTTAGCTTTAGCAGACCTCCGGGCAGCAGATTTGCGGAATGCCAATCTATCAGGAGCAGGCTTGAGTGATGCCAATCTAGGTGGAGCCAACCTAGATGGAGCAAAGCTCAGTGGTGCCATTATGCCTGATGGTAAGGCTCATGAATAGACTTTGCTAAGGTACGCCTAAAAACATCGTTATACCAAAGGTGGTTGTATCCTTAACTCAGATAATCGGAGAAAACTACTTTGAGTCTAAAGCTTTATTTCCTCCGCCACGGACAGACAGACCGCAGCCGAGACAATGTTTTCTGTGGTTCCATAGATCCAGATTTGACGCCAGATGGACTAGAGATGGCAAAAGCTTTTGCTGTTACCTATCGTTCCCTACCTTGGAATGCTATTTTTTGTAGTCCGATGCGGCGTACCGTAGCAACTGCAAAACCGCTGTGTGAAGCTGTGGGGATGCAGATGGAATTGCGGGACGGTTTGAAGGAGATTAACTATGGCAAGTGGGAAGGAAAAACTGTAGAAACAGTTGACCGGGAGTATCACGATGATTATATTCGCTGGACTGCCGATCCGGCTTGGTATCCGCCGACTGAAGGAGAATTAGCAGTAGCGATCGCTCACCGTTCGTTACAAGTGATTGAAGAAATCAAGCAGCGGTTTAGCAACGGCAATGTTTTGATTGTTGCACACAAAGCGACTATCCGAATTATGCTGTGTAGCTTGCTGGGAATTGATGTCGGACGCTTTCGCTTTCGCTTGGGATGTCCGGTGGGTTCGGTCAGTATAGTAGAGTTTGGCGATCATGGGCCATTACTTCATGCTTTAAGCGATCGCCTCCATTTGGATGAGCGTTTGCGTACCTTACCCGGTACATGATTTGTTTGTAAATTATCTAGTAATGTTCGTAATCGCGGCTATACAAACAAAGTCTTTTTATGCGTTTACGCACACGCTAAGCTAACGTAGACTTTAGTATTAAAACCTGCGTAGGCAAGTTTCGTCTGTGTAGCCGCGATTTCTCTTCGTCAAGGCAGATTAATGTAAGATATTTTATCGATGATTCCTACTCTTTCTATAGTTCCCATTCAGCAACTTGCTTCAGGCGAGCGCCTCTCAATTCAAGTTTATAAATTTATCGGTGCTAACCCTGGGAAAAAAGCATATTTACAAGCCAACTTGCACGGGGCGGAAATTGTTGGCAATGCGGTCATTCACCAGCTAATCGAGTTTTTAATTACTCTCAATGATACCCAACTCAATGGTGAAATTTGGCTAGTTCCTGTCTGTAATCCCATCAGTACCAATCAGCGCACTCATTATTTTTCTACAGGTCGATACAATATATTTGATGGGAAAGACTGGAACCGCATCTTTTGGGACTATGAAAAGGAATGTGAAGATTTAGAAGAATTTGCAAAATCTCACATCAATTTTGAAACAGATGCTATAGAAATTGAATACTACAAAAGAATTAAAAATAGTTTCGATAAACTCTTAGAAAAAATCAAGTCTCCAAGCGGAGCGCCTTTTAACGAACGATATCGCTATCAGCTACAATCTTTATCTTTGGATGCTGATTATGTAATCGATATTCATAGCTCGTCTAATCAAGCGGTAGATTACTTATATGGCTTCCACCGTAGAGAAGAAAGTGCTAAATATTTTTTACTTGACCATGAAATTTTACTAAATGAATATGATGGAGATGCTTTTGATGAAGCTTTCCTAAAGCCTTGGTTAGCGTTGGAAAATCAGCTAGAAACTTTAGGGAAATCGATAGTCTTTGATAAAGAATCTTGGACGCTAGAACTGGGTTCGGGAATGCAAATGAATCCAGAATCAGTAGAAAAAGGAGTCCAAGGCATCAAAAATTACTTAGCCCAGAAAGGCGTTTTATCGATTCCTGATTTTCCTTTGCCGCAAACAGCATTCCACAAAGTAACTTTTATTTCAAAAAGCACTCTAAAAAAATATTATGCGCCTAGCGGAGGGATGATCCAATCGAGAGTCAAACTAGGTGCTTCAATCGAGGCTGGGGAAAGACTTTATCAAATTCTTAGCTTTAATAAAGAAGAATTACCAAAATTAATTGATGTTTGTGCGGAGAACGCTGGTTTAGTCTTTGATATTTCGACGAATCATGCAGTGAATGAAGGAGAGTATGTATTATCAGTGATGTAGGGGTTTTTAAAAACGCAAACATCATGGAAGATGGGACGACGACAAACGCAGCAATTAATAAAGGCGAGGGAAATATCCTAGACGAGTCAGCATTTTTTAGCATTCCGAAAGCACCGGAAGGATATAAGTCGGGCTTTATTGGGATTATCGGACGCCCTAACGTGGGTAAGTCTACATTGATGAACTATATGGTGGGGCAAAAAATTGCCATCACTTCACCTGTGGCGCAGACGACGCGCAACCGACTGCGGGGTATCCTGACGACGCCAGAGGCGCAGATGATTTTTGTCGATACCCCAGGAATTCACAAACCGCACCACCAGTTAGGGGAAGTGCTGGTGAAAAATGCCCAAATTGCGATTGAGTCGGTAGATTTGGTGCTGTTTGTGGTGGATGGAGCAGTAGACTCTGGAGGAGGCGATCGCTATATTGTCGATATTCTTAGCCGCACCAAGACGCCAGTGATGTTGGGGATGAACAAAATCGACCTGCGAACCTCAGATTCCCAACAAATTGATGAGAGTTATACGCAGTTAGCTGAACCCTACAACTGGCCGATTGTGAAGTTCTCAGCCCTCACCGGAGAGGGAGTGGAGGCGTTGCAGCAACTACTCAGCGATCGCCTAGAACCAGGGCCATACTATTATCCTCCTGATTATGTTACCGACCAGCCGGAACGCTTCATCATGGGGGAACTGATTCGAGAACAAATTTTGCTGCTAACCCGCGAAGAAGTTCCCCACTCAGTCGCCGTTACGATTGACATGGTGGAGGAAGAACCAACGATTACTCGCCTTCTGGCGACTATCTACGTTGAACGCGACTCCCAAAAGGGGATTGTGATTGGCAAAGGCGGAACGATGCTCAAAGCGATTGGTAGCGCTGCCCGCGAACAAATCCAAAAGTTAATTGCGGGGAAAGTTTATCTGGAGTTATTTGTGAAAGTGCAGCCGAAATGGCGGCAGTCTCGACTACATTTAGCAGATTTGGGGTACAGGGTGGAACAG
The DNA here is from genome assembly GCF_039962015.1 of Trichocoleus sp. AS-A1. NCBI lineage: Bacteria > Bacillati > Cyanobacteriota > Cyanophyceae > Leptolyngbyales > Trichocoleusaceae > Trichocoleus > Trichocoleus sp. AS-A1. The sequence goes on along the minus strand of NZ_JAMPKG010000055.1, from coordinate 5,336 downwards.
GAATAAACCGCGAAGACGCGAAGGACACGAAGGAAGAAAGAGAAGAAGAAAACTCTTCTTTTTCTTCCTTCGCGCTCTATAGCGCTAACGCGCATGGCTCCGCTAGTGCGTCTTTGCAGTTCCTCAAATCCCCAAACGTTGATAAATCTCGTCTAAATGCTGCAAATGATGCTGCGGAGCGAAACACGCCTCAACTTCTTCTGAAGAAAGATGCTGTGTAACGCGGCTGTCTTTAGCAATCAAATCGTGGAAATCGCCATCGGTTTTATTCCACGCTTGATGAGCGCAAGACTGCACCGTTGCATAGGCGTCCTCGCGGCTCATTCCTTTTTCTACCAGAGTGAGCATGACTCGCTGGCTGAAGACAACGCCGCCGTAGCAATTCATATTCCGTTCCATGTTTTCGGGATAAACCAGCAGGTTTTTCACCAAATCGGTCATTTCCGCTAACATGAAGTGCGTTATCGTGCAGGAATCGGGCAGGATCATCCGCTCCACGGAGCTGTGAGAGATGTCCCGTTCGTGCCAAAGGGCGACATTTTCTAAGGCTGCAACAGCATGACCCCGGACAACTCGTGCCATCCCTGTTAGTCTTTCCGAACGAATCGGATTGCGCTTGTGCGGCATCGCAGAGGAGCCTTTTTGTCCTTTAGAGAAGAATTCTTCGACTTCTAGGACATCCGTGCGTTGCAGGTTGCGAATTTCGACGGCAAATCGCTCAATCGAGGCAGCCACTAAAGCCAAAGTTTGTACAAAATCGGCATGGCGATCGCGCGAAATTACTTGCGTCGATGCTGTATCCGGTTCAAGTCCCAGTTTTTGGCAAGCGATCGCTTCAACTCTCGGCTCAATATTGGCGTAGGTTCCGACTGCACCGGAAATCTTGCCAACGGCAATTTCTTTGCGAAGACGCTGAAGGCGATCGCGGTTTCTCAATACTTCCGCCAACCATCCCGCCAGCTTAAAGCCAAACGTAATCGGTTCCGCGTGAATGCCGTGCGATCGCCCAATCATCACCGTACTTTTATGCTGCTGCGCCTGCTGGCGAATTGCTGCAATCAAATCTTCCACCCCTGCCAGCAACACATCCAAGCTGGCTACCAGTTGCAGTGCCAAAGCTGTATCCAGCACATCCGAACTGGTTAATCCCAGGTGAATATAGCGCCCCGCGTCGCCTACATATTCATTGACGTTTGTCAAGAACGCGATCATATCGTGGCGGACTTCAGCCTCAATTTCTAGCACCCGCTTCGGGTCAAAATTAGCCTTCGCCTTAATTTCCTCTACCGCCTGGGTTGGAATATAACCCAGTTCAGCTTGGGCTTCACAGACTGCAATTTCAACCTGGAGCCACGTCTTCAGTTTATAGGTGTCAGTCCACAGGTTGCCCATCTCAGGCAACGTATAACGCTCGATCACAGCAAGTGTCGCAGAATACAACCGTTTTATTGTACAACTGACGGTCAGATATGCCGCGACTCAAAAAATGCTTCTTGTCGAAAAATCCCTAATTTGATTTATTAAGGAGTTAAGGATGACTTGTAATTTTCTCAATTTGAATTCTTTATCTGTCTTTTTAGTCACCTCGGTAACAGTAACAGCAATTATCAGTACTGCACCTTTAGTAGCGATCGCCGATCCATCAGAAAATTACCAGACTCAGGGTAGCAATTCTAACAAGGCGATTTCGCACTACGCACGAGGGATTGCTCTTTATGACAAAGGAGATAAGCAAGAAGCCATTGAGGAGTTTAACCAGGCACTTCAGCTTAATCCTAATTATGTTGCAGCTTACTTATATCGAGGTAAGTCCCGCCAGGATTTAAAAGATTATCAGCAAGCAATTGAGGATTACAACCAAGTAATTCAGCGCAACCCTAATTATGTTTTAGCTTACTTAGAGCGAGGTACTTCCCGTACATTTCTGAGAGACTATCAGGGAGCAGCAGAAGACTATAGTCAGGCAATCCGCCTTTCCCCAATGAATTTCTTTGCCTACGATTATCGAGGATTGGCTCAGCAACGGCTTGGAAATTATCAAGAATCAATCAAAGACTTCGATCGAGCTATCGAAATTAATCCTGATTATGCCTACGGTTATTACGACCGAGGAATTTCTCACCGCAGTTTAGGAGACAAGAAAAAGGCATTTGAGGATTTTCAAAAAGCTGCTAACTTGTTTCAGCGGCAAGGAAATAAAGAACAGTATCAAAACCTGCTGGAATAAATTAAGGAACTAAGATTGGAATGCATATCTTGTGCCTTTTTCAGGGCAAAAACTCATCTTAATTACTGCATTCTATCGAATGTGCAATAATAAATTGCTTCGGCAACCTAATGGGTCTTGAGGTCTTCATCTCCGTTGAAATGGCAAAATTAAGGTTAATTCAAAAAAATGCGATTGCTAACCTCCCTTTACCACTACTTCTTTATCTATAAATCTGTTCGTTCGTGCTGGTAATCGTCGCGCACAAATCACTTCATTGTTAACAGAAACAATCTCTAGCCCCCTTCTGGCTTGCGACAGATGATGGCATGAGGACACTCCTGTTCGATGATGACTTGGATGATGTTCCAATCTCCACCTGCAAGCCCGCAGGACATACCAGAAGGAATATAAACCGGAAGAGCATTCTCGGTTGACCAATCATTAACTTGATTCAGTCCCGTCCGCACCGCTTCATAGTCAGTGTAAATAATACCTTGAGCAGGCTTAGCACGACCATAGTTCCACTGCCCTGCCAAGTTGCAAACGTATAAGGCTGCATCTGTGACCTTAACAAATTGCACCATTCCTAGTTGCCATCGCTCCTTATACTTGCGATAGTCTTTGTAGACAATAGGCCAGCGATCGCGAATTTGTAGAGCCAAACCTGCTCCCATGCGTCCCTGACAATTCACCTGATGACAGATAACGCCACGCTCTACTTCAAGAATGTCCTGGCTTATTGTTTCCATATCACTGCATTCTATCTATCGTGCGGTACTGAATGGCTTCGGCAACGTGGTGGGTTTTGAGGTTTTCATCACTAGCTAAATCGGCAATAGTACGCGCTACTTTTAAAATGCGATCGCTGGCTCTTGCTGATAACCCTAATTTGCGAATGGCGGCTTCTAATAAGTTGCGAGAAGCATCATCCAGTTGACACCATTGCCGCAAATGACCACTTTGCATCTGAGCATTGCAACGCACTGATGAATCGCCTTTAAATCGAGTATGAGCGCGATCGCGTGCTGTTTCTACTCGTTCCCTGACAGGTGCCGACTCTTCCCCAGTCGGTTGTTGCGTAATTTCCTCTGGCTTGAGGCGATTCACTGCAACTTGCAAATCGATCCGATCCATCAAAGGGCCAGAAAGCTTTGCCCAGTATTGTTCTCGCTGTCGAGGGGAACAGGTGCAAGCTTGAATCGTATCGCCAAAGTAACCGCACGGACAGGGATTGGTACTAGCAACTAAAGTAAACTGAGCCGGAAACATGACCGATTGGCGAGTGCGGGAGATAGTGACAAAACCATCTTCAAGCGGCTGACGCAAGAATTCCAGCACATCTCGCTTAAATTCTGTAAGTTCGTCCAGAAATAAAACGCCCCGATGCGCTAAAGATATTTCTCCCGGACGCGGAAAACTCCCGCCACCGACCAGGGAGGGGCCAGAAGCGGAGTGGTGAGGACTGCGGTAAGGGCGATCGCTTACTAGCGATCCTCTATTCTTAAGTAAGCCTGCAACTGAGTGGATTTGAGTCACTTCGAGGGCTTCGTCAAAGCTTAACGGCGGTAATATCCCCGGTAAGCGCCGCGCTAGCATCGTCTTCCCACTTCCCGGTGGTCCGACAAATACTAAGTTATGTCCACCAGCCGCCGCAATTTCTAGGGCACGACGGGCAAAGCTCTGTCCTTTTACATCCTTTAAGTCTGCACTGCTGAAGTGGGTTTTAGCTAACTCCTCTCTACCATCCACCTGCACTGGCGAATAACGCTCTGGCTCATTTAGGAAATCAGCCACTTGAGACAGATTTTTGAAACCGTAGACTGCTAGACCTTTGACAACAGCTGCTTCCCGCGCATTATTAGCTGGAACGACTAAACCTGCGATTCCCATCCGTTGGGCAGCGGCGGCAATTGGCAGCACCCCGGCAACCGGACGAAGACTTCCATCTAGGGAAACTTCCCCTAAGAATAAATAATCTCCTAACAACTGGGCACTCACCTGCTCAGACGCCGCCATGATGCCCACACTGATGGGCAAATCAAAGCTGGGGCCTTCCTTTCGTAAATCCGCAGGTGTCAGATTTATGACAATTTTTTTCATCGGAAAGGCATAACCAGCGTTCTTCAGTGCCGCCTTCACCCTCTCCTTCGACTCCTGAACCGCTGTATCTGGCAATCCCACCAGCACAATTCCCGGCAATCCTCCCGATACATCGACTTCAACCCCCACCTTTACCGCATCGATACCGACGATAGATGCACTCCAAACCCTAGCCAGCATGGCAATCTCGCCCCACTTTTGTTTGATGATGCTGTTGGTATTTGCCGTAGTCCAAACCCGTTTTCATTTAGAAACCAGGTTTGTAACAAGTTTTATGAGAAGCCAACCAACAGAATCTTTTATTAGAGTTCCCGCGATCGCGCTTAGCTTTATCGTCCGGGCTTAAAATGGCTGCAAGCACAGCTAATCACCGAAATAACCAAGCAACATGAGTGAAACGACAGAAACCATCTTCAGCAAGATAATCCGCCGCGAAATCCCCGCAGACATTGTGTATGAGGACGATCTGGCACTTGCCTTTAAAGATATTCAACCCCAAGCCCCCATTCACATCCTCGTGATTCCCAAGCAGCCGATTCCTCAGCTTGCCGATGCCGATTCTCAGGATCGCGACCTCCTGGGTCACTTGTTACTGATTGTTAAGAATGTTGCAGAAAAAGCCGGACTCGACAACGGCTACCGCGTTGTCATTAACACCGGCTCGGATGGGGGGCAAACCGTACCCCATCTACATTTGCACATTCTGGGCGGACGCCAGATGAAATGGCCTCCAGGCTGAATCAGGAAGCCGAAAAAATTTTTGTTGAAAAAGCTTTACAAAACTCAATAGATGAGTTAATCTTGAAAACAAGGTAGAGAAATTACTACCTCGAACCTAGAAAATTCAAAGCAATCATAAAAACATGACCACAACCTTACAAAGACGCGAAAGCGCCAACGTATGGCAACGGTTTTGCGATTGGGTCACATCAACCGACAACCGCCTGTATGTAGGCTGGTTCGGCGTCCTGATGATCCCAACCCTACTGTCTGCCACCATCTGCTTCATCATCGCCTTCATCGCCGC
>NZ_JAMPKG010000054.1:0-30557 GCF_039962015.1 Trichocoleus sp. AS-A1 | reverse complement strand
TTGTGTTTACTTGGCTTTCAAACTATTATTTTTTCTAGGTTCGGTGCGCTTCGGTGTCGCTTCACTTTCGCTTGCTCTCCCGACCGCTTTATTAATGTAGCAACCACGAACCGCTTCTGTCAACTGTTTTGAAAAACTTTTTTGGAAAACTCTCAAAAGCTCCAAGGGCGCAGCTTTTGGGCCACAATGGGTTATGCGTTGAGCGCCTAAGGAAAGGAATCTGTGAATTTTCAGTTGGTGATTGCTACATTGCATAAGTTCTGGAGCGATCGCGGTTGTCTGATCGCTCAGCCCTACGATATTGAGAAAGGGGCAGGCACCAAGAATCCTCATACCTTTTTAAGATGTCTTGGACCTGAACCTTGGGCTGTGGCTTATGTCGAACCTTGCCGTCGTCCCACAGATGGACGCTATGGCGAGAATCCGAATCGCTATCAACACTATTATCAGTATCAAGTTTTGATTAAGCCTTCTCCAGATAATATCCAAGAGATATATCTGGACTCGCTGAGAGCTTTGGGTATTCGTCCTGAGGATCACGATATCCGGTTTGTAGAAGACAACTGGGAGGATGCCACAGTAGGAGCTTGGGGTGTCGGCTGGGAAGTTTGGCTAGATGGGATGGAGATCACTCAGTTTACTTACTTTCAACAGTGCGGAGGTATTGATTGTAGACCTGTCTCAATTGAGATCACTTATGGTTTAGAGCGATTAACCATGTACCTCCAACAGGTCGATGCATTGACTAAAATTCACTGGACTGACGATCTTACCTATGGAGACGTTCACCTCCAAGGAGAAATTGAGCAGTGTGTATACAACTTTGAGGCATCCAACCCAGAGTTGTTGTTTACCTTATTTGGTCTATACGAGCAGGAGGCAGAGCAAATAGCTCTACGCGGACTTGTCTTACCCAGCCTGGATTATGTTTTGAAGTGTTCTCACACATTTAATTTGCTGGATGCTAGAGGGGTCATTTCTGTAACCGAGCGGACGCGCTACATTGGCAGAATTCGCAAATTGGCACGGCGAGTTGCTGAACTGTACTTGCAGCAACGAGAGGCACTGGGATTTCCGCTGTGTAAACTACAAGAAGCTAAAGAACCAGTAGCTCAAAACTAGCAACAAATTTGGAGGATAGGTATTTCAGTGGACTGGGTTAGATGCTTCTGAAGACGAATGCAACCTTTTAGTAAAAACGAAGTTGACAAAGGAGGTGGTAAGACGCTTGCGAAGGCAGCAGGCTGTACTAGTGGCTTTTTTTCTCAGGTAATGCATCAGCAATCAATACAAAGAGTCTGCATTTGAAATGGATTGAATTGTGCTGGTATTGCTAGCTGTTAGCGAACATTATCTGTATGACTAATTTTGGGGGCAATCAAGTAGTGTTGCAGACAGTTCACAATTCTTACTTAGGAAGCACAGCAATGTGTATGCTGTTTCTGCACGCTGTACTGAGCTTGAAGATAAGTTTGACTATCTAATGAACTTAGCCAATGGCGTCATTTTAAGTTTGGCTTATATTCTGGGCTTGCTTTCTACGGGATTACCCTGGGGGAAGTACGGAATACTAGCCTTAGGGATTGGGGCAGCTGTTGTCTTGCCCCGATTTTGGCGAACAGGCCCGAAAGCGAGAGTGTGGCTGGTGGCTGGAGTTGTTGGGTTGCTAGCAGCACTTTATTTTCAAATGCGAATGCCGCAACCAGCGGCGAATAACATTAGCAAGTTTGTGTCTGCCCAAAATATTAGAGGCCAAGAGCAGGTTGTCACTGTTCAAGGCAAGATTGCAACTCCACCCCGACTGACGCAAAGTCAGCGATCGCAGTTTTGGCTAGAAGCTACAAAATTGAATGAGGTCAAGAACGGCAACAACAAACCCGCTGATGTCAGTCAAGGGGTGACTGGTAAGTTATACGTGACTTTGCCATTACTACAAGCAACAGGTTTATATCCAGGTCAAGAAATAGCAGTAACTGGAGTCTTGTATAAACCTAAGCCTGCTGCCAATCCAGGAGGCTTTGACTTTCAAGCTTACCTAAAAAGAGAAGGTGGGTTTGCCGGTCTCAGCGGACGTCAAGTTAGCTTTGTTAATGAACCAGAAAAACGTCCCTGGGGATTTTGGACTATCCGGCGGCGGATCATTCAATCTCAAGTACGTTGGTTAGGCAGTCCAGAGGGTCAGCTGGTCAGTTCGATGGTGTTGGGGAATCAGGCGGTAGATTTACCCTACGATGTTCGCAATAAATTTATCCAAAGTGGTTTGGCTCATGCCCTTGCAGCGTCTGGGTTTCAAATTTCTTTGATTCTGGGTGTGGTGGTGGCTCTGACCCAGCGTTTTTCGGTGCGATCGCAATTTATCATTGGGTTCACTGCCCTACTTGTTTTTGTAGGTTTAACGGGGTTGCAGCCTTCTGTGGTTCGAGCTGGAGTGATGGGTGTCGGAGCTTTAATTGCTTTGGCGATGGAACGAAAGGTAAAGCCGCTGGGTTCGCTCCTACTTGCTGCCACTCTCTTGTTGCTGTTTAATCCCCTATGGATTTGGGATTTAGGTTTTCAACTGAGTTTTTTAGCCACCCTAGGATTATTAGTTGCAGTACCTACGGTTACAAAATGGCTGGATTGGTTACCACCCGCGATCGCATCTTTGATTGCGCTTCCAATAGCCGTTTTTCCCTGGGTTTTACCCCTACAACTTTATGTCTTTGGTCTAGTATCTCCTTACAGCATCCTGGCAAACATAATAAGCACCCCTTTAATCTCCATCATTAGTATTGGTGGAATTATCAGCGCCTTAGCATCATTGATCTGGCCCTTAGCTGGCAGTGCCTTGGCTTGGTTGCTCTATTACCCATCCCAAGGGCTGATTCTGCTAGTGGAATTTTTTTCCCAGTTACCAGGAAATTCTGTTGCTGTCGGTACCATCTCTATTTTGCAACTGTTAGCTCTATACGGACTAATTGCTCTGGCTTCGCTGAGCAAATGGTGGCGTCGGCGTTGGTGGTTTGCGGGTCTAATTGCTGCCAGTTTAGTGGTTGTCCCAGTTTGGCAGACAAAAGCAACTTTATTTCGAGTCACGGTGCTTTCTACGCCGGGAGAGCCAGTGTTGGTGATTCAAGACAAAGGAGAAGTCACCCTGGTTAATAGTGGGGATGATAGTACAGCTAATTTTACTGTGCTGCCTTTTTTACAACAGCAGGGCGTCAATCAAATTGACTGGGCTGTGGTAACAGATTCTCAACTTAGTTCTAGAAGTGGCTGGCCTAAAATTTTGGAACGGCTCCCAGTGTCAAGCTTTTATGCTAACACTGCTTCTATTGGTAAACTTTCGACTCTAGGCGTGAAGATTCCAACTCAAGCTTTGCCAGTTGGTCAGAGTGTACCAATTGGAGCTTCAGTCATCAAGTTAATTAGTAGCCAACCACCAGTAGTGCAACTACAAATCGGCAACCAGATTTGGTTAGTGGTGGGAAATTTTAAGCCAGAGGAAAAGGAAAGAAAGTTAGCGCTTCTGAAACAATTACCTCCAGCCCAGGTGCTTTGGTGGTCTGGAGAAAATTTACAAGCTGATATATTGCAAAAGATGCAACCCAAGGTAGCGATCGCTGCCTCCGCAACTATCGATCCAGAAACGACGCAAGAGCTGCGAAAAATCAAAACCCAAGTCTATACAACCGAGCGTGATGGAGCAGTCCAGTGGACTCCTAGTGGTAGGTTTGAGACAACGCTGGAAGCAACGGAAAACGATGTTGGTATGAGATATTAGGAATGGGGAGTAATATTTTCCGGCTGTAGAGGTAAAGCTTAAATAGATAACTGACCTAGCACTCAGACTACCCCGATTGAGACAATAAGATTTGCTGCTCCTGGCAGAGCGTTACCGGAATCGGCGCAGGCGCTTTGGCTTACGTTTCAACTTGATTGCTGCCATTATCAACTTTGAGCTTGCCTCCTCTTCCTATTCATGCAAGAGGTCTATTGAGCCTTTTTTATAACCGTTTAGGAGATTTGAGAAACAAGCTTTTACAAAGCACTGTTGGGCATTACTCATTCAAAAAATGATTGAGGCTTGAAGCGAAACAATTTTAATTTTAAAATATTCACCTGCAATCAAACAAATGACCCCCGTATTTCTACAGTTTTAGAGGGAGAAGAAGTATTTAGCGAGAATTTATATTTTTCCGACATTTTTTTCGATAGCTTATTTACCGAAAGCCTCTAACCGATGCTAATAATGTTTTTCAGAACCCTCTCCAGAATGGAAACTACTCAACCTGCCTTGATAATAAATAGACCTCCTGCATGAATGGTCAAGTAGTGTGCCAGTTCATAATCGAGATTGCACAATAAGGGAGTAGATCAGCATCAAGACACTGGGGAGTTGGTATGCCGTATACGGAGCTACAATCGCTTTCAGAAGGTGAGTTCAAGCGCTTATGCGGCGTTAGTCGTGAAACCTTTGCTGAAATAGTTGAAGTATTACGCCCGCATCTGGAGGGCCAAGGACGACGAGGGGGACAACCCAAGCTCAGCGTTGAAGACCAATAGAAGAGTGGCATTGGAATATTGGAGAGAGTATCGCAGTCAATTTCACATTGGAGTGAGTTGGGGATTGCACGAGACGACCGTAGGGCGAATTGTTCGCAGGCGTTGAAGACTTGTTGATCAAGTGCGGCAAGTTCCGTCTGCCCAGTCAACGTCAACTATATCAGCCTGGTTGGGAGTGGAAAGTGCTGGTTGTTGATGTGGGAGAAATTGAGATTGAACGTCCAAAAAAAACCAGAAACGCTACTACAGTGGCTCTTCAATAGTGCCATACACTGAAAGCTCAAGTGTTAGTGGAGTTTGATAGTGGGCAAGTGATTTGTACAGCAGTAGATACTGGCAAAACACATGACTTCAAATTGCTCAAGCGTAGCCGTTTGCCGTTCGTATCGTCCCAATTATGTTTAGCTGACCGAGGTTATCAAGGATTTGCTTGCGCGTCATGTGGGAGCTTGCATACCAACTAAGAAGCGCCGTAAGCAACCGTTACCTGTTGAACAAAAGCAGCATAATCGGGCGCTAGCGCGATTGCGAGTACGAGTCGAGCATGTGATTCGCCGCTTCAAGATTTTTCGCATTTTTTCAGGACGTTATCGCAATCGCAGGCAGAGATTTGGTTTGCGCTTAAACCTAATTGCTGGCTTGCTGAACTACGAACTGGCACATGCCTCCTGATTCATGCAGGAGGTCTAATGGATATGCAGTGACGATTACCTCAAGTCGCGGCATGATGCTTTACTGGAAATTATTCGTTAGGCAGAAGAGATTGACGGAATTTAGTATATACTGATAATGCTGAGTTATTAACCTTTGGTTAATAAAGATAGCGCTTGGAGAGGTGGCAGAGTGGTTGAATGCGACTGACTCGAAATCAGTTGTGGCGGCAACGTCACCGGAGGTTCAAATCCTCTCCTCTCCGTTGAATTCAGACAATTAGTGAGATGGGCTGAACGCCTTGATTTGGTGGCGTCACGCGACCAATTATTTGGCTGTAGGTATATCCCAAAGTTTTGAGTGAGGCGACACAAGCATCAGCGCGTTCATCTAGAATCGCAGCTAAGAGTCCGCCAGAAGTTTGGGGATCGAATAGAAGAGGGTAAGTAGCGCGATCGCTAACTGCTGATAAATTGCTAATCTGGCGGGATGCCCGTAAATTCTGCGGGTGTAAAGAACTCACAATTCCCATTTGCAGCGTTTCCAAGGCACCTTCTAGAACTGGGATAGCTTCTAAATTGAACTCCACCGCCACCTGAGATGCTTGGATCATTTCCAGTAAATGCCCCAGCAATCCAAATCCTGTAATATCCGTACAGGCAGTAACTCCATGTTTTAATAAACACTTAGCGGCTGCTTGATTTGACAGCAGCATCGAGTGGACTGCATCATCAATCCACCGACCTTTTGCTTGCAAGCGCATCTGCGCAGCAAATAGAGTTCCCGTTCCTAGCGCTTTGGTCAAAATTAGCACTTGCCCCGGCTTCATACCTCCTTTTCGTAGCAGCTGATTGGGATAGGCTAAGCCGTTACAGGATAAACCAAAAGTTAGTTCTGCTCCTTCTGTGGTGTGTCCGCCTACCAGAGGTGTTTGCGACTGTTGCAGCACTTTAGCAGCACCCGATAACAGTTGATAAAGGGTTTCCTCCTGCTTTTCTTCCCAGGCGTAGGGAATAGTGGCAATTGCCAGCGCACTCTGAGGAGTAGCACCCATTGCAAAAATATCGCTTAAGCAATGATTAGCGCTAATTTGAGCAAAGATAAACGGGTCATTAATTAGACTTCGGAAATAGTCTAGAGTATGAACCATCACTTGATCTACTGGCACCTTGACTACGGCAGCATCATCTGGTGCATCAAGTCCAATTAAAATATCTTCACGATTACCAACTTCAGGGTGTTCTAATTTAATGCGGTGTAGGACTCGTTCTAATGTTGTACTACCGACTTTAGAACCGCAACCAGCGCAACGCATTGGGGGATTAGGGATTGGGGATTGGCTGTTGGGGATTGAGGATGGGGTGACGGCTGACATTTCCGGCAAGTTGTGAAAGCGTGCCATAAATTCGCGGTCAATGCGGTCTTTCCAGTGCCAAAACAAGCGCGATTCCCAACTAAAAGCTCCCCAAGAAGCGATCGCATTTTTATCCCCTGTACCAATTAAACTAAGATATTGTTTCTGCGGCTTGTACGGCTTGAGTGGTTTCCCTAGTAGCGTCCGTCGCAGGTTGTTAAACAGTGGCTTCCCCTGACGTACCGCAAAAACTCCCGCTTTGGGACGGGGATGATGAATCATCGTGGCAATATCACCTGCGGCAAATACTTGGGAATGAGAGAGCGATCGCAAAGTATCATCTACCTGGATAAAGCCTTTAGTATCGGTAGCCAATCCAGAGGCTTGCAGCCAACGAGGTGCCGATGCTTGTGTTACCCAAAAAACGCGACACTCAGCAGGAGTCCCCTCGCTAGCGCATTCAACCACTAAACCAGACTCACAAATAACCTTGTGCGGTTGAACTTCACACACCTTTTCCCCTAAATGCAACTTAACCCCACGCTGGATCAAAATTTTCTGGAGACGCCGACCCACCCAGGGGTTATAGTTCGGTAAAAGCTCAACACCGCTATGGAATAGATGGATTTCTAGATTTTCTGGAAACTGCTGGGAATGCTCAAAAAATTGATGCAGGCGAGATTGCATTGCTAGTGCCAGTTCCACTCCACCAGCACCTCCACCCACAATGCTAAGCTGTATCGGTTTCTCAGGCGTTTCTGCAACACTTTTCAGCAGATGATCCCATTTACTTAATAATTTTGCTACAGGTTTAGCCGGAATAGCGTATTCCGCTGCACCTGGTATAGATATTGTGGCTGGGGTACTGCCGATATCAATTGATAACAGATCAAATGCAACATCTGGATGGTTAGCACAGATGACTTTATTATTTTCCAAATCTAAACCAATCGCTCGGTCAAGATAAAATTGCGCTTGGGCAAATTGGGCAAGGCGTCGCAGATCGATGTGACTTTCATCGTAGTCATAAAAGCCTGCCACATGACCGGGCAACATACCAGAATAGGGCGTATGAGAAGTGTCTGTAATCAGCGTCAGGCGGACTCCCAGTAACGGTTTCATGCCGAACATTTTCAATACAATGGCATGGCTGTGTCCGCCACCAATCAGCACTAAATCTTTAACAATCGGAGATGTTACCTGCATCTAAAAGCTAGTGTTTAAATTTTCCAGGGTAACGAGATGCCACCCCTATAGATCATGGTAATTACTTCGGACCTTGCAGAGTGCATAGCACCTATCACACCGTTGTTCAAGTTACACTACCTTGTGTAACAGTAAAACTGAACATCTAACCTCATGATTGACCTTTACACCTTCACGACACCGAACGGGCGCAAGGCTTCTGTCATGTTGGAGGAAGTTGCGCTTCCTTACAACGTCCATAAGATTGACATCACGAAGGGAGAGCAATTTACGCCAGAATTTGTAGCAATTAATCCGAATAGCAAGATTCCCGCGATTGCTGACCAAGATACTGGCATGACAGTTTTTGAATCGGGTGCTATCCTGATCTATCTAGGAGAGAAAGCTGGGAGATTCTTACCTACAGAACAAAAAGCTCGCTTTCAAGTGCTGGAGTGGCTGATGTTCCAAATGGGAGGCATCGGGCCAATGTTTGGTCAGTTAAACCATTTTAAGAAGTTTGCCCCAGAAAAGATTCCTTACGCAATTGAGCGATATGAGAAAGAGACCCTACAGCTTTACGGTGTCTTAGACAAACAGTTGGCAGATTGGGAATTTATCTGCAATGAATACTCGATTGCCGATATTGCCACATTTCCTTGGGTTGCTAGCTATGAATTTCAAGGTTTAACACTAGATAATCATCCAAATCTTAAGCGCTGGTTTGAAGCAATTCAACAACGTCCGGCAGTACAACACGGGATGGAAGTTCCATAAGAAGGCAAAAATTAAGAAACAAAAGGAGCAAGGTGGGCAGTGCCCACCTATTTATTTTAAGAACAGGCGATTACCTATACTAACCATCAGACACGAAAGGGTTATCAACTATAGACCCAAAATCGTTCTGATAGCTCCCAGTATTCTTTATATTTATCCAAATTCTTAATAACTTTCTTACTTATTTATTGCCACTATTTTGCTCAAATACAAGCAAAAACAAATCTTCAATAAAAGTAAAAAACATCCTAGACTACCCCAAATAAGCCTTCATAACCCGCTCATCTTTAAGTAGGTCGGAAGATTTTCCGGTCAAGGTGATGCAACCAGCTTCAAGTACATATCCTCTATCAGAAACTTCTAGAGCCAGATTAGCGTTTTGCTCAACTAAAAGGATGGTTACTCCTGTATCGCGGAGATTTTGAATAATGGAAAAAATTTCTCTGACAATTGCAGGAGCAAGACCCAAGCTTGGCTCATCTAGTAGTAACAGTTTTGGACGGCTCATCAAAGCACGAGCGATCGCTAACATTTGCTGTTCGCCACCGCTGAGTGTCCCAGCAAGTTGATTGCGACGTTCTTTAAGACGTGGGAACATCTCAAATTGACGATCAATATCAGCCCTTACGACTTCCTGGTTGGAGTGGATATAAGCACCCAATTCTAAATTATCAAAAACAGTTTGTCGTGCTAATACTCTACGTCCTTCCGGAGAATGAGCAATTCCTAGCCGCACTACTTCATGAGGTTGGCGATGAGTAATATTGCGACCGCTGTAAATAATACTACCAATTCGGGGATTAATTATTTTAGAGATAGCGCGTAGGGTAGTACTTTTTCCAGCACCGTTGGCACCGATAAGAGTGACAACCTCGCCGTTCTTGACAGTCAGGCTAATATCGTTTAAGGCTTGAATTCCACCATAATTAACAAAAATATTTTTAAGTTCTAGCAGGGGAAATTTTTCTTGTCCCTCACCTGATTCTCTGGATTTATCAGCGTTCATCAACGTTTAAAGCCCTCATTCATTTCCCAAGTAAGCTTCAATTACAGACGGATCGTTTCTAATAACTGATGGCTCGCCCAAAGCAATCAATTTACCAAAATTTAACACGGCAATGCGATCGCATAATCCCATTACCAGCGGCACATGATGTTCAATTAAGATTACCGTCAAGTTAAACTGTTGGCAGATTTCTCGGATAAATTCGCTTAATTGGTGTTTTTCGCTAGGATTCATCCCAGCAGCAGGCTCATCTAGCAATAGAATTTGCGGTTCTAACGCTAGCGCCCTGGCAATTTCTAAGCGGCGCTGATCCCCATAAGGAAAATTTCGAGCTTTTTCTTCAGCGCGATCGCCTAATCCCACCATATCCAATAACGCGATCGCTTTCTGTTTATTTAACTGTTCTCGTCTGGACGCTGATGGCAAACTCAACAGCCCAGTTAACAGAGTAGATAGAATATTAGCGCCCTTATTATGAATATGCCGCGCAATCATCACATTTTCCAGAGCCGAAAGATTACCAAATAAGCGAATATTTTGAAAAGTTCTGGCGATACCTTTAGCAGCGATTTGATGGGGAGGGCGCTGGGAAATTTCCTCGCCTTGATAGACTAATTGCCCGCTGGAAGGCCGGATTAACCCAGTCATCAGATTAAATAGTGTAGTTTTACCAGCACCATTGGGGCCAATTAAACCAAAAATCTCATTTTTATGAACCGTGAAAGATACATTATTCACCGCTACTAAGCCACCAAACTGGCGCATTAGTGCTTTCGCTTCCAGACAGGGCAAAGTGTCAAGTTTTAAAGGTGAAATTTCATCCTTCATGCTTTATTCTTCATTTTTCTCTTAAACAATTCTGGCGTCACCAAGCCTTGTGGGAAAAATATCGTTCCCACAACTATCAGTAACCCAAAAATAATCAAGCGACCATCTCGGAGGAATCCTGCTAACCAGGTAGGTAAACCGCTAGTATCTGCAATTCCCCTTAATATTTCCGGCAAAGCTGTAAACACCATACCACCCAATACAGGCCCAACAAAAGTTCTGGTGCCACCAATTAAGACAGAAGTTAAATAAACAATACTGGCATCAAAAGTACCTTGTCGGGCGTTCCAGGTATTGAGGAAATGGGCACTAATTGCACCAGCTATTCCTGCCAAAATCGCGCCTAGCGTGAAGGCTAAAACCTTGTAGTAAGTTGGGTTAATTCCCATCGCCCCCGCAGCTAATTCATCTTCTCGAATTGCTGTAAATGCCCTTCCTGCCCGAATTCGTTCAAGTCGATAAAGCAATACCATACTAATTATTAGTAAAGGCACCACTACCCACAAATACTCAATGGGTGTTTGGAAAGGCTGAGGGATGCCAAAAATACCGACAGCGCCGCCAGTAATATCCAAATTTAGCGATAGGACGCGCAAAACTTCTACAAAGGCAATGGTAGCGATCGCTAAATAGATCCCCCGCAACCGCAGCGCCGGAATCCCCACCATAATGCCCAATATGCCAGAGACTATACCAGCAACCAGCATCTCCAATAACAGCAGCGGAATCGGGAATAAACCGCCACTAACGCGAAATACCTGGGTAGATAGAATCGCTGCAATATATCCGCCCAGCGCATAAAAACCAGGACTAGCTAGAGATAACTGTCCAGTCATCAGCGGTAGGTACAACGACAATCCTAGTAGTGCCCCCAACACCATAGAAACGATCAGCGATCCATAAGTGTTCAAAAAATCACTCATTGCAACACATTAAAAGCAGAAAATCACACATAAAAATTACTGGTGAATACTATTTTTATATTTTACATTCCAATTAACTACACTTTTTGAATCAGACGACGCCCCAGCAAACCCTGGGGTCTAACTATCAGCATAATGAAGAGTATTCCAAAGGCAAAAGCATCCTTATAAGCAGAATAATCTGAAGGGACAAATGCCTCCACAAGCCCGATTGCTAACCCCCCCAAGACGGCACCAGGAATGCTCCCTAAACCACCGAGTACAATAACAGCTAAGCCCTTCAGTCCAAATGCAATACCCAAGTATGGCCCAGCAATGCTTACACTAGACCCTACCAAAGTACCTGCCAATCCAGCTAAGAAACTACTGACGAAAAATGTCAGGACAATAAAGAAGTCGGTATCGATCCCTAGCAAGCTAGCAGTTACCGGATCTTCAGCTACAGCTTTCATCGCCTTGCCGAATTTAGTACGATTTATGAAATAAGTAAGAATTGCCAAAACTATTACACATACACCAAAAATTACAATTTGAACGCTACGAATAGGAATTGGTTTTTCTGCCGTGCCAAAGTTGATAGAAGGAGGCAAGTTACCGTAAGTATTTGCAGGAAAACTATAACTTTCTGCTCCCACCAAATACTGGATTAAATTTACAATTACTAAGGCTACACCAAGGCTAGAAACTACCGTCAGCAGAGGATCAGAGCCTTTACGTCGCAAAGGTCGAAAAGCAACACGCTCAATTCCAACCCCAACCAAACCAGCCAGCGTACTCCCTAAAATTAATGCTAGTGCAAATGGAAGCTTTATCGGTAAACTTGCATTTGCAAATAATCCGTTAAATCCAAATGTTCCTCCCATCAGGGCATAAGTGAAGTACGCTCCTAAAGTAAAGAGTGCCCCATGAGCAAAATTAATAATCCCTAAGATAGAAAAAATTAGAGTGTATCCCAAAGCAAAAATTGCGTAAATACTGCCAATAGATAAACCGTTTAGGAATTGTTGTAAAAAAAGAGTGATATCCATATATTTTTGATTAGGGTGGGCAAAGCCCACCCTATCGTTATTTAACTAAAGCGAATTTACCATTATTTCCGTCTGCATCTACCTTTAGCTGTGCGACGTAAAATTCTTTTTGTTTGACATCGCCTACTGGCGTAAAGCCAATCTCACCTAGTGGTGTCTGGTACGTACCAGCTAGCAACTGCCTGTTCAGTTCTGTACGTAGTTGCGGTAGCGGCATTGTGCTAATTTTAGTTTTCTGATTTAAAGCTTTCAGAGCCTCTGCATACACTTGAACCGCTGCAAAGGCTTGGGCACTAAACTGCGGGGGTTCTTTTTTATATTGATTGAGATAAGCGGTGCGAAAGGCAGCGTTCACCTCACTAGAGTATTCGGGGCTATAAGCTTGTGCAACTAGAACTCCATCACAGAGAACTTTACACACATTAAATATATTAGAAGTATTAAATCCATTGCCCCCAACAATAGTACCTTTATAACCCAGTTCCCGCAGTTGACGAACCAAGTTTCCTCCGTCTGCCGCTAGTCCAGAAATAATCACTAAATCGGGTTTTAAGTTAATAGTATTAGTGGTTTGCGTTTGAAAGTCCGTATCGCTCGTCTGGAACTTTTGTACCGTTACTAAATCAAGTTTCTGGTCTTTAACTGTTTGCTGAAAAATTTCTGTCTCTGACTTACTAAATGCATCATTCTGAGCGTAAAATACAGCAACTTTCTTGATATTTGGGTTAAGTTTGAGTGCTGCTTTTAGCGAGAGAGGGGCGACAATGGAAACGGGTGCTGAGACACGAGCAACATAATCTCCGATCTCCGGAATTCCTTTGGCAGTGTTGGATGCTCCAATAACTGGCACTTTGGTTCTTTCTGCAATGGGGTCGGCACTAAATGCTTGCTGCGAAAGAGTTGGCCCAACAATGCCGACAACTTTATTCTGACTAATTAGGGTTTGAAAGGCATTGATCGCTCCGGCTTCCTCTCCACCTGTGTCCTGAACAATCAATTTAATCGGGGTGCCGTCAATACCACCTTTGTCATTAAAGTATTTCTCGGCAATTTTGGCACCCGCAATGCCTTCCTGACCGAGGAGAGCGACGTTACTGGTTTGCGCTAAGGCAATCCCAATCGGAATGGCACTAGATGAACCTGGGGCTGCTGAAGGGGCAGTACTAGGGTTTGTGTCCCCAGTGTTCGTTTGGGTACAGGCTGACAGTAGGAATGCAACGGTAAGAAATACGGCAGAGGTTCGCACAGCAGGTCGTTTCATAGCTCAGTAGATTGTAGATATTTTAGAAGGCTGTTTTTTTCAAACCGGCTTTCTATCTATATTTTCGGTTTTTTTGTGTCTACCTACTAAGGTATGAAATATTCCTTGAGAATTTTACATTCTTCCCATGACAATTCCCCAAAAATAATCCTCGAATGGCCCTTCAGCCACATCTACGTGCATCTTTCTTGCCCAAGTGTAGATGTCGAAGCTGATATGTCCGCTATCGTGGTGCCAAGGTTTACCTGGTTGAATCACAATATTGCCTAATAGGGAAATCCAGTGAGTCGGGTAAGGCAGCAGTGGCGGTTTGTTGCTGAGTAATCCTTCAGCCGTCACCAAAGCAAACGCAACGCCACCGCTGGCGACGACTTCTGCGGCTTCGCGCATCGCATCAAATTCGCCATAAATATAGGTATGGGCGTATTTAAATTGACGATAGCCCAGCACTTCTTTCACCCAGCCTTTCATCTCCCATGATTTCGTCATCCCGCCCAGATTCCGAATGATGTTGGGGGCGTTGGGTTCGACTGGAAAAATCAGGTTTTCTGATTCGCGCAAGGTTGCTAACAGCATCCAATCTGCCATCCCCATTCGCAGTCTGCCTTGGCTTTGGCGCAGTCTAGGTGATGCTTGGATATATCTAGTTCTCGCTTGAAACCCGCCGGATTCAAATAAATTGCGACAAATTTGTACGTATTTGAGGGGCTGTTTGCGAACCAGCTCAAATACAATCGATGCTGGGCCACAGAAGGGTTGTCCCCCTTGATTTACTTGAAAGGGATCGATTAGACGCGATCGCATATCAGCAATAACTTGCTGTTTATCCAAACTCGACCAAACACTGGGGGCGCTGGATTGCTCGAAGTCTGCGATCGCTCGCTGTGCTTGTTGCAAATCAGTTAAATTTGGCAGTTGAGAAGTCATCAGCACCTCATGGGATTGAAGAAAGATTGCCAGCGAGTTTCAGGTTAGCAGGTTAGCAATTACAGACTCAAACGATCCTTTAAACCCTCACCCTGACAAGCCTTCAATCCTCCACTCTGCAAAATTTCTCAACACACCGGACAAATATCTCAACCCCCATTCCCAGTGCTGTTTCATCAAAATTAAATCGCGGGTGATGGTGCGGATACGCTAACTCTTTTTCTACATTCGCCGAACCCAAGAAAAAATAGCAACCGGGCACGGCTTGCAAAAAGAAAGACATATCTTCGCCGCCCATTGTTTGGCATTCTGGCACAATTCCAATCGGAGTTTCTACCACCCCTTCTGCCACAGAACGCACGAGTTCTGCCATCTTGGTATCATTAATCACCGGAGGATAAAGCCGCTTGTAGTCCAGTTGATAAGTAGCACCGTGGCTTTGACAAATACCCGCAATAATCTGCTCAATCCGTTGCGGAATAAGTTCTCCTAGAACCGGATTGAAATATCTCACAGTACCCGTGAAGAAAGCCGTATCAGCAATTACGTTAAGCGCTTTGCCTGCATGAAGTTCCCCGACGGTAACGACGGCGGACTCTAGGGGCGAGACATTTCGAGCCACAATTGTCTGCAAGGCAGTAACAATATGAGCGCTGACTAAAATTGAATCAACTGTTTGATGAGGAATCGCCCCGTGTCCGCCTTTGCCTTGAATCGTGCAGCGAAAACCTTCTGTTGCTGCCATCAAAGCACCTGTACGGACTCCCACAGTGCCGAGAGGCAGATTATTCCATAAATGCAGCCCGATAATCCCATCCACCTGGGGATTTTGTAAGACACCGGCTTCAATCATCGGCTTGGCACCTCCTGGCCCTTCCTCAGCGGGTTGGAAGATAATTTTTACAGTGCCAGCAAAGTCATCGCGATGCTCAGAGAGATAGTAAGCCGTCGAGAGAGCGATCGCTGTATGTCCATCATGACCGCAAGCGTGCATCACTCCATCATGCTGCGACCGATAAGGCACATCATTCTCTTCTTGAATCGGCAGGGCATCCATATCTGCCCGAATTGCCAACACTTTACCGGGTTTATTACCAGTAATTGTGGCAACAATTCCAGTGTTTGCAATGCCAGTCTCATGTTTAATTCCCCATTCTTGCAATTTTTGGGAAACTAACTCGGCAGTTAAATGCTCTCGAAAGCCTAATTCAGGGCGCTGATGCAGCCGCCGCCGCAACTCCACCAGCATCGGCTGCAATGCTTGAATTTCCGGTCGAATCCGAGATGAATCAACAGAAAGAGGGCTTAAAGAAGTGGCAAACATTTTATTCAGACTCCAAAAATTTATGATGACGTAAAGGAATTAATCGGGTAGGGCGGCGTATCACCAAGACTTGATTACCTACCCTTGGTTATCTTTGAATTTTGGTTAAAGTGGCATCAATCGCTCTATATCTAAATCTGACGCAACTTGAGCGAGTTTACCGAGATCGCTGAGGTCGCTCAGATTGGGCAGAATCCCAAAAACTGGGGTATTGGTTAAAGACTCAATCAAATCGATTGGACACCAATCGGCGATTTCTTGTTCGGTACGAGGTTGAACGCAATTCAGGACGATGCCTTTGAGGTGGACACCCGACTGACGAGAGAGGGCAACATTCGCAACCGCTTGGGCGATCGCTCCTAATCTTACCGGCACCACTAATACCGTTGGCAACCCCCAATCTTTAGCCAAATCCGCCACCGTGAGTTCGTGCGTAACCGGCGAACCCAATCCTCCCAATGCTTCTATCAGCACAAAATCTCGCTGACGCCGCAGATTTTCAAACGCTTGCCAAGCTTTTCCTAAGTCAACACTCCTTCCTTCCCGTTCAGCGGCGATGGGAGGCGCTAACGGTGCCTGGAAGTACAACGGATTAATTTCCTCTAAAGATTGATTGAGAGAAAATAACTGATTGTAAAGTTCTCTATCCCCAGTTCCCGACTGAATTGGCTTCATCATCCCTAAGCTTTTGGCAGGACAATACATCTGCCAATAAGCTGCCAAAGCCGCAGTCAAAACTGTTTTCCCAGCGTCCGTATCGGTTCCAGTAATTAGTAGCGCGTTCAAAGTAGTTGTCACTCGTCAGTTGTCACTCGTCAGTTGTCAGTAGAAGTTGGAAGCTTGTAAAGTTGGAAATCCATCTTCTAAGGTTTACCCACCATCGATTACCCATTACCGAACACTAATATCTAGCGTAAAGGGTGTATCCTCTGGCGCAATTACATCAATTTGATAATTTCCAGCGCGAGGCACCTGAGCCTGCCAAGACAAAACGCCAGAGGCATCTTCCACGAGAGCGCCATCGGGATACCGAATATCTAAAGTTGCCCCACCTGGTTGAATGTCCGCCTTCAGTACCTGCCCTTGTTGCACATTTACCAAGTAACGCTTAATCCGCTGCGGACTGGTTCGAGCCGAAACCTGCACAGCCGGTTCGCCGGGAGGGAAGGTAATCGATTGAGTATCAAATTGACCGGCGGGAGGAGTGGGAGTAGGAGTAGGTGTCGGAGTGGGTGTGGGTGTCGGCGTTGGCGTTGGGACTGGGTTCGCAAGGCTAATCTGTAAGTTATAGTCGCTCTGAGGCAACCCCTTGATCGGACTTAGCTGAATGGTGTAATTGCCGGTAAAGGGAAGCGTTCCTGTCCAACTTCGGACTCGCCTAGCATTGTTACTAATTGGGTTTTGATCGGGTCCCAACACCGTCATTAACACGCCTTCGTCATTCAGCAAGGAATTTAATTGTTGATCTTGTTCTCCACGAATGATGTAGTTCAGAGTTTCGTTTCCTTTGAGATTTCCTTGTTTATTCAGCGTTTGACCGGGTACTAAGTTTAGGCGCTGACTGTACGCTACTGGTTCTAAGCTGGGTGTGGGCGTTGGCGTTGGTGTGGGCGTTGGCGTTGGTGTGGGCGTTGGTGTTGGGGTGTCAGAAACTATCGGCGTTGGATCTGGTTGAGGCTGCCGATTAATCACAAAGCTGACTAACGCCCAAGAACCCAGTCCAGCTAATAAAGCAAGACTGATTACAACTGCGAAGACAGCCCAAGGATCTTCCCAAGTCGAGCGGCGCGGTTCGGGAATCACTGGATCGGGTCGAGTTGGACGGGCGGCATTCGGATTGACCGGGTTGCCAGGAGTATTTTGGTTAGGTGTCACCGGCTCGGGTCGGCGTCCTACCGCTACTGTTTGTACTTGGGAAGTAGTCGGACGGGGCGGTTGGGGGCTGGGAGCTGGCGGTTGCGGGTTAGCGGGTGGAGGTTGAAAAGTTGCGGGTGGAGGTTGAAAAGTTGCGGGTGGCGGTTGGATCGATGGTGGCGGTTGAAAAGTTGCGGGTGGCGGTTGAAGAGCGGCGGTTGTATTCGTCAGAGATTGGAGTGCTTGTACAACTTCTCCAGCTGATTGGTAGCGATCGCCCGGTCGATAACTTAACATCCGATTCAATACTTGAGCGAACCCATCGCTGACGTTCGCCCACCTGCGCCATTGCCACGTTAGCTGAGTCGCATCCAGCAATTCTGCTGGCTCTTTGCCTGTGAGCATTACCGCAGCCGTCGCCGCTAAAGCGTAGAGGTCGCTGCTAGGGTAAGCTTGCCCTGCCTGTATTTGTTCGCTGGGGGCATAACCGGGTTTCCCGACCGTTGTCGCGATTGGTCTGGTAACATCTGGTAGCTGAAACCGAGTTGCCAGCTCCTTAACCACGCCGAAATCGATCAGCACAGGTAAGCGATCGCTCTCCCGTAAAATAATATTGTCCGGCGCAATATCCCGATGAATAATCCCTTTAACATGGATGTGCGCTAAGACGGGCAACAACTGCCGCAGAAATTGCACCACTTCTGCCTCCGAGAAAGTGTTGCCTTGACTCCGACGCTCATCAAGCAGCATCCGATAAGTCTTCCCCTCCACATAGTCCTGCACTAGGAACAACCGCTGATCTTGCTCAAAAGTAGCCCGAAACTGGGGAATCTGCGGGTGCTGGATTTGGTAAAGAGTCGTCGCCTCTCGCTGAAACAGTTCCCTTGCTTTCTCCAGTGCATAAGCTGATTCTTGAGCAGGAATTAATTCCTTTAAGGCACATCGTTCGCTAAAGCGCCCCTGGTCTTCTGCTAGATACGTTCGTCCGAACCCTCCCTGACCGAGAATACCGATCAAGCGGTAGCGGTTTTGTAGAATCGTTCCAATGACAATCGGGGGTTGCATAAATAAGGACTTGGGAAGAAGGGCTTTTCAAGATGCAATTATGACAAAGCTATGCTACCTTACCTTTTTGGATCTATTTTGGCAAAAGCTGTCGCTTACCGTTCCATCAGCTTCTAATCTTGGCTTTTTGGAGCTTGTTGGAAAGTGAGTCGCTCCCCCCAGCCATCAGTCGGACTTTCCGATCCGGCTAATCGGCGATCGCGTTCCCTTAATGTATTTTTACTTTGCTTTCTATTTGTTAAAAAATTATTTATTATCAAAGCATTTGTCTAGAAATCTGTACATTTGACTTGCCTATGCGATCTAAAGTTTATGTTTTATCAGGAGAAATACGGAGACGTTATCTTGACAGTTTACTTAAGATTCCAAAAACTAAGGCATTCTACTGAGATGCTCATACCTGAAGAAACCTGCATTGAAGAGTTAGGTTCTCAAACTTAAGACCAAAACTTTCTAATTCTTGTCTGTAGAGCAATTTTTTAGATATTCTGTAACCAGTGATTCAGATATTCATCCCTTCTTAACAAATAAATTTGATAAGTCTTTTCGGCGACAATGATAAGATTGCGATCGAAGTAGCTCTTGAGGGTCTGCTGTGCTCCGTTCTCCCACTATATCGCTTCAGCCTACGCTGCCACAAATAGCAGATAACAATCGTCTGCGACTGTTTTCCGGCTCTGCTAATATACCCCTCTCTCAGGAAGTTGCTCGCTATCTAGGCATGGACTTGGGACCAATGGTTCGCAAGCGGTTTGCTGATGGAGAGCTTTACATTCAAATTCAAGAATCGATTCGAGGGTGTGACGTCTACTTAATTCAACCCACTTGCCATCCGGTGAACGATCACTTGATGGAATTGCTGATCATGGTTGACGCCTGTCGCCGCGCCTCGGCTCGACAAATTACCGCAGTCATTCCTTATTATGGCTATGCGAGAGCCGACCGCAAAACAGCGGGACGCGAATCCATTACCGCCAAGCTGGTTGCGAACCTGATTACAGAGGCTGGAGCCAGCCGGATTTTGGCGATGGATTTGCACTCAGCCCAGATTCAGGGATACTTTGATATTCCCTTCGATCACGTCTACGGCTCACCCGCCCTCATCAATTACCTGGCAAACAAGCAACTATCTGACTTGGTTGTTGTTTCACCGGATGTAGGTGGTGTGGCTAGAGCTAGAGCGTTTGCGAAAAAGCTGAACGATGCCCCGTTGGCGATTATTGATAAGCGTCGGCAAGCGCATAACGTAGCAGAAGTAATGAATCTGATTGGCGATGTCGAAGGCAAAACAGCCGTCTTAGTAGACGACATGATTGACACCGGCGGCACCATTTCAGAGGGCGCTCGGTTGTTACGCAAAGAAGGCGCTAGGCAGGTATATGCCTGTGCTACCCATGCAGTTTTCTCTCCACCCGCGATTGAGCGGCTCTCAAGCGGGATATTTGAAGAGGTGATTGTCACCAACACCATCCCAGTCCCCGAAGCAGATAGATTTAAACAACTGACGGTTCTTTCGGTCGCCAATGTGCTGGGCGAAACTATTTGGCGGGTTCACGAAGATAGCTCTGTCAGCAGTATGTTCCGATAAATCTTAATCCGCGAGGGATGTAGTTTTTTTAGGTCTAGGGACATGGCAATGCCATGTCCCTACAAGATTACAAGTAATGCAAAAATTCTCCTGGGACTAATCGCAACTCGCCAGATGTAAAACGATTAATTTCTACCCAAAGTGCCGCTTTTTGGCGATCGCCTTCAGCAAAAATTGTTCGTTCAATCTGATAAAGCTTGGAATCGACAAAATCACATTGATACAGTTGAATGATTTCGTGACCAGGCTTCCCATTGAAAGTAAACAAATTTTCGATACAGCCAAGATATCGAATATTCGTTAATTCAGCCTGGATTTCTTCTTGAAATTCTCGTTGCAGTGCTTCGAGGCTGGTTTCTCCAAAGTCAACGCCGCCCCCTAAGGCGCGATAAAATGTATTTTGCTTAACGGGGTCATAGCCTTCGGAAATAAAAATGCGCTCGTCGTTCCGAATCAGCCCCAAGGCAAGCACCCGAATTTCACCTGATTTGTGCATCGTTTTTGTCAATTTTCGTTGTAACTAAAGGCAGCCCGACTTTCGCTACCCTCAACAGGCCAGTCTTCATTTTCGCCGCCAATGTACAAACGTTCAATTCTTACGTATTCGTTGTTCAGCTGGTTGAGGGAGTTAATCAAGACATCAAGCGCGATCGCATCACTGGTTCCCAGATCGAGCCAGCACCGTGCCCATCCCCCTTCGTACTCAAACTCGCCCATATTATGCATGAGCGAGACCATCGTGTTATCCGCTGCGTCAGAATCGTAATCCATGTAGCTGATATCTAAACCCGTATCCTGGACTTGGAGATTTTCTGCATTAAATCCTCCCAATTTCCCCAAGAAGAACCAGGAGTTAAACACCTCCTCGACATACTGCTTTTCCATCTCCGAGGGAATCATGCTGAACTCCAGCCAGATCCACAGATCGAAAGGGTTAAACTCGCGGAACACTACCTGCATATCAACCGTGAAGTATAAAGTGTAAAGGATGAAATTCGAGAAATCGGCTTCAATCCATTGTTTTGGAACCGCAAACTCATTTCATCCTTTCTTTCATCCTATCGTTTATACTTCATCCTTTTAGGCTTTATCCTCCCGTAATCCGGCGTTGTGCTTTATCGCGTTCTCGCTTCAGCTGTTTAACGACGTTCGCCGGGAGTTGGGCTTCTTTTGAGATCGCTTTGTCAAAATTCTCCACCGCTCGCTTGATCAAATCTTGGTTATTGTTTTTCTTCTTCCCTTGCTCAACCAGGATCTGCCCCTTGAGATAGAACAATTCTGGGTTATTTGGCGTGATTTGACTTGCCTTCTCCGCAAATTCCCACGCCTTATCGTACTTCTTCAAGTCCCGATAGCCGACGGCAATTCCTCGATAAGCCAAATAAGACGGACTTGCTTTTTCTAAGCGTTCAATCGCTTGATTGGGGTTGGAAAATGGCAAATTCACCGCAATCATTAGATCCATATACCCCTTGAGCAAGTTGAGTTCTGCGTCATCAGGTGCAACCTTTTCAGCTTTATCGAGGTATTCAAATACCTGCTGCAATTTACTCAAAGCTTGCGGACCACTTTTGATTGCATCTCGATTCGCGATCGCAATCGTATGAGCGCCTTGTAAAAAATGACCTACTGCGGTGTAGAGATTTCCCCGCAAGGGATCGCTTGCTGTAAGCTGCTCAGCCGTTTGCAGCGTCTTGTCCGCGTATAATTTAAACTCATCTAACAAAGCTTGTTTTTGTTGCTTGCTCTCCGCACTTTCCCCTTTCCAGTCAATAGAGGAGTAGGTGAGAGACGCCTTCATTGCGTATGCTAGGGGTTCGTTGGGTTCCTGCGTTTCCGCTTGCTGTAGGTAACGCTTTGCTTCTAGATAGTTTCCCTTTTCAAAGATTGCCTTGAAAGCAGCTTCTGTACTGTCTCCGATATTCCGAGGATTGCTAGAGCGAAAAGGGTCATCCGCTAGACTAGGGCTAGACCAAACGCTGACTGCCATCAGCGATGCGAGCAGAGCAAAACGTGCAGACGCTGGCGCGATCAAAGGCTTAGAGCAAATCGCGGGTGTATTTGCGATCGCAGAAACAATCTGCTTCGGAACCGAAAATCGATCCATTATCGTCATCCTCACAAAACCTTACGCTTGAGTGAATGCTGTCTCCAATGTTAAATGCTATCTAGTAACGCCAGAAAATATTCTGTTACCATCGCCCTTCGGCTCAACATTTAGAAACAACAAGTGTATAATTAGTCACTTCTAGATAAAGAGAGTTAAATGCGTTTGACGCCTTTACTAAATTCCAGGTTCCGGAAAAATTTAGTTAATTTTTTTTAAAGGCCAAGGATAAAAGTAGAAATAAAGAGATCCGGAATCGCGGATAAAATTTGTTTTGCTCAAAAACAGGTTTCGTTCAGTTTTTCTTGTGCCGAATAATTTAAGTCAAAATTAAAGAAGGCTTTTTTGTTCCCAACTGGATGCCTTGACGAGTTCGCTTTCTATTTTCTATTCGGGTAATTAATGCTCTATCTCAAAAACCTGACTTATCACCCCCCGGCTGCCCCTACTGCGATTCTAAAAGCCCTTAATTTAGAACTGGCACCGAACAATCTGGGTCTTGTCATTGGCCCAAGTGGCTCTGGCAAAAGCACATTTTTAGAAATTCTCGCAGGTCTGGCGGAAAAAACGGATGGTGCCCTCTATTGGCGAGACCAAGAACTGACTCCCGAACATCTGCAACAGTTGGGAGGATTAGTGTTTCAATTTCCAGAGCGGCATTTTTGTGGCGGGACAATTTTAGAAGAACTGCGGATGGGGCATCCAGAGTTGGGATCGGAAAAAGTCACGGAAGCGCTGCAAGAAGTAAATCTGGCACATCTGCCGTTGCATACCTCACCGCATTCCTTGAGTGGAGGTCAACAGCGACGCCTTGCTCTAGCAGTGCAGTTAATTCGCCAACCTCATTTGCTGTTGTTGGATGAACCCACCGCTGGGCTAGATTGGTCAATGCGGCGTCAGCTAGTTAGTTTATTAGCAAAACTCAAAACCCATTGGACACTGTTGGTTGTCACTCACGATGCGGGTGATTTGTTAGCGATCGCCGATCGATGCTGGACAATTAACCACGGAGAATTGCAATCGGTGGAACCAGCGTCATTGGAAGCTAAAGTAATTGAGCCGCAACCAGCAGCTTAAATGGGTTTGGGCGGTTGTAGGGCGAACCCTTTCCCGAAGGGTAATTCACAAATTTAAAAAGTTGAAGGTTGGCGGTCATGGGTGAGATTGAGACGCTAATATTG
Organism: Trichocoleus sp. AS-A1; assembly: GCF_039962015.1. Lineage (NCBI taxonomy): Bacteria > Bacillati > Cyanobacteriota > Cyanophyceae > Leptolyngbyales > Trichocoleusaceae > Trichocoleus > Trichocoleus sp. AS-A1. The sequence continues at coordinate 6,953 of NZ_JAMPKG010000054.1, read as the reverse complement.
CCGGAAATGGCAGACATCTGGCAGCAAACATTAGGCTGGCAGCCGGAAGCCGAACAGAGGCAACAATTTCAGCGCCTTTACGAGCTAATTTTGGTAGGAAACCGCCAGCTAAATTTAACTCGCATCACCGAACCGACAGAGTTTTGGGAAAAACATCTGTGGGATTCTCTGCGAGGAATTGCACCCCTGCTATCCTCCCATTCGGAAGGGACAAGCGATCGCTTGTCCCTTCCCTCCGTCGAACGCGCTATCGATATTGGGACTGGAGGAGGATTTCCGGGGATTCCCATTGCGATCGCCCTCAGCCATTGCACCGTCACTTTACTGGATGCCACGCGCAAAAAAATCGCGTTTTTAGAAACTCTGATCGACCAGATGGGGATTCAAAATGCTGCTACTTTGACTGGTAGAGCCGAAGAAATTGGTCAACATCCCCAGCATCGAGCTTCTTACGACTTGGCACTGGTGAGAGCCGTCGCCACAGCATCTGTCTGTGCAGAATATGCCCTCCCGTTACTAAAACCCGGTGGCTTAGCCATCCTCTATCGAGGACAGTGGACAGAAGAAGAAACCAATGCTCTACAACCAGCGCTTGTGCAATTGGGTGGTGTCATTGAGTCGATAGAAGGGTTTACGACTCCTTGTAGTCATAGCGATCGCCACTGTCTTTATCTCCGCAAAGTGGCACCCACGCCGAGGGAATTTCCGCGCACTGTCGGCTTACCTGCTCAAAAGCCACTTTAGCCGCAGGCGATGGCAGGGTGGGGTTTTTTCGTATTTGTGGGTCATCAACCAGATTCGATATTATCCATTCTCGTAACGCTGCAACAGACTGGCTAAAAACTCAGCGGCTGTGGTGTAGGTTCGCGTTTCCGCTTTTCCCTTTACTGAACTTACCCACCAACCTTGTGCAGTTTGAGGCGATCGCCATACTTCTAAATGCTCTACTGGCGGATCGGCATAGAAACTCTCTTCGCCACTTCCCAGTACCGCTGAACTCCAGTGTGTAAAGTAATCGTGACTGAGTCGATGGATGGGAAAGTTACCAGACAAAGGCATACCCCAGCCATCTAGCGCAATCAAAGCTTTAACCGTTCCTCCTGATAGCTGCCACAGCCAAGCCGCTCCAATTGCCCCCACAACACCCGCACTGAAGCTAATAAAGATTACGGGTGATGCTTGGGAGCTAGGCGGACTAAGATTTACGCACAAATAATTGTAAATATCCGCTGCTGAGTAAGCGGCGAATTCTTGAACCGGAAAAATTAACAGGTTCTCTCTCTTTTTTGGCTGTAATTCTTCCAGAAAATTCTGCGTTAGCGCTGGATCGTGGATACCTGGGCAAATAATGACGTTCATCATTTCTAAAGGTTAGGGGCAAATGATGACGAGCATCATTTGAATTATGAAAATATCTTACAGACAAAACATCGATCTTCAGATATAAAAAATCTTAGAAAGACTTTCAAGGGGTTCAATTCAGGGTGTAGCTAGTTGTTAGCGGGTTCCCAGCAGAATCTATGATTTCAATGATTAGTAAATTTGGACTTACACGCTTTAGCTAAAGACATAAACTGCCTGTCGCTATTATGTTGCACTTATTATTTGACAAGAAATGTATGTGACAAGAAGTGAAAAAACAGGGTGACTGTACGTGACAGTGGCAAAATTCCTGAACACAATCCCAACACGTTCTGTTGGATTCAGGAAACACTTAGCAAAGGAGACAGAAGAGGATAACAGCGCTTCAGTGAAATCTAGCGATCGCTAAGTGTATGCCCTTGTGGCTGTTCGTTTACAGAGGATATGCGGTGGCGTCGCGACGGCTGCCCTTCCTCGTTGGCATTGGGGTTTCGATTGCGGCGCTGTGTCTCTGGCAAGGACTAGAAGCACTGAAGAGCGATCGCATTCAGCAGAAAATTGACTTGGAAGCCAAGAGTATAAAAATTGAACTCACCGGGGAAATGAAAGAGCGATTTTTAGCACTGGTTCGCATGACAAAGCGCTGGGAAAATGCGGGGAAGCCATCTCAGCAAAATTGGAAGCAGATGCAACGCTGAATATTCAGTATTTCAGCGGCTATCAAGCGATTGAATGGGTAGATCCGGAATTTAATCTGTGCTGGGGTATAACCAGTGACAGTCGCAGAAAATCTTGCCCTAGCGCTAGCCAATTTATCGCTGTACGAAACTTTACAAAAACAAAAGGTACAATCTCGGCGTCAGCAACTGGGTACGATTTCGATCTCGCTGGGAGTTGCTTGCTTCCCGATTCATGGCAATACGGAAGAGGCAGTCATTCATGCGGTGGATGCGGCACTTTACAAAGCGAAGGCGCAAGGACGCGATCGCGTTAGCGTATGCCACTAGATGCAGCTCTTCCCCCGATCGCTCGCTCCTGACTTGTATCAATCATTGGATAGATGAATCGCGCCTCAAAACTCGCTGCAATATTATCTAACTACTAAATTTTTTACCTTAATCCCCCCATAGGGGATGTTAACCTAAAAAAGGAGTGGTGCTTTGAGGGGATTGGATCTGTACGACAACGCGATCGCCTCAGTTTCCACTCTGATGTAGACACCATTCAAGTTGAGGAACGCGACTTGGTAGCCACCCCAGAAAAACTTCAACAAAATAACGATTCAGCCACAGGTAACGACCGCGTAGCCGTATTGCTGATGGGCTATGGCGAAGTAGAAAGCTACGACGACTTTGCCAACTACAACGAACAAGCTTTAAATCTACTCACCGCTAAGTTTGCGCCGGTACCCACCTGGATTTATCCACCACTCGCAAAGCTTTTGGCAATATTTGACCTGCACGAGTGGAACCACCAGCACGATCATTTTATTTCCCCCCACAACGCAATCTTTGAACAGCAACGGGCGGGGATAGAAAAAAATCTACAAGAAAAATGGGGCGATCGCGTTAAAGTTTTCAAAGCCTTTAACTTCTGCGCTCCCTTCCTTCCCGAACAGGTTCTTGCTGAAATCAAAGAGCAGGGTTTTGACAAACTGCTGATCTACCCGCTCTTAGTAGTAGATTCTATCTTTACCAGCGGGATTGCGGTCGAGCAAGTAAATAACGCCCTTTCCAAACTCTCTGACGGTAGCGAACATTGGATTAAGGGACAGCGCTATATTCCCTCCTTCTACAACGAACCCGCCTACATCGAGTTGTTAGCGCGTCTAGTAGAGGAGAAAATTGCCCGCGATTTAGCAGTCGCCCACCTGCCCTCCCAAACTGCCATCGTGTTGATGAACCACGGTTGCCCTCATAAAGCCAAAGGATTTACCTCTGGCATCACTGAAAGTGAGGCACTCTACGAGAGAGTTAGAGAGAAGCTGATTAATAAATATCCGCTGATTTCAGTAGGTTGGCTCAACCATGACACGCCTCTGATTGAATGGACTCAACCTAATGCCACCCAAGCTGCTGAAAATCTAATTCTGCTGGGTGCTACCTCCGTCGTTTTCATGCCAATCGGCTTTGCTACTGAGAATCACGAAACTCTGCTAGATGTAGACCACATCCTGCATAGCTTACGGCGTCGGCATCCTGAAGTGACTTACGTGCAAATGGAGTGCGTCAACGACCATCCAGAATTTTTAAAGATGGCAGCAGAATGGGCGCATCCTCAGATTGAAGCTTTATTTTCAGAACAAGCTCTTTCCGTTAATCCTCAGATGGCGGCGATGCAAGCGGCTCATACCCACGACCACCACGATCACGGTCATCATCACCATGACCACGGTCATCACCACGACCACGATCACCACCATCATTAAATAATTGGGTGTTTTTTAACGCCTAGAACCACAAAGGAATAAAGCAAAGATACGCAAAGAAAAATCATCTCTGCGTACCTTTGCGATTTCCTTGGCGTACCTTTGCGTTAAAACTTCCCAATTGAAGCCGAAAACTAGGCAGCCTTTCTCAGTTTTTGGGTATTTTCTACTAAACTTTTAGCAAATTCATCAAAGCGCTCAGAAAGTTTATCATCCAGCAAGTTCCCATTGGCATCAAACGCTTTCCAAGCTTGTCCAATGGCAATTTGTTCCGGAATTACCCAAGCATGAACCCAGCGCATAATTACCCGCAGATCGTTGAGAGCGTTACTATTTGACTGACCTCCCAAGACACTAATTAAACCTGCAACTTTATCGCTTAGCTGGTCAAAGCTCATTAAATCTAAGGCATTTTTCAGCACACCACTGACACTACCATGATATTCAGGGGTTGCCAAAATTAGGCCATCTGCCTCAGCGACGGCTTTCCGCATCTTTGCAACATCTGGAAAGTCTGGAAATTCCTTTTCCCCGTTACAAAAAGGCAGATTCATTTGCCGCAAATCAAGAACTTCTACCTCAGCACCAAGCGATCGCATTCGCAAAGCTGCCAAATTTAGAGCCAGCTGACTTTGAGATTCAGCCCGTAAACTCCCGCCAATTCCCACAATTTTGACCATATCAATCCTCCATGAAGATGAAAACAAGCTTTAGTAACCGCAAAAATAGTTAATTTTAGGCAATCACCTGTCACCGAGACATCGGTAGATAATTTACGCTAATATTAAAGCGTACTCGTTATGAATACGTTTAAGATAACAAGTTCCACCCAACTTCGTCAACAAAGCAGCCAAAACCAGCAAACCGATTCTCGGCAAGGCTGGAATCGAGACAGTTAAACTAGAAGATGGAAAGGTCTGCTCAACTCCTGATTTAGGCAGATTCCTCTGGAAATCCAGCAACCTAGGGGTTGAGTCAAAGCAGCAGGGAAAGGGCAATAGTGATGAACAATAATTCTGGGATCGAAGCATGGATAGGGGATCGACCGGCAAAAAGGTCTAAAGATTCCGTTAAACCAGCGCCACGACGCTTCTGGCAGATCGCCGCCAGTTTGATGATTTTCCAGGGGATGCTGCTGAGTCCTCCTGCCCTCGCCAAGGCAGAGCAGAACACCCTCACCTATGGCGATTTATTGCAGAAACTTGAGGCAAACCAAGTCACCAAAGTGGAAATTGACCCAGCCACCCGGATGGCTAAGGTTAGATTAACGGGGCAAAAGCCAACCGATCCGCCGCAAGAGGTAATGCTTCTAGAGCAAAACCCAGAATTGATCGAACAACTCCGCGACAAAAATGTCGAACTTGATGTACAACCTTCGACCGATAACACCGCAGCGGTGGGAGTAGCGGCAAACTTACTATTACTCTTCTTCTTACTGGGAGTATTAATGTTTATTTTCCGTCGTTCTAGTAATGCCTCTGGGCAAGCCATGAACTTCGGTAAATCAAGAGCCAGATTTCAGATGGAAGCCAAAACCGGCGTCAAATTTGACGACGTCGCCGGGATCGAAGAAGCCAAAGAAGAACTTGAAGAAGTCGTCACCTTCCTCAAACTTCCAGAGAAATTCACCGCCGTAGGTGCGAAAATTCCCAAAGGCGTCCTGTTAATTGGCCCTCCTGGAACCGGGAAAACATTACTCGCCAAAGCGATCGCAGGGGAAGCCGGGGTTCCCTTCTTCAGCATCTCCGGCTCGGAATTTGTGGAGATGTTCGTCGGCGTCGGTGCATCCCGAGTCCGCGACTTATTCAAAAAAGCCAAAGAAAACGCTCCCTGCTTAATCTTCATCGATGAAATCGACGCCGTCGGACGGCAAAGAGGCGCAGGTATCGGCGGCGGAAACGACGAACGGGAACAAACCCTCAACCAGCTCTTGACAGAAATGGACGGGTTTGAAGGCAATACCGGGATTATTATTATTGCCGCAACCAACCGTCCCGATGTTCTGGATTCGGCGCTGTTGCGTCCGGGACGTTTTGACCGACAAGTGATGGTGGATGCACCGGATCTGAAGGGACGCCTTGCGGTTCTGGAAGTTCATGCGCGGAATAAGAAAATTGCCCCCGAAGTCTCGCTGGAAAACATTGCTCGTCGAACTCCAGGCTTTACAGGTGCTGACTTAGCGAACCTGCTCAACGAAGCTGCCATTTTGACTGCCAGACGGCGGAAAGACGCGATTACAGAGCTAGAAATCAACGACGCCGTTGACCGGGTGGTAGCGGGGATGGAAGGCACGCCGCTGGTGGATAGCAAGAACAAGCGATTAATTGCCTATCACGAAATCGGTCATGCTGTGATCGGCACTCTGTTACCCGGTCACGATGCGGTGCAGAAAGTCACCCTTGTACCACGGGGTCAAGCACGAGGACTGACCTGGTATACTCCGGGTGAAGAGCAGGGTTTGTTTTCGCGATCGCAGCTGCTGGCTCGAATTACTGGAATCTTAGGCGGACGCGCGGCGGAAGAAGTCATTTTTGGCGACGATGAAGTGACAACGGGTGCCTGGAATGACTTAGAGAAAGTGACATCGCTGGCGCGGCAGATGGTCACGCGCTTTGGAATGTCCGATTTGGGGCCGCTGTCGTTGGAAACTCCGAATGGGGAGGTATTCTTAGGGCGCGATTGGGGGAGCCGTAGCGAATATTCTGAGGAAATTGCGACTCGCATTGATACTCAAGTCAGAACAATTGTTGAGCATTGTTATAAGGAAGCTTGCCGGCTGATTTTGGAAAACCGAGTCTTAGTAGACTATCTGGTGGATCTTTTGTTAGACCAAGAAACGATTGAGGGCGATCGCTTTCGTCAAATTGTAACTGAACGCGCCCAAGTGCCTAAGAAAGAGGTAGCACTTCCTTAATTACCTTAATTAAAAGTGCTTGTTCTTTAAACAGAACACTTCTATAAAAGAACTCGTTTTCCTGAAAAAAACGGGTTCTTTTATTGCTAAGATTTGAACCTGCCAATATTCGGGGCGTTCCTGTATAACGTTTCTCATACCAATTTCCTATGAAGTTGCACTTAATAAAGCTGTAGTGATGTAATCCCATCCACAAATGGAGGAGATCACTTCAGGAGAGATGAGATCGAGAACCTCTTTCAACTTCTG
>NZ_JAMPKG010000053.1:0-30640 GCF_039962015.1 Trichocoleus sp. AS-A1 | reverse complement strand
CAATATATTTCTTACTCATGGGAAGACTTGGTAGGAGTTAGTGCATACAAAAGCCGGATTTTTTTAGCTTAGCCCTTATTACTACCCATCAAACTACCTTTGACAGAGTACTACGTGGGTACGTGTCAATCAACGTAGGCTTTTGATAGTTCGTGGTTCATAGCAATGAACCATCCAACTTCTCCGCCCGAAAAATTTTGTAGATAGTTAAAATCCAAGTCTATGATTGCACAATGGGTCTAGGGAGCCGAAACCAAAATCGGGAACCTCGTTCACTACGGGGTGAATAACCAATACTGCCACCCCAGCGTTCAACCGTAATCCGACAAAAATAAAGTCCTAAACCGGCTTTGCCAGCTTTCTCTGTACCTTGAGAAAATTTTTGAAACAAATTTTTTGAAAGCTCCGGCGGTACACCAAAACCCTCATCGTCCACACTCACCAAAATAAATTCTCCATCTTCTTTGAGATTAACTGTCACAGTAGAACCAGATGGACTATGTCTAAGAGCATTTTCTACTAAGTTAAAAAGAACTCTCTCCAAACGCGAGTTTTCCCCAACTACCTTCCAATCTTTCGAGCTATTGATGTCAGCAGCCAATTGCAACTGCATTTTATGGAATGTAAAAGTTGGTAATAAAGCATCCACCACTTCCACTGCACAAATCATTGCATCTGGAGCGTGAGCAGGATCGAGTGAAAAAGCCTCTAGTGATTTTACCTCGGCAGAAAATGCCTTCAATATTTCCTGAATCAACATCTCTTGCTTGGTACATTGCTTCCTCCCGATTTCTAGGCGTTCTCTGCCTTTTGGTGTCAAATTGTCTAAAGCAAGAAGTGCAAAGCAGCAGTTAAGTCCCGTTAGTTGTCCTGCTATGTCGTGTACAAAGCAGTGAAGTAAAATTTCTTTTTTTTGTATTTCTTTAATAAGATGTTGATAAGTTAGATTATTTTGTCTAGCTTTCTGGATCAGAGACTGTTTTTCTTCATAAGCAAATCCCAAACACTCAATCAAGAGTATTTTCTTATCTTCCAGACAAACGGCTGATGCCTCTAGATGGCATTCGTTTCCCAATATATTAATTTCAGTCCACAGCCCGGATTTTAGGGGTTCTGTACCCTTTTCTTCCCAGAAATGTTCAGCATCGATGAGAAAGTTATCCAGAAAAGGGAATTGCTGACCCAAATTTAATCTATCCGGTTCCTGCGTAGTATTTACATGGAAATTATTAAACCAATCCGGCATCGTCCCAACTATTGTAAAAAATCCATTATCCAGGCGTTCTAAAATTACAATATTCAGGGCGGCAAAAAGCTCGTTTGTAATAGATTCTTTCATTATTTTACCAGGCAAGAATAAGTTCGTATAGGTTCAACAATTCCTTTCAATAGAAGGAAATTATCTAAAAAATATTTTTTCATCTCATCAAGCTCTTGAAATGTATTTTCGTCGATGAGAATCTCGCTGGGACGTGCCTGACTTTCCAAGCAAGCTGCTAAATTAACATAGTAGCCAATAGCAGTGAACATTCTGCTACCTTTGCTACCCAAAATACCGAAAGTAACGGGTCCCGAAGCGATACCAATAGCGATTTCGAGAGTTAAACCAAGCTCGCCTTTCCTCGCTTCACCTATCTCTGCAATGGCCTCAATTATGTCTCGTGCAGCTTTTATTGCCTGATTTTTAGGACATCCCGTTGAGGCAATAACCCCGAAGAAAGCCGTTATTACATCTCCAGTTATTTTATTGACTATCCCAGCTTCATCAATAAGTATCTGTATCATAATAGGGATACATAAATTTAATGTTTTAAAAACTACTTCAGGAGGGTTGTTTTCACTGTAAGAAGTGAGTCCACAAATATGGATGGAAAGAATAGTAACATCCCGTCGTTCTCCTCTGTCTTGAAAGGTTAGAACTGCTTGTGGCAATTGGGTAATGTCCTTTCCAAAATATTGATTTAATATTTTCCAGTATTCCTCTCGCAAAAGGTTCAATTCGTTTCCTTGTTGTTGCATCAGACGGTGCTGGCTTTCTTCCAAAGTTGCATCTAATAGCAATACCCAGTCTCTCTCTTCTCCAGGTACAAGATGGACATCTGCGGAAAGTCCATATTCCGTTTTCATGCAAGGGATACAGATAGGAGAACCGTTCAGGGGAAAAAGACCTTCTAGAAAAAAGACTTGTTTCCCGATATATTCTCCTTTTTGCAAATCATTCACTCCATAGGCTTCCAGTTTCCCACCCCAATCTGACAAGCGACCATCTTTTTCTACCAGGAGATAGGCTGGAGAACGATTTTCAACAGCCAAAGTGTGAATATAATTCAGAATTGGCGAAGGGAGGTCAAGCATCTATGCCTCTATCATTTTCTTCGCAAGCGTTAGAAAAGCTTCTTCTACACCTAAACCTGTTTTTGCGCTGCTTTTAACGACTAGCCAACCTCTTTCTACTATTTCGTCCATTGCCGTATCATCAATATCCCATTCCTCCGTCAAATCCCATTTGTTGAGTACCAAAATGAAGGGAAGGGTGCCAATCGTATCTTCTACTCTTTTTTGAAGTGTAAAAGCTTTATCTAAGGTAGTACGGCGGGTTCCATCAGCTACCAGGAAATAGCCTGACGAACCCCGCAGGTAGGACATCCGAACTTTTTGAAATTCGTCTTCTCCATAAAGATCCCAAAGAATGAGATTTAATTCTTTCCCTCCAATATTGAGTGATTTTTTATCAATTTTTACTCCAACAGTTGTTTGATAAGTATCAGAGTAAATACTTTTAACAAAACGTGAGACTAAACTCGTTTTTCCGGTGGCGAATGCACCCACCATACACATTTTTTTCTGGATCATTACTGAGTTATTTCTCTCCCGGAGGTATCAGTTATTTTTACCTTGAAAGAGACGCTGCGATTCAATGATCGATCCTGTTGGGTCGTTTCTTTATCCAAAATTTCTTTTGTGCCTACACCCACCGCAGAAAGATTGGTTTTCTTTATTCCTTGCGAAACTAGAGTAGAAAGGATGGCATCGGCACGCCCTTGGCTTAGGAGCATATTTCTCTGCTCTGAGCCTATTTTGTTAGCGTGTCCTAAAATTTCAATTTGGACATTTTTACCTAAATAAGACGCGGCATTTGTAAGTTTTTTAACTTCTTTTATAAGGTTCTCTATCATGATCTCCTGGTCAGGTTCAAGTTGTGTACTTCCCTCTGTAAAAAAGAGTAACTGCTTTTCGATCTTGTTTTCACTAAGCTCAAGTTCTTTAAGTTCCATCTCAATAAGGTTTTTTTCGTCAAATTTATTAATTCCGGGAATTGCTCGCACCAGTTTTCTGGTTTCAATAATCCATTGATAAGGAGCAGAACCTTTAGCACGAAGAGTGCCCTTTTCATCAACGATTAAAGATACAGTTGCCGGAGGTTGAAGCAAGTCTTTCGCTCTAATTTCAGTAAATTTTGGATAAAAAGATAAGTAAGGCTCCCAGCGGCTAATAACTATTTTGGGATTAATATTTGATTCTTTCATGATCTTGATTGGATCTGCCGCCAAAGGATCTCGAAGTCCGGAAATAAAATATTTTCCCCGACGTTTCTCGGAAGTAACTACGGTCATTCCTGGCTGGGCATTTAATTTTTCCAAATACGCTGTCCATCGCTGTTTCTCTGTGAAGTCAAAAAAGAACCAGCTACCCAAAGCTATTAATATAGAGCTTAATAAAATCCATAGAACAGGAGAAGGTTTTGTCTTTTTGGGTTGATACTGGGCCTGAAAGCAATCTTCAAGATAAAGCGTGCTGCCTTCAAAGGGAGCAGTATCTCCCTCAAACGAATTAAATTTTTGGTCGTATTTGAGGTGAATTTTTTCTATTACTTCTTGGAAAACTAACTTAAATTCTTTGGGTGCATTTCCCCGGATAATCCCTGCTAATATTGCCTGCGGACCAGGTTCAATCCAGATAGTGAGTTCGCCAAACTGCAACGTTTCTAGGGAATCGCCGGTTTGTACGCTAAAAGAGTCTTGGACAAAATCCCGGATCGCTGTTAACATCGCTGAAACTAAGTCTGCATCCTGAGCGGCTACGTTTGGCGCTACTACGTGCTGAAGTAACAATCCAGTTTTTTTATGAATCAAAAAAACTTGTTCAACTCGATAGAGAAGAGTGCGGAGAAGAACAACTTCGGCAAATGATTTTCCTGTCTGTAAAGCTTCCAATCTCCACTTAAAGCCTTGTGGAGACAAGCTGTGTTCAACAGTTTGATTGAGGGACTGGACTGTAGTTTCCAGAGCTGTAGCGATCGCTTTGCGCGTGGCCGGGCCGATTACGGGGAAAATCGCCTCTGACAGGATATTCAGGTCTTTTGTGACCGATAAATGAATCGCTTCTTCAACCGTTGGCACGATTGCTTCGCTTAGCTGCTTATCTCGCATTGTCCGTAGGATAATCGCCTCTGGAAGCAGTTGGCTGATATCCTCTGCATGAATATTGGGATTATTTAGTCGCTCATGCAGTTTATCAAGTTCGCTTTGCTCAAAACCAAGAAGCAAACTCCGAAGTTCTGAGAGATCCTCGTTCGTTGAAAGATTATTTTCTGGAGTATTGCTAGATAAATCATGGGTAGAAGAGTCAGCCATTGCTCAAATCCCCCTATTCACAACTAAATTATTATGCCGACATCAGATGAGGGAGCTAGAGCGATTTAGTAGTCTATGGACGGATAATTTTGGATTCCCCCCTTAAAAATCTCTTTTGTAGAAAAATTATTCATTTCGAGAAATTCCCGGTTGAGTGTTAAGTCTCATTGCTAGTTCTGCAAACAGAGATGCCAGAGTTGAACGGTCTGTTTTATCCTTACGAAGTTCTTGGGCTTCTCGTTCAAGCGCAGCCAAAAGTTCTTCATATTTTTGCCTAATCTCATCGTCCAAATTTTTAGATTGCTCTAGAATCTGCTGACGTAACTCTCGCTCTTTCGTTGTAGTTTGTTCATCCAGTTGCGCGAGCTTCTTTTCCAAAGAACCAATCAAGTTTTTTAATTCCTGAGAAAGCCCTTTTACTGATTCGTCTCGTTCTGATTGCTCAGTTTTTAATCGGTCAGTTATAGATTCAAGTTCTTTTCGGAGGTAGTTTTCAATATTATCTAAACGTTTTCTCGTGTCATCGCGTAAGTTAGTGGATTCTTTCACTAAACGTTCTTCCAAACGAGCAAACCTTTTTTCGTATTCTCGCGTCTGATTCCCAAAAAGAATATCTCTGACTTTATCGAGATTTCCACTTTCTGTCCCATTTACACTAGGAAGCGAGGAATCACTTTTAGACTGAATTGGATTTGTTTGAGCGGATTCCAATTCTATATAATTGATGTAATTTTCTTCCGAAGAACTCATAAATTTAATCCTTTATTAAAGAGACTTATTGTTGTCTTATCTTCTTGTTTTTTAGGCAAGGAAGAAGTGGTTTATGGCGGCAAACCAGTAAATCGAGTTGTCTTCTAGAGCGCAAAAACCTCGCTTTTCGTACATTAAGACTTTACCCTAAAGGTCAGCGTCAGTAAATGCAAGGGCTAAAAGGACTGCCACAAGTATAAAAAAATCTATATTGCAAAGAACGGAAGGCTAGCCTTTTGCATCTTCCGTTACCATTTCCGTAAGGGGTGAACAAGGCACAAGCTAAAGTTGTTTCTGCCTTTACTGCTATCTTGCCTAAGAAAGTCAATACTTATGAGAAAGTTGTAACAAACCAAAACATATATTGATAGCCTCTGCGCCCTAAGAAAACTCACCTAATAAATCTCTGCAAAGTTCCTCAGAATACATCATTTTTGTTTGTTCTTCTTCCCCTTGGCTCCCACTAGAGATGCAAAGCCTTGGTAAACGCCAATCATTAAGGCGAGGACTGTTACCATCGGGTGTCTGGACTTTGGCGGATCTACCCGTTGTATGGTGCTGGTAGAGGTTCCAGACGAGCGATCGCCTTGGTCTTGTGCGGCAGCGGCTTTGATGTCGTCAGTGCGCGGTATTCCCTGCTTTGCCCTCGCTTCTTCACTAAGGGGTACGGCATTCTTAGAGGGGACAATTCGAGAGCCGTACTTGTTGGCATAGACTTGAGTAAATTCGGCACCGAAAAAGAGAATCTGGGCGGAATAATTTACCCACAACAGCAGCACTACAAATGAGCCAGCTGCGCCGTAGGTTGAGCCGACACTGCCATTGCCTAGATACAACCCCAGTAAGTACTTACCAATGGTAAATAGTAAAGAGGTAATGGCGGCACCGATCCACACGTCACCCCAGGCAATTTTCGCATCTGGCAAAATTCTAAACATCAGCGCGAACAGCACCGTCACGACGCCGAAGGAGATGAAAAAGTTTAGGGCTTGCAGGAAGGGCAAACCGGGTATCAAGTGGCCCAAATAGTCGCCTACTGATGTCAAGCCGGCACTCAAGATCAACGAAACTAAGAGCAAAAAGCCGATGCCCAGTACCATTGCAAAGGACAAAAATCGGTCTTTGATAAAGCCTTTGATGCCGCGTCCAGGCTTGGGGGCGACTTCCCAGATGGTGTTGAGTGAATCTTGCAGCTGACCAAAAACGCCGGAGGCACCGAACAGGAGGAGACCAACGCTAATCAGAGTGGCAATTGTGCCTTCCTCTGCCTTGCGAGAATTTTGGATCATCTCTTGGACAGCTTCAGCACCCTGCTTGCCTAGCAATTCTCGAAGTTGCGTAACAATTCCCCCCTCAGCGGCTTCTTGTCCAAATACCAAAGCCGCGATCGCGATCGCAATAATAACTAGCGGTGCCAAAGAAAACACGGTGTAATACGCCAGCGCCGCCGCTAACCGCGATGCCTTATCTTCTTGCCACTCCGCAAATGTGTCTTTAAGCAGTCCTACTATATCTTTTGGCTTCATAACTAACTTCTAGTCTGCACTACCACTCTTCTTTGAGTTTGCAGCGCCTTGTCAAGAAGTTAAAAGACCCGAAAGTTAGAGTTTCTCCAGAATTCCAGCTTACACCAGCCCTCGTTTTTTCAGTTTGGACAGTGCATCTTCAGCAGCAGCTTTCTCAGCATCTTTTTTGCTGCGTCCTTTACCTTCCCCGTAGGCTTTATCGCCCACAAGCACTGTGGCGATGAACTCTGGGGCGTGGGGTGTTCCGCCTGCTTGTTTGGTGACATATTTCGGTGGTGTTGAGCCAAGGTCAGGATTTGCTTGCACCCATTGTTGAAACCGATTTTTCGAGTCCACCTTGGAGAGAGACACTACAATATCCTCCGGAACGGAATCAAATAGTGGTTCTACAAAATCGCGGACTTTCTCAACATCTAAATTGTTATCTAGATAATAAGCGCCGACGACGGCTTCAAAGGTACTGCTGAGTAAATTTGGATTATAGTAGCCTCCCTCACGAATGGCACCTTGACCTAACCGCATTTTGAAGTTTAAATTTATCTCGGTAGCGAACTTTGCTAGCTGCTTTTCATCTACCAGCGCGGAACGCCTACGAGTCATTTGGTCTTCTCCCATTTGTGGGTGACGACGATAGAGATATTCGCCACTTAAGAAAGTTAGCAAAGCGTCACCCAAAAATTCTAGACGTTCGTTGTTTTCGCACTCTCCGGGATTTTCATTGGCATAAGAACGGTGTGTAAGCGCATGAAGCAAGAGTTTTTCATTCTGAAAATTTGGAAATTCCATTTTGATTGCTCCTAGTTTTGGGTAAATTAATTGCATGGAAATATCAGTACAAGTCATTGATGGCTATTAACTAGGTGAACACGAAAAAACCGCTCAATAGCGGTTTTTGGATAAACCCGGTTTCTATATCAAACCGAGTTTTTGATAAGTAGCGATCGCTTGATTCTCAAGCTTTCAGTAATCGGCTTAACTATACTAACAATATTTCCTCATTTTGTAATTTTATTTTGCCCTGTTTTACGACAGCCGCAACAAATTTTTTGAAGCTTGAAAATTTCGTCCCATCAGGTTTATGAATCGTGGAAACCCCTTTATAGTTAGGAAACCGCTGACTTTGACACATCAGGCTGGCAATGATGGAATATGTTGTACTCCTACCCTCTCGAACCGCAGTTTTGATAGCTTCCATAAAGCAGTTAACAGCATCATTGTAGGTGATATAAGGCAACTTGCCATCTTTCTGAATCACTGCCTTGTTGCTAACTAAGTTAGGTAGTTCATCTACAAAGTGAAAGTCATCAGCAACAATTTTTAGAGTTTGCTTCACATTACCTCGTTGAGCGACAACTATCGCCTTTTTACTCAACTTTTTCTGATTCAAAACTAACTTTTTGAAATCCCCATCTCCCGATACAATAATAGCCACATCGGGAGGCTGGTTGCCGTGAATATCTTCAAGATAGTCACTCATTAATCGATCATCAGCAGCGTTCTTTAAAGGACAAGGGACATCAATCCCGGTGAAACCAATACTTCCTAGATTTTTCTCGGTAAAAAAATGGTTTCCGGACTTTGAATTGTAGTAAACCTTTCCACTAATCAAACGCCCTTGGGAATTGGCAAAAGCCGCCATTAACTTTGCTTTTTCTTCTGTAAAGGGGACATTTTGAGAATCCCAGTAAATTGAAACTAACGGTTTCTGCTTGTTGATTTTTGTTTGGGAAGATCCAAAAATGCTTTTCATTTTGATACGTCCAAAATACGGGTTGAATGGACAGCATCAACAAATCGCGCATCTAACCTTAGAAAAAAGCCGAGTGAAGGATTTAAAAAAAAGATAATAAACCCCGACTAAGTTAATAGCCTGAATCAACTCTTTTGCCTGAGAAGTATTGAAGTTGCAGTCTCAGGTACAGAACTTTTAGCTTCCTGCTAAGCGTGCAGTCAACCATTTGAACGGACATACTGTTCAGCCAAATGGTTGACTAGACGCTCAGTAGGAAACAAAAAAACCGTGTACCTGAGACAGCATTCAAAACTTCTTTAATGCGAGATTTTTGTACTGTCTGCAATGTATGGGCTAAATCTAGCATTGGAAAAACTTGGATGTCAAGGTTAATTAGGTGGATTTTAAGCGGAGGGCTTAGTTGAAGGCGACAAACATTGCGCTATGCTGAAAAGTTGGACTTGCATCGCTTTAAAAATATGCCTGCATCTGTAGCTAACCCCGCCTTTCCCCTCGCTGCTGTAGTGGGGCAAGAAGCAATAAAAATGGCGCTGCTATTGGCAGCAATTGATCCCGGACTGGGAGGGGTAGCGATCGCGGGTCGTCGCGGGACTGCTAAATCGGTCATGGCACGCGCCTTGCACTCCCTTCTGCCCCCCATAGAAGTCGTCAAAGGATCGATTAGCAATTGTGACCCCGATTCCCCCAGCGAGTGGGATGACAAATTATTGGCAGAAGCGAATGCTCAGACGGATGCCCCGATTGACGCGCAGGTGATTCCGGCTCCATTTGTGCAAATTCCTTTAGGAATCACAGAAGATCGACTGCTGGGTTCTGTGGATGTCGAGCAATCCGTTAAACAGGGGGACACGATATTTCAGCCTGGGTTACTGGCGACAGCACACCGGGGTGTCCTCTATGTAGATGAAATTAATCTACTTGATGAGCAAATTGCTAACCAACTGTTGACTGTTTTATCGGAAGGACGCAACCAGATCGAGCGGGAAGGGATTAGCTTTCAGCATCCTTGTAAGCCTTTATTTATTGCCACTTACAACCCGGAAGAAGGGTCACTGCGAGAACATTTGCTCGATAGAATTGCGATCGCGCTTTCCGCTGATGGTGTACTCGGCTTAGATGAACGAGTGCAAGCAGTAGAACAAGCTCTCGCCTACGCTAAATCCCCAGAAAAATTTCTAGAACAATACACCGAAGACATCGACAACCTGAAAACTCAGATCGTCTTGGCGCGGGAATGGCTGAAGGATGTTCGCATCACCCGCGAGCAAATTGCTTATCTAGTTGATGAAGCAATTCGAGGCGGAGTGCAGGGACATCGAGCCGAACTCTTTGCGGTGCGAGTTGCCAAGGCTGCGGCTGCTTTAGAGGGGCGCACTAACGTGACGGCGGAAGACTTGCGCCGTGCAGTGGAATTGGTGATTGTGCCCCGCGCTACAGTCGTGCAGACGCCACCAGACGAAACGCCTCCACCGCCACCACCACCGCCACCGCCCCAAGATGAATCTCAGCAAGAGCAAGATGAGCCGGATGAGAAGGATGAAGAGGAACCGGAAGAACCCCAGGAGGATCAGTCCAGTATTCCGGAAGAATTTGTCTTCGATCCAGAGGGTGTCATCCTCGACCCTACCGTGCTTTACTTTGCTCAGATGGCTCAACGTCACGGCAAGTCGGGCAGTCGCAGTCTGATCATTTCAGAAGATAGAGGGCGCTACGTCAAGCCAATGTTGCCAAAAGGCAAGGTGCGGCGAATTGCTGTTGATGCGACGCTCAGAGCCGCTGCACCCTACCAAAAGGCGAGGCGGGAGCGAAACGATGCCGCGATCGCGCAATCCCTCGGTGGTCA
This sequence comes from Trichocoleus sp. AS-A1, assembly GCF_039962015.1. Classification (NCBI taxonomy): domain Bacteria; kingdom Bacillati; phylum Cyanobacteriota; class Cyanophyceae; order Leptolyngbyales; family Trichocoleusaceae; genus Trichocoleus; species Trichocoleus sp. AS-A1. The sequence goes on along the minus strand of NZ_JAMPKG010000053.1, from coordinate 20,134 downwards.
GGGAGGGCAAAGAGGAGATCGGCGGGTATTCGTCGAGCAGGCGGATGTTCGCTCTAAGCGCTTAGTCCGCAAAGCCGGGGCGCTCGTCGTTTTCGTCGTTGATGCTTCTGGCTCGATGGCGCTGAACCGGATGCAGTCAGCCAAGGGTGCGGTGATGCGCCTGCTGACGGAAGCCTATCAGAACCGCGACCAAGTGGCGTTAATTCCCTTCCGGGGAGAACAAGCCGATGTGCTGCTACCGCCAACCCGTTCGATTGCTTTAGCGCGGCGGCGTCTGGAGCTATTGCCTTGTGGCGGCGGCTCCCCTCTAGCTCATGGTTTGACTCAGGCAGTGCGCGTCGGGATGAATGCTCAGATGTCTGGGGATATCGGTCAGGTGGTGATTGTGGCGATTACCGATGGACGGGGAAATATTCCTTTAGCTCGTTCTTTAGGCGAACCGATGCAGGAAGGGGAAAAGCCGGATATTAAAGCTGAATTGTTGGACATTGCTTCCAGAATTCGCGCTTTGGGGATTCAGTTGTTAGTGATTGATACGGAAAATAAGTTTATTTCCACCGGCTTTGCGAAGGAATTAGCGAAGCAATCTGGGGGGAAATATTATCACTTACCCAAGGCAACCGAGCAAGCGATCGCTGGAGTGACCAGAGGAGCGATCGCAGATATGAAATCTCGCTAGTGCAAAAATCTCTAGGAACCCCACCCCCAACCTCTCCCCGCAAGCGGGGAAATCGGGGTTCCCTCTGGGGATTAGGGGCAGGGAGCCGGAGCCGCAGGCGATCGCGGGGTGGGGTTCTTTTATTACGGGTAATCAACCAGAGTTAATATCACTTCTCCCCATTACCAATTACCCATCTCAAAAACTCTTCACCGCCCTATATTTCGCTTCAACTGCTCAAGCTCGTCGTCCGCTTCCCAGTGCTTAAATTTAGCCTCTAATGGATCGGGACCACTGTTGATCGGGCGGTGGTAATTCTGATTCCAGCCAACCGTCTCCGCACGCTCCTGAGCTTGAGAACTTGTACGCGCTGCTTGCGCCTGAACAGCTTTAGTATGGACTTCCTGGCGGCGAACTTGAATTTGACGCTGTAGCTGTTTTGCTTGCTCGCTTCGCTGTTTAATCCCTTGCATCTGTCCCCAAAGTTGATTACCTTGACGTAGCAGGGCTGCTTCTCGCTCTTGGGCAGGCTGGACTAAATCGAACCTGTTGGCAGCTTTTGCCTTTTCAATCCGGACATGCCAGCGCTGAATTTCTTGAGCGGTTGAGAGGATTTCATCTTGTAATTTTTTCTCTTGCAGTTGCAGGTCTGCAATCAGCTTAAGGGCATCATCTTCTTGTTCCCGTAGCTGCTCCTCTAGCGCCTGTAATTCCAAATGAGGATTATTCCGCAAGAATTCTTCTAATCGGGTTTCTAAAAACCGGCTGAAATCGTCAAATAGACCCACTGCAAGAACTCCCACTACAGGTTTGTCATTATGTTAGCAATTAGGCGCAATCGCTCATCAGCCATTAGTCATTGGTCATTAGTAATAGATTCATGACTAATCACGAATAATTCATTCAAAACTTCTGCCCAACATAAACAGAACGGACTTCTCCGTTGCGTCGGATAACCGCTTCCTGATTCGAGATGGAAACCAAAGTCCATCCACTAGAGCCAATGTTTTCGCCCACGCGGATGCGGTTGGCAACACCGCCGAAGTCAAATAGAGCAGCAGAGCGATCGCCCAATTCTAAGACTCCCACAAGCGTATGCGTCGCCGTAGGAGCCGGATCTGGGTTGGGTGCGGGTACTGCGGCTGGGGGCGCGGGGGGTGCTGGGGGTGCCAGGGGTGGTAAGGCAGGGATGGGGAGCCGAGGCATTGTGGCAGCCATCGGAGGCAGTGTCAGAGGTTTGGAACCCAATGAGGGTGCTGAGGGACGAACCGACGGTGCCGGACGACTGGCTGGGGGTTTGGGACGCACTGGCGGCATCAAATTCACTGAGGGCGCGGGACGTACTGGCAGCATCGAACTCACTGAGGGCGCGGGACGCACCGGCGGTACCGGACGCCTTGGCAGTGATGGAAGCAAGGGAGGACGCACTAAGGGGGAAACGCCTTGCAATCCTAGGGCAGATTGTGGAACCACAGACTGACTTTGGGGTGATGGATAGATGGGAATGTAGACTCTTTCCATAACACCCGATCCTCTTGCTGCCCCAGCCGCATTTCCGGGGACAGTTGTCACGGGCGGCAGATTAGTCCCTTGGGGCGCGGCGGCACTTCCCGTGCGTTTGTTCGCGTCAGCTTTGCGATCGATGACTTCAAGCGATCGCTGCATATAGTTCACAAACTGCTCATCTGCTTTAGACTGAACCTCTTGGCTGACGGGTGGAATCGTTGCGGGGGGCGAAAAGAGCCAATTTAGCCTGCCCTGACTCACCAGCCACAGCAGCAATGTAGCTGCCGCCGATGTCAAAGCCAGTCCCAGCAGGAGTTTCTCAAATAATTTGCCTTCCCCACGATCCTTGTTGTCTTCGGGTTGAATCTCCTCTACGCTGATATCCAGCGCTAGAGGCGTTTGCACAATACTGCGGGGTGTATTGTCTGGTTGCTCCGGGAGCAGCTCCTCTGGTGGCACCCAGGTAGGGGGCAAGGTGACTTGCGAAACTTGGACAGGTTGTAAGGAGATATACTCTGACTGCGGCTGCTCTGGAGTTGAGATGCTACCGCCCTCCAAAACCCGGTCGATGTCTGCAAACAAGTCGTCCATCAATTGATCGGCATATTTGTCAACCGACCAAGGTTGGATAGAAGTGGAATTTGCCAAGGGTGCTGAGTCCCTCTGGTTATTGCTAACATCCTGAGTCATCGATTGCTCACTCTCGTGGCTACACTGAATCAACGATAAGCCTTAAGACATTTGATGGGGCTTATATCGGTAAAGAAATTCCTAATTGTGGGACATTATTCCCTAAGGCAATCAGTTGTCAATGCTCCCTGACTGATTGGTTCAAAGAACGCCTTACTTCTAGCTTATATTTTCCCGTGGCGACCAAGCCAATTTTATCGTTAAATTGGGCTTGACCCAGTTAGCAAACCATGCTTTTTGTCACTTGTCAATTGTCAACGGGTAGAGAGGGGACGAATCTCATCTCTCGGTCAGTTGTTGATGTTTTTACCACTCACTCAGGCAAGGAGGCGGTACCAAAAAAGCCTCTACGATGACTGGCTGCTAACCAAGGCGGTTTGCCGAGAGCGTAATTCTAGATATACCAGTAAAGCGTTGATATCAGCCGGATTGACGCCGCCAATTCGAGCTGCTTGACCAATCGTGAGCGGTTGCACTTGCGCTAACTTTTCACGAGACTCCTTCGAGAGAGTCTCGATCGCTGCATAATTTAGATCCGGCGGTAGCTGGCGGTTTGCATGACGGCTCACTTGGTCAATTTGGTGCTGCTGACGCTGGAGATACCCAGAGTATTTGAGATCGATTTCTGCGCCTTCTTTCTCCACGGAGTCTAGACTGGGGTTGCTCAGTCCGTAACGATCTAAGTCAACGTAATGGAAACCAGGGCGTCGTAGTAAATCAGCCAGAGTAATCGAGCCTTTGATGGCTTGTTGGGTGTCAGACGCGATCGCCTTCCCGATCTCATCATGCTCCTTAATCCGCGTCGAGTACAACCGTTCCTTCTCAGCAGCAATATTCGCTTGCTTGTGTTGGAACAACTCCCAGCGACGGTCATCAATTAAGCCGACTTCCCGACCCAGCGGCGTCAAGCGCTGATCTGCATTATCCGACCGCAGTAACAACCGATACTCAGATCGGCTAGTTAGCATCCGGTAAGGTTCCCGCAAATCTTTGGTACACAGATCGTCCATCAGCGTCCCGATGTAACTGTGTTCGCGCGGGAATACAATCATTTCTTGATTGCGGACAAATCGAGCTGCATTAATTCCCGCTACAATGCCTTGAGCAGAGGCTTCTTCATACCCGGTCGTGCCGTTAATTTGCCCAGCACAAAATAGTCCCTCTACCTTTTTGGTCATCAGTGTCGGATAGCACTGGGTTGCGGGTAAATAATCATACTCCACCGCGTAAGCTGGACGCAGCATCGTACAGTTTTCTAGACCGGGGAGACTTCGCAACATTTGCAACTGCAAATTCTCTGGCAATCCCGTCGAAAAGCCTTGAATATAAAGTTCTGGAATATCCCGTCCTTCCGGTTCAATAAAAATCTGGTGGCTTTCCTTATCGGCAAAGCGCACAATTTTATCTTCGATGCTAGGACAATAACGCGGCCCCTTTGCATCCACCCAACCGCCATAAACTGGCGACAGATGCAGATTTTCTCGAATAATCCGATGAGTCTCCGGCGTCGTCCGGGTGAGATAACAAGGCATCTGCTCCCGTTCCACCCAAACTGAGGGGTCAAAGCTGAACCACCGCACCTCCGTATCACCCGGCTGGGGTTCCAAATTAGTATAGTCTAGCGATCGCTTATCGACCCGTGCCGGAGTTCCCGTCTTCAGCCGTCCCGTTTCAAATCCCAGCCGATTCAGGGTTTCCGTCAACCCAACAGCGGCAAATTCCCCCGCACGACCCGCTGACATCGACTTATTCCCGACCCAGATGCAACCCCCCAAAAAAGTCCCGGTCGTCAGGATGACTGCTTTACACCCAAATGCCACGCCAAAGTAAGTTTCGACGCCAATCACTTCATCGTTAGCGCCCATTACCAAATCTGTGACCATGCTCTCGCGGATTGTCAAGTTTTCCTGGTTCTCAACAATCCCCTTCATCACCGCCGCATATTCCCGTTTATCCGTCTGCGCCCGCAATGCCCACACCGCAGGTCCCCGCGAGGAGTTTAGAATCCGCTTTTGTAGGTAGGTGCGATCCGCCATTTTGCCGATTTCCCCACCCAAAGCGTCGATTTCGTGCGTCACCTGAGACTTGGCAGGGCCACCCACTGCTGGGTTACACGGTTGCCAAGCAATTTTATCCAGGTTAAGGGTCAGCAGCAGGGTACGACAGCCCAATCGTGCTGTAGCGAGGGCAGCTTCGCAACCGGCGTGTCCGGCTCCGACTACAACAACGTCAAAAGTGTCTTGAAATTCTATGGGCGATCGCGTGGTCATGGTCATGGTAAGCGTCTGAGTAGCAAGGACTCATCCTTCATATTAGCGATTACACCAGTCTGCTTGGAGTTTCAGCCATTGAGTGGCAAAATAAACCCGATTTAGACAGTATATAGACTTAATTCTATCGGGTGATTCTTTTCAAGTTAAAGCATATCACTCGGATTTGTCGGATGAGGTTTCGTATTCAAGATTTGTCGATTGAATACAAGGTTGGTTACTATGCCAAAACTCAGATTGATTTCTCTGTACTGCGAACGGACTGAAGACAACGCCGGGGCTGATGAAGCTTACTTGGTTGTGAATGGACAACAAGTTGGAGGCGTACAAAGTATCAACGATCGCGAAGCGCGCAACCTCACCTATATCCCGCCGATTTCTTTTACATCTTCTGCTGAAATTCGGCTTTATGACCAAGATACGGGGATTTTCGATAAGGATGATTATCTGGGCACGTTAAATGCTTCAAGTAGTCAAGTAGGCCGTGGAGAGCAACGGGGTAAGTTTACTGAGGATGATGCAGACTACACTTTGACCTGGGAAGTTCTGGCAGATTAAGTATTCTTGCTTCGTCTGTTTTTACTTGGTAGGGAAAAACTTGCATAAAACGTTTTAAAAAGACACGGTTATCCGTGTCTTTTTAATTCATTATTATCTAGCTAAAGTATCTTTTTTGTAGAGAATTTTATTTTAAATCATATAAAGTGGGATCGCCTTCATCAACCAAGATACGTTAGCCAAGGGGCACTTTGTTCGCTTCGCCTTGAATCCTTTTGCATTCCCTCAAGCTCACATAAGCGCGATCGCCAGTCATGCTTCTTGGAAAGGGTAACAAAATATACCTATAAGTTTAATTTATATTCTTTTGCTGAGTGGATTTCGTCATAACCAGGACATCTGGGTGATAGAAGTGGTAGTTAATGGTGAACAACTTCCAAATCTAGGGCCTGTATAAAGAAAGTTGAAAGTTCGTGAAGTATTTTTTCCTTTCTGATGGATGGACTGTCGGTCGAGTATGGGAATTCGGCGGCTTATGGAACGAAAACTCTTGGCGACGCAAACCCGAAATTCAGCAAATGAACCTTTGCATCTTCGAGCAAGGCGAAAAACTGTGGCTGTATCGAGTAGAAGACGCCATTCTTATGGTCGAAGTCAAACCCACAGCTCATGTCCCAACTGAGTCAGCCAATCAGAATATTGGTCAAGTAGTGCTAAAACGCTTGATTGATGCTGAAGAGGTCATCCAGAGAATGAACGAGTCAGCAGCGTTACCCCAACTCAGCAGCACCCAGGAGTCGGGATGAAAGGTTAAGAATGCGATCGCTACCTTAATCCCAACTGTCAACCCGCTTGCAATGGATTCTAACAATAGTTACACTTCTTTAAATGGTAACTCCCCTCGGTCTTCCGACCTAGGAATGGCGTGAACCTGGTGTGACGAGGCCAAAAACCTCATCGACATGATAAATCGTGTCTGTAACATCTGCCGAGGTAAAACATCAAGTACGCGAAACTCTCATGCAAAAAGCCTGCAATCGGCATGGCTCTTGAAGCTAAGAGTAGGTAACATAATCTTTCATTTTCACTTTTGCCTTGTGAAACAGTCCCGCAGTCTTGCAAGAGAGCTTCTCTGGCTTAGATTATGGTAAACAACGGCAAATCGCACATAAAAAAAGAAGCGTCGAAGTAGACACTTATTCATCTGAGGAGGAGCGTAGTCAATGGGACTACCCTGGTACCGAGTACACACAGTCGTCCTGAACGATCCAGGTCGATTGATATCTGTACACCTGATGCATACTGCCCTCGTGGCAGGCTGGGCCGGTTCGATGGCCCTGTACGAACTCGCAATTTTTGACCCCAGCGACCCAGTCCTGAACCCCATGTGGCGTCAGGGGATGTTTGTACTGCCATTCATGGCTCGCTTGGGTGTAACCGAATCCTGGGGTGGTTGGAGCATTACTGGCAGCTCAGGAAACTACCCTGGCGTATGGTCATTTGAAGGCGTTGCTGCCGCTCATATCGTCCTTTCCGGTCTGCTGTTCCTGGCTGCCGTCTGGCACTGGGTTTACTGGGATTTGGAACTGTTTAGAGACCCCCGCACCGGCCAACCAGCGCTCGACTTGCCAAAGATGTTTGGCATTCACCTGCTTTTGTCGGGTCTTTTGTGCTTTGGATTCGGTGCATTCCACCTGTCGGGGCTATTTGGCCCTGGTATGTGGGTTTCCGACCCCTACGGTATCACTGGCAGCGTCCAACCTGTCGCGCCAGAGTGGGGACCCGATGGCTTTAATCCGTTCAATCCTGGCGGTGTCGTCGCTCACCACATTGCAGCAGGTGTCGTAGGAATTATCGCTGGTTTGTTTCACCTAGCAGTTCGACCCCCAGAGCGGCTCTACAAAGCTTTGCGGATGGGGAACATCGAAACTGTGCTTTCCAGCAGTATTGCCGCTGTATTCTTTGCCGCCTTCGTTGTGGCAGGTACGATGTGGTACGGCAGTGCTACAACTCCGATTGAGCTGTTTGGTCCCACCCGCTATCAGTGGGATGGCGGTTACTTCAAGCAAGAAATTGACCGGCGCATTCAAGCCAATATTGCTGAAGGGGCGAGCGCTTCCGAAGCTTGGTCGCAAATTCCAGAAAAACTCGCATTTTATGACTATGTCGGAAACAGCCCTGCGAAGGGTGGTTTGTTCCGCGCAGGTCCAATGAATAAAGGAGATGGGATTGCTCAGGCTTGGTTAGGGCATCCAATATTCAAAGATGCTGAAGGTCGGGAATTGTCGGTACGTCGTCTTCCCAACTTCTTTGAAACCTTCCCCGTGATCTTGACCGATAAAGACGGTGTGATTCGCGCCGATATTCCGTTCCGTCGGGCAGAATCAAAAAATAGCTTTGAGCAAGCGGGTGTCACCGTAAGCTTATACGGCGGTGCTTTGGATGGGAAAACTTTTGATGACCCCGCTAAAGTGAAGCAATTTGCTCGTAAAGCTCAGCTGGGTGAGCCTTTTGCCTTCGACCGCGAAACGCTGAATTCTGACGGGGTGTTCCGCACCAGTCCCCGTGGCTGGTTCACATTCGGACACGCTGTATTTGCTCTGTTGTTCTTCTTCGGGCACCTCTGGCATGGCTCTCGGACTCTGTTCCGGGATGTGTTTGCTGGGGTTGAAGCTGACCTGGAAGAGCAGGTTGAGTGGGGTCTGTTCCAGAAAGTGGGTGACAAGAGTACCCGCAAGAAGGAAGCTGTCTAGAAATGTAATCAGGCGAAAGGCAAAAGTTAAGTATTTTTCTTTGACCTTTTGCCTTTTTAGTTTTTCTTGACAAGGTAGACTGGTAGTAAAGCAAACAATCAGGAAATTCTGATATGGAAGCCGCTGCTTACATTTTGATTTTGACCCTCGCATTGGGTACTCTCTTCTTTGCGATCGCTTTCCGCGAACCTCCTCGGATTGAGAAGAAGTAGTTCGCACCTAAAGCTCGCAGCACTACAACTTAATATTTAGGAAAAGCTACTGAGCCGCAACTGTCTTAACCCTTGTATTTCCACAAGGGTTAAGATAATAACCGGCTCAGCTTTTCCAATTTTAGGTATTTCTTTAGTAAAGTGGCAGATAATTCTAATCCTTCCTCACGCTCGTCTATCCAACAAGCGAGGACTTTTTAAAATGCAATGTCCTTTATGCCAGTACACCGATAGCCGTGTCCTTGAGTCCCGTTCCACGGAAGCCGGACAAAGTATCCGGCGACGCCGCGAGTGTTTGAAGTGCAATCATCGCTTCACTACCTACGAACGCATTGAATTTGTTCCAATTACGGTGATCAAACGGGGAGGTCAGCGAGACTCCTTTGATCGTTCCAAGTTAATTCGTGGGATTGTTCGAGCCTGTGAAAAAACCGGCATCCCCCAAGGAACTCTGGAAGTATTGGTTGATGAAATTGAAGCAGAATTACAGCAGCGCATCATCAGAGAAGTCACCAGTCAAGAAATTGGGGAATTAGTCCTCCAGCGTCTGCAATCTATCAGCGAAGTTGCATATATCCGTTTTGCCTCGGTCTATCGGCAGTTTCAAGGAATTCGAGATTTTGTGGATACCTTGAATCATCTGCGAAGTCATGGCAGTGGAACAGAGGAAGACACGGAACTAACAGATCCTCTCGAAAATAATAAGCCTTCCTTATCAGAGCCTGGTGACACAGCAATCCAGGCTTCTTTGTTTATTGGTTATTAGTAACTAGCGGTTGACAAAGCTGCTACAGTATGCGGTAGAGATGCGGTAGGTACAGCCGAACATTTTTGAATTCAAATTTATCTAGCTTTCGTCCTGGCGACGTTGTAATTGGTAAAGCGATCGCTCTGGAGCCGGAGGGCGCTTTAATTGACATTGGCGCACCAACAGCTATTTTTCTCCCAATTCGGGAAATGTCAATCAATGAGATTGACTCTCCAGAAGAAGCCTTGCAACTGAACGAATCCCGCGAATTTTTGATTGTAAATCAATACGATGAAGCGGGGAATTTGATACTTGGTCTTTCCATCCGACAGCTAGAGAAAAAGCTGGCTTGGGAACGAGTGCGTCAAATGCAAGCCGAAAACGTCACAGTTTACGCCATAATTTTTGAAACTCATCGCTTTGGCGTATCAGTTAAAGTTGAGGGGTTGCGCGGCTGTGTTTTACATTCTCGTCTCGATACCCGTAAGCCGAAAGAAGAGTTAATGGGAGAAGAAATCCCTATCAAGATCGTTGAGGTAGATGAAGACCGCGATCGCTTGTTTGTTTCCCATCGACTAGCACTGTATCCAGCAGGGATAAAGCATTTAGAAGTTGGTCAAGTTGTTACTGGGAGAGTACTTGCACTCAAGCCGTATGGTGCATTTATCAATATTGCAGTCATTAACGCTCTGCTGCACATTTCCGAAATTTCCCACGCTGACTTTGACAAACCTGAAAGTATTTTTAAGGTCGATGATGAAATAAAAGCAATGATAATTTCGATGGATGCTGAGAAAGATCGCGTCTCACTCTCCACAAAAGCACTAGAACCCGAACTAGGTGATATGCTGAAAAATCCTCAGAAAGTCTATGAAAAAGCTGAGGAAATGGCGGCAAAGTACCGCAACCAGATGCAGAAATAGTAGTTGTTGCCTCAGATGTAGTCTTTAGCTGAAATACCGCTTACCTACTGCTAGGGAGCAATTTTAGCCAAACGGAGGATGAGCAAATTAAGTTATAATATCCTGTCTGGACAACTTCTCGCTCCTAGAAAATCTCATACAATAGGTTTGGCGAGAGAGCTATGTAGGTGTAAACTGCACGCGGTAAACGTGGGCGTACATCGACAGGAGGCACAGTTAAATACGGAGATAACACCAGGAAACGATACGCATGGTCAATCAGAAAACAACCGCTACAGCAGATATTGGATTTTCTCACGAAGATTTTGCGGCCCTACTCGATAAGTACGACTATCACTTTAATCCCGGTGATATTGTCGCCGGTACCGTGTTCAGTTTAGAGCCTAGGGGCGCTCTGATTGACATTGGCGCTAAAACAGCGGCTTACATTCCGATTCAGGAGATGTCAATCAATCGGGTTGATGCTCCGGAAGAAGTGTTGCAGTCCAACGAGACGCGAGAATTTTTCATTCTGACCGACGAGAATGAAGATGGACAGCTAACCCTTTCCATCCGCCGCATTGAGTACATGCGAGCATGGGAGCGAGTCAGGCAGTTGCAGACAGAAGACGCTACAGTGCGATCGCTTGTCTTCGCTACCAATCGCGGTGGCGCGTTGGTACGGATTGAAGGATTGCGCGGGTTTATTCCTGGTTCTCACATCAGCACTCGCAAACCCAAGGAAGATTTGGTTGGTGAAGAACTACCGCTAAAATTCTTAGAGGTAGACGAAGACCGCAACCGTCTAGTTCTGTCACACCGACGGGCGCTAGTCGAGCGGAAGATGAATCGTCTGGAAGTGGGCGAGGTCGTTATTGGAACAGTACGAGGCATCAAGCCTTATGGTGCATTTATCGATATTGGCGGCGTCAGCGGACTGCTGCACATCTCCGAGATTTCCCACGACCACATCGACACACCTCACAGCGTCTTCAATGTCAATGATGAAGTGAAAGTGATGATCATTGACCTTGATGCTGAACGGGGACGGATTTCGCTCTCCACCAAGCAGCTAGAGCCAGAACCAGGCGACATGATCAAGAACCGCGATCGCGTCTATGACATGGCGGAAGAAATGGCGGCTAAGTATCGGGAGCAGATGCGAGCCAAGCTGCAAGGCACTACGATACCTTCTATAGAAATCGGCGTTTCTGACGAAGAAGCGCTACCTCCTATCGAAGATGAAGACGTGCCACCTGCTACAGAAGAGGCAGAAGTGCCACCCGCTATCGAAGCTGAAGAGGTGCCACCCGCTACAGAAGAGGAAGAAGAGTCACCTGATACAGAAGCTAAAGAGCTGTCACCTGCTATAGAACAAGAGTAATTTTGTTAGGAGACAGAGAAATTTCAGATTTTAAATTTGAAATTAGTGATGACCAAAGAGGGAATTTCCCTCTTTTTTTATTGCAGTTTAATGAGTTGAGGGGGAAATTTTGGTAACAATTCGCTGTCGAGAGGTCACGTTCCCGAATATCCAGGCGGTAATTTTTGACAAGGACGGCACCCTAGAAGATTCGGAGTCATTTTTGAGAAAGTTGGGGCAAAAGCGATCGCGCATTATAGACGCCCAAATTCCCGGAACCGGAGATCCTTTATTGATGGCGTTTGGCATTAATGGAGATACTCTCGATCCGACGGGGTTATTAGCCGTAGGCAGTCATGGAGAGAATGAAATTGCTGCTGCTGCTTATATTGCTGAGACCGGGCGGGGGTGGTTGGAATCAAGAGCGATCGCTCGTCGCGCCTTTAATGAAGCCGACCAATTTCTAAAAGATGCTGCCCCTTCCCCCTTATTTGTCGGTTCCTTGGAAGTGCTGCAACTTCTGTTTCAAGCTGGCTTAAAATTAGGAATTTTATCAGCTGCTTCTACCTCACGAGTAGAAGCATTTGTCAAGCGTCATCAGCTCTCGCCCTATATCCAGCTAGAGATGGGAGTTGATGAAGGTCCCACTAAACCCGATCCAGCCTTATTTTTGCAAGCTTGCCAGAGACTGGGAGTTTCACCCAGCAATACTCTGATGGTGGGAGATTCTGCCGGAGATATTCAGATGGCACGTCAGGCGGGGGCGGCGGGTTGTATTGGCATCTGCTGGGGAAAACCGGAGGCGGCGCATCTAGAAAGTGCAGATGTCGCGATCGCGCAACTCGACGAAATTCAAATTTTGGATGCTAATGGCTAATCGGTGAGAACCCCTGACACCCGTTAGCCATTAGCTATCAGGCAAATTCCCAAAGCGATCGCGATAACGAGCTAACAGGTTTTCCATATCAGCAAGCTGTTGTTGAGCAAATTCCCGCTGCTGGCGTTCTTGTTCGGCTCGTTGGCGTTCTTGTTCGGCTTGTTCTTCTGCCTGCTGTCGCCTCTGAGTTTCCCGCTTTAGCGCCTGCATTAGCTCATCGGCAATTAGCAACTTTTCCCCAGTATCTTCTCGGTAAAAGCCAAGTAGTTTCCCTTTTAGGAAAGCCTTGGGAATAGTCAAGAAACTGGTTAGCAAGAACAGTTGCCTGACGCTCTGCCAAGTATTGTTTGAGGACTTCCAAAGTCGTCAAAATGGCATAGAGATGGTCATAGGTTTCTGCTACTGGTTCACCATCGGCACTAGGGGAAAAGATTTCTGCGGTTGGGCTGTCGGTAAAATTGCTGTCATCACTAGCACCGTCTCAGCGTCACCGATTTATTTGTAATTGGCATGAGCGCGATCGCTTTCGTCTCCACCAAGAGCGACTATTCTGATGGAAATCATCGAAAAATTCCCGCTACAAGCAGATCCCCGATGTCTTCCCAGTGTAACGCCAAATACGTAGGGCAGCCGATTCGCTTCATCAAAGCTTTATCAAAGAAATTGACTATTATAGCGATCGCGTCTCAATGTTTTTAGGATCGCAGGTTAAAATAGCTTAACTTAACTCAAATCACTGCCCTAGCAAGAGCCATCATCCCAGGAGGAATTGCCCTTGTCTCGTCGCTACCTATTTACGTCTGAATCTGTTACTGAAGGTCATCCCGATAAAATCTGCGATCAGATTTCTGACACCATTCTAGATGCGCTACTGACACAAGACCCCAGCAGCCGCGTCGCCGCAGAAGTCGTCGTCAACACCGGCTTAGTGCTAATCACAGGTGAAATTACCACCAAAGCTCAAGTAAATTTCGTTAACTTAGCCCGGAAAAAAATTGCAGAGATCGGCTACACCGATGCCGATAATGGCTTCTCTGCCAACAGCTGCTCAGTCTTGGTTGCCTTGGATGAACAATCCCCAGATATTGCCCAAGGTGTTACCACCGCGCAGGAAACCCGCGAAGAAGCCAGCGACGACCAATTAGACGCCATTGGCGCTGGCGATCAAGGCATCATGTTTGGCTTCGCCTGCAACGAGACACCGGAACTGATGCCCTTGCCGATCAGTTTGTCACACCGAATTTCTCGCCGCCTTGCAGCAGTTCGGAAAACTGGACAATTGCCTTACCTGCGTCCAGACGGCAAAACTCAAGTAACGGTTGCCTATGAAGGTGGGAAACCCGTTGGGATTGACACCATCCTGATTTCCACGCAGCACACCGCCAACATTGGTGAAATTAGCGAGCAATCCGCAGTCCAAGCCAAGATTAAAGAAGATTTGTGGGCGGCGGTTGTACAACCCGTTTTTGCGGATATGGCGATTCAGCCGGACGAAGAAACCCGCTTTCTAGTCAACCCCACTGGCAAATTCGTCATCGGGGGACCTCAAGGCGACTCTGGTCTGACCGGACGGAAAATTATTGTTGATACCTATGGCGGCTACTCCCGTCATGGTGGCGGTGCCTTCTCCGGAAAAGACCCGACAAAAGTAGACCGCAGTGCGGCTTACGCTTGTCGCTATGTGGCTAAAAACATTGTGGCGGCTGGCTTGGCAGAAAAATGCGAAGTCCAGTTGAGCTATGCAATTGGCGTTGCTCGACCCGTCAGTATTTTGGTAGAAACCTTCGGTACCGGCAAAGTAGACGATGAGCGCTTACTGGAACTGGTGAAACAGAACTTTGAATTGCGCCCAGCGGGGATTCTCCAAGAATTCAAATTACGTCACCTACCCAGCGATCGCGGCGGTCGTTTCTACCAAGATGTCGCTGCTTATGGTCACTTTGGACGGACGGATTTAGATTTGCCTTGGGAACAAACTGACAAAGCAGCACTCCTGCGGGAAGCAATGACCGAGTGTGAAGCGACTGCTTAACCCTTGTACTTCAAGTACCTGAATACCTCGAAGCTTAAAGCCGAAGAGATGCTTGCTTTGAAAAAAGCAGTTTCCTCTCGGCTTTTTTGTGAGGGTCAACAAAAAAGTTTAGATAAAAAAACTTAAAATCTTCTAGGCTAATTTTCAAATAAATAAAATGACTGCTTAATGAGAAGTCAAATGCTTAAAAGCTCTCGCCTACAGGCATTATTACCCTATTTGACCTTGTTACTTTGGTCAGTCCCTTTATTGCTATTCAGTCACGAACAGCAAAGCCTAATGGCGCATGATGAGGGACTTTACTCTTGGCGAGCTAAATTAATAGTGGAGTCTAGCAACTGGTTAAAGCCCTCTATCGCTAATTATGGTAAAACTCCCGGTGCCTATTGGTTGATTGCCAGTTCATTCTCGCTGTTCGGCATTAGTGAGGCAACTGCGCGAATACCGAGCATTATTGCTGGCATCATTAGCGTGATATTGGTCTATGAAATTGGGATAATTCTGTTAAGTAAACGAGCCGCATGGTTAGCAGCGGCAATTCTAAGTGTTGAGTTTTTTTGGTTTCAATATAGTCGATTAGCCGTTCCAGATGTGCCGATGGTTTGCATGGCACTTTTGGGTATTTGGTCTTTATTAAAAGCTGAACGACATCCAAAATATCAAGGTTTTTGGAGCTTTGTCGCTGGTATAAGTTTAGGCCTGGGCTTCTTAATCAGAAGCTATATGATTTTTTTGCCAGCGATCGCGCTGTTACCTTACCTAATTTGGGAGCATCGTCGTCACCGACATCTCACAAATCCCATGCTCTATTTAGGCTTTGTAGTTGGCTTCAGTCCAACAATCGTCTGGCTTTTGAATGGTTGGCTGCGCTATGACAAAGATACTTTTCAGGAATTGTTCCAGTTTATTTTCAGGCTTAGCTCAGATGAAAGTGATGGAAATACATGGCCTTACTATTTCTGGAATGTTCCAGCCAAAGCTTTTCCCTGGCCTTTTTTCAGCCTATTAGGTATAGGCATTTGTTTGCGAAATCTACTTCCTCGACAGAAGCTAATATTAGTTTTCCTCCCGCTGATTCTGTTTGTAGAACTCAGTTTTTTCTCGACTCGTTTGCCCCATTATGCTTTGGCTCTTTATCCTTTTGTGGCTTTATTGGCAGGACTTGCTTTGGATTGGCTTGCCAGAATTTATGAGAACAAATCGCCGCGAAAATGGCTTCCGCAAAATCTCAGTTATGCCTTTGGGGGGTTAGCTTGCTTATTAGTGTTAGCAGGTGTGGCGTTGTACGGTAGTTTTCCGATTCCTGGCGTGAAAGGGGATGCACAAATACAAAAGTATGGAGCGATCGCTCTCGGTTTGGGGTTGGGATGGCTAATGTTACCAGTGGTATGGATGGGTCGTTATTACTTTGGCAAGAAGTTTTTAACGGCTCGTTATTGGTTAGCAGCTTGGTTGGTAGGACCTTGGTTTGCTTTAGCCGTAGCGGGAAGCACGGGTTTAATCGGAGATTACAACCCTGAGATCAAGGCATTAATGCAGCAGCCGGAAATTGCTGCTGTGTTACAAACTCATCCAGTGAATTGGATCAGAGGAACGGGAAAAACTGGAGTGCTACTATGCTTTTACACTCCCGATTTGGCGAAACAGGTTAAACAAGTTTCAGAGCTGCAACCGTCTAGCTACGCTTGGATTAGGTCAGAACAACTCGCCAATTTATCCTCGCCTTACCGAGCGATCGGGAAAGTCCGAGAGTGGCAACTTATTCAAGTATTGCAGTAAGCGATCGCTACAGCTTCATTAGCGTTTAACGTTCATTCAGGTCAACGCAAATGCAGGGATGGAAACAACAACTCCATCGGTTGAAAAAAGAAACCTACGCAATTTACTTGGCTTGTAAAGATCCCAGAGTTCCTTGGTATGCAAGGATATTGGCTGGGTTGATCGTCGCCTATGCCTTTAGTCCGATCGATCTCATTCCAGATTTTATCCCAGTCATTGGTTATCTAGACGATCTGATTCTTGTGCCGCTGGGAATTTGGCTGGTACTGAAGATGATTCCCCCAGCCGTGATGGCGGATTGTCGGGAAAGAGCAACAAGCGCGATCGCTCAAGATAAACCTACGAATTGGATTGCTGCCTTTATTATCGTAGCTATCTGGTTTGGGTTAGGGATTTTAGGTGTAATTTGGATTGGACGTATCCTGAAACGTTAAGCCGCTCTTTAATAGCGAATTTGCAAGGTAACGGATGAAATAATCTTCTGTTCGCCACCCACAACCGGCGTGTTAGCAGCCTGATTTCGAGGGGATAATAAAGCCTGCTCGGAGGCGATGACTGGCTGTGGTGGATTGACTCCATTGATTTGAATGCTGACAATTTCTCGCTGATTGAGAGCGAGTGCCCCCAAAGCCGCTGCTGCTTGCTTCTGGGCGTCTTCGGAGGCTTCCTTAATCGCTTCTTGTTGAGCCTGCGCGATCGCTTCATCCGCAGCAACAAGATTAACGCCATCAATTCGTGTTGCACCGGCTTTGATGGCATCATCTAACAGCGTCCCGGCTTTTTCATGAGCAGTCCGAAAACTTACAATGTTGGTGCCGATATATCCATTCAGGGTTTGCTTACCGTCTTTGAAACTATAGTTAGGAGCGAGAGTAATTCCAGTCGTTTTTAGTTCTTCCACCTGACGGGATTTCAGCAGTTTCACTACCGCAGAAGAGCGTTGGGCGACTTGCTGCTGAACTTCCTGAGAAGTTTTCCCCTGAACTTCCACACCCAAACGCGCTTGCGCGATCGTTGTCGGAATGCTGACATCTCCTTTTCCGGAGACAGTGAGGCTTCTGGGTAGTTTCTCTAGCGTCGGGGCAGATTGGCAGGCACTCAGGCTGAGGATACCCAGCGCTAGAGAAACAATTTTTACACGATTCCAGAAATTCGGCTTAGCACTACACGGGAGAAAGCGATTCATATTTTGGAACACAAATTAGAACAACAAATAATCTCGTGTTCCTAATCTGGCACTGTAGCTTTCGAGTAGTGCTTTAGGTTACATTTTTGGAAACTTAACCCTTTCCTCGATCTTGTTTAAAACACCATACAAATCACATTGGCTCAGCGGTGGTGCTGTTATAAAAGAAGTGGAGCTAAGTGTCGAGCGAGACTCGACTCGATCTAATAGGGCTGATTTGGTCATTTTTAGCAGCAAGGCAAGGAATTTCTGCTGATGCAACCTCAAGAGCCAACCGCTGCTGACGACAACACACAGAGCCAAAAAGTTTTAGCGACTCAGCCGCTCTCGACCGACCGCCACTCGCTAAAATCTCTCTTACCTTGGCAACCGAAAGCCGGTTCTTGGCGCATCCACCAAAAGATTGGCTACGGCTATTTCCTAGCAATTGCGATTGGCTTTTTCGGTTCGCTAGCTGGGTTAGTAATCGCAGACTATTACCAAGGGCAAGGCGTCAAACAACTCAATGATGCCCACGTACAAGCACAACTGCTCGGAAATTTTAAGGATGCGGTCATCGAGGTGCAATTACATGGTTCGCATTTAGCTGCTGTACTAGAGGATTCACAACAGCTGCAATTGGAAAAAGCGCAATTTTTCGACTGTGTTAGCAAAGCTAAGAAGTTGAGGTTGGAAATTGAACGCTTCATCAAGAGCAACCCTGCCTGGTTAGCAGCAACCCCCGACACAATAAAGGAATTATTGCAGGCTTACACGACTACTTTGGACTCCTACGTTCAGCAAACTGAGTCTAGCTTGCAACCAATTGACCAATTGCAATTGCAGCCAAAGGCGGTTGAGTCAGCGCGACGGCAACTACTCATCGCGATCCGTGGGGAGTCAGCGATGACTTTAGAGCGCTTCAATGCACAATTGAGCAACCTCCTTGACATGGCTCAAAAGCAGGAGCAGCAAGGGAGAGAAGTGATGGAGAATGCTCAAGGACTGGAGAAAATCATTATTATCTTGAGTATGCTTGTTTCGGTTGCGATCGCAGGGACGATGGCGCTGCGTACCAGTCGCGCGATCGCACAGCCAGTCGTCACGGTTACTCAAGTGGCTCAGCAGGTAGCACGGGAATCTAATTTTGATCTGCGTGCCCCTGTCACCACTGGCGATGAAATTGGGTCATTAGCCACTTCTCTGAATCATCTCATCGAACGGGTATCCGAGCGAACCAAAGAATTGCAACAAGCGAAAGAATTAGCTGAAGCTTCTAGTACCTCCAAAAGTCAGTTTCTGGCGAATATGAGCCACGAGCTGCGTACACCCTTGAATGCCATCATTAACTTGAGCAAACTTCTCGAAGAAGATGCCCAGGATCTCGGCTTAAGCGATGAAGATTTTATTAGCGATCTTCAATCAATTAACTCTGCTGGCAAACATCTTCTGGCACTGATTAATGACATCCTCGACTTGTCGAAAATTGAAGCCGGGAAAATGACTCTCTACCCGGAAACGTTTGATATCAAAATGTTGATTATTAGCGTTGTCATAACAGTAAAACCGTTAGTAGAGAAGAATGGAAATGTCTTAGACGTTCATTGTGACGAGAATCTGGGCACCATGTACGCTGACCAGATTAAGGTGAGGCAGGTATTGTTTAATTTGCTCTCCAATGCCGCCAAGTTTACCGAGCAAGGTAAAGTGACGCTGACGGTGCAGAAAGATAAAAGCGCGATCGCTCAGAGTCAACTATCAGCAGCAAGTCTAAAAACCCGAAACTCTGACTCATCCTTGACCCTAAATCCTTCATCCTTAAAAACGTCCTTCATCCTTTTTCGGGTCGCCGATACTGGGATAGGTATCTCGGATGAACAACAACAGCAATTGTTTCAAGCCTTTATGCAAGGAGATGCCTCGACGACGAAAAAGTATGGCGGTACTGGACTGGGTTTGGCGATTAGCCGTCACTTCTGCCAGATGATGGGGGGTGATATTACTGTAGAAAGTCAGGAAGGGATGGGGTCTAGTTTCACGGTTCGCCTCCCCTTGAGTTTGTAAAGGACAGGGCTTACGCAAGGGACATTTCAGTCCAGTTTCACCATTGACGTACAGACAGCGGCGTCAAGCCAATGCCCCGAATCACGCGATGCTCATTCCCACTGTATTGCCGCCTGACCAGTATTGTCGCCTGACCAGTTCAATCGAGTCTGAATAACGCTTGTCTAGAACCGTATCATTTAATAGCACTTAGGCATTCTCGGACGGTTGTAGAAGGGGTTCCACGGTGTCCCGTATCATTTAATAGCACTTAGGCATTCTCGGACGGTTGTAGAAGGGGTTCCACGGTGTCCCACAACTTTCGAGGCGTCAACTTCTCGCCACACAGATAGCGATTGATACGAGCGAGCCTAATACCCTCAAGATGATCGACCAATTTCGTGACCGTGTTGTTGACAGGACTGCTCAGTAGATATTGGCAGTAGTCGAGTTTGGTGAAGCTGATCTCCTCAGTTTAAATTGCTGCTGCGTAAGCCCTGTTTAAGCTTTTTGAGCAGTCTTCTTTAACCTGAGTTCGGGATAAGGAGGGGACAAGCGAGTAAGCTAAAAGTCATCACACAACAGCTTTACAGGCTCGTCCCATGCTTAGTCTAGAAGAACTTTTTTGCTCTGTCGAT
>NZ_JAMPKG010000052.1:0-31510 GCF_039962015.1 Trichocoleus sp. AS-A1 | reverse complement strand
TTCCAGCTCTCTTGATTGAGCGAATCGGGTATAGGAACGTTTTGCCGAAACTGAGGGAACCCACGGAGCCAATCTGGACGATTAAGAGAGCCATCTTTACAGACCAGAGGCAAGGGGTTCGCAGTCGGTTTATTGATTTGTGGTGTTCTGACGGCACGGTTAAGAGATTAACGGTGGAAGCAGCCGCGCGGCTTCAAGGTTTCCCTAACTGGTATTACTTACCCGAATCAATCAATGTGGCAGGCTCGCTTCTGGGTTATAGCGTACCGCCGCACTTTGCACAGCAACTTTACTCACCTTAAGTGATCGCTCAAGGTGGGGAGCGTTATTGGACTTTCTAAAACAGACCTAGAGCGGGCGAGAGCGATCGCACAAGGTAAATCGGAATCGTTATTGGAATCTAAAACAGACCCAGAGCGGGCAAGAGCGATCGCACAAGGTGAATTGGGAGCGCTATTAGACTTTCTAGAACAGACCCAGAGCTGGCGAGAGCGATCGCACAAGGTAAATCGGAATCGTTATTGGAATCTAAAACAGACCTAGAGCGGGCGGGAGTGATCGCACGCTGACAACTTCAATAAACTTAACCGAATGTGCTTGCAGACTACAGAAATCAGGATTTTCCTAAAAACGAAGCAAAATCTCGATCAATTTCGCGTGCGAGTTCAACCTGCCCGCTTATAATTCTTTCAGGCCT
This sequence comes from Trichocoleus sp. AS-A1, assembly GCF_039962015.1. Classification (NCBI taxonomy): domain Bacteria; kingdom Bacillati; phylum Cyanobacteriota; class Cyanophyceae; order Leptolyngbyales; family Trichocoleusaceae; genus Trichocoleus; species Trichocoleus sp. AS-A1. The sequence continues at coordinate 30,813 of NZ_JAMPKG010000052.1, read as the reverse complement.
CGCAAGTTGACTTGGCATCGAATGCTTCCAGGACGACCGCGTTCTGAGAAGTCAACCCGGAAGTGACTTCAGCTTCCGGAAAAGCACTCGGAAAGAGCGCTGTTGATCAACAACTAAATATTTGCCACGGGCTAGGAATTTTTTCCTAACTCAGAAGGTGTGAAAGTTTGACGACGATATCACCAACTGAGAATGCGCGATGAAGGCTAACCACGAAATCAATCGTGGGGAGCTAGACCGTGGCAATTACATTTTACTGAATCTGGCTCCAAACTTGTCAAAATTTTCAACTTTTTTTGCTCAAGTTGCTTCAAAGATTCAATAAATCCTCGCTCCAGAGCCTCCATCGCGCCCTACATATGCTTTTGGAGGTTTTTATGGTTGCGCCAACATCTGGAAACAAATCTTTTTCTTCAGTCGGATCTTTCCCAACTCACCGGGAAGAATGGATCAACGGTAGTGGAATCTTGGATGAAATCGCCTGCCTCAACCTCAAAAGTCTAGATGACCCAACCAAAATTGCTCAGCTACTCTCCTGGAAAGCCTACGGCGGCACATCTGGGTGGTACGTTCAAGGAATTGACCCGATAACCGGCGCTGACCGAAATTTCGGGCAGTTCAAACCCAACGAACCGATTCAATTTCCCGATTCGGATAAACCGCAAAAATATTTCAGTTTCCCCAAAGGTGCTGTCTCAGAAGCTATCTTCCTGCGAATTTCTTTGAGTGCTTGGCACCTGGTCGCTTGTCGTTATGGGGTGACTATGCCTCATCAGATTGAAATCAATGATTTGGGAGAAGCCATCGGTTTCTGGGCTTGGGTACTAGAACACCCGGAAATCCCGATTACCATTACCGAGGGCGTTAAAAAAGCCGCGTGCTTGCTTTCCGGTGGCTACGTTGGAATCGCTCTAACTGGGGTCTGGAACGGTCAACAAAAGAAACGGACTTTGATACCGACCTTACAACCTTTCGTTACCGCAGGACGCCCGGTTGACTTGGCATTTGACGCTGATATTGTGGTCAAGTCCGAAGTCCAATCCGCACTCAAGTTCTTAGGTCATCTGCTCAATATTGCCAAAGCAATTGTCCGCATTGTCACTTGGGACTTACAACTAGGAAAGGGTTGCGATGATTTCATCGTGGCTCATGGTCAAGAGAAATGGGACGAAGTTGTGAATAACGCGACGCCTTATAGTGAATGGCTCAAGAAACTAGAACAGCAGTTTCACGGATACCGCACTCCTGACAATCAGCGTCAAAGAACCGGGAAGATTCCCCCAGCAGATATGGTGGCTCATGAAATCGCCGCAGAATACCGCGAACAACTCGCCTTCAACGATGAAATCGGTTATTGGATGCGCTATGAAGCTGACAATCCTGGGATGTGGTCTATTGAGACGAATGAATATATGGAGTCGATTGTCGCCAGAATTTTGGATTCTAAAGGAATCAGAGGCTATGGTACCTATAGCTATGTCACCAACGTGGTGAAGAGCCTACGGGTTTTGCTGATTAACCGCAAATGGGTAGAACCCTCCCCGAAAGAACTGCTCCCTTTCCGCAATGGGGTTCTGGAAATCTCTACAGGAAAGCTCCTACCTCACTCACCCGGTTATCACCTCACCTGGCAGTTACCCCGCGACCATGACCCGAATGGCAGCAATTGGAGCCGGATTGAAGCGTTTCTTGACCATCTTTCCAACGGGAATACAGCGATTAAGGAAACGTTGCTGTGTTTTTGCAATGCTGTCTTAAAAGGACGCAAAGACCTGCACAAGTTCCTGCACTTGATTGGTCTGGGTGGAACGGGTAAGGGAACCTTTGGACGGCTGCTGACCGATTTAATCGGCTCTGACAACATCTACAGCACGACTTTGGAAGATTGGTGTGGAAATCGATTTGAAGCTGCCAACGCTTATAAAAAGCGTTTAGTCGTGTTCTGGGATGAAGATAAGCAGACTGGGAAACTTGGTAAGTTTCTCTCTCTAACGGGTGATGATTGGATACGTGCTGAAGAGAAGGGGAAAAAAGGCTTCCAGTATCAATATGACGGTTTGACGCTGGTTTTATCGAATCTTCCTATCTTCACCGGGGATGCTGCCTCCCGAATAGCGCGACGGGTGATTACGGTCCCTTGCAATAACCCGGTCTCCACCCGCTCGCGTCGCGACCTAAATGCTGAGTTCACCGGCGAGTTAGATGCTTTTACCAATCATGTTTTAAGTCTCTCGGATGCTCACGTGACTAAGGTGCTGATGGGGCTGGTGGATATCCCAGAATGCACGTTGGAATTTTGGGAAAACCGCGCCCGTGTTGATTCGATTGCCGCCTGGGTCAATGACTGGGTAATTTACGATGTTTTGGCTGTGACTCCGGTTGGTAACGATAAGGAGGAGGGATTCAATGGTACTCCTCGGACTTTGTACGGGTCTTATTGCTTGCACTGCAAACAATCCGGGACTTCTCCCAAAGCCAATAAGAATTTCAGCCCAGATTTATTGGAGTTGTGTCGGAGTGTCTTGGGTTGGGAGGTGTCGCGCAAGGTAACGAAAATCGGGAAGTTTATTCAAGGATTGAGGCTACGGACTGACTGGGATCAAGAGATTCCAACCCATGACTTTTTGTTGATGCAGCGGGTGACAGATGAAAATTCTGGCGGTCGCTCGGAAGATGACGGATTGAGTCATGGATTGGGTGACGGGTCAGAAGCTTTGCTGGTCAAGGTTTCTAGCTTAAGTGACGAATCTTCTTTAATTTATAAAGGAGATCCAATATCTAAAGAGGCACTGACAATCCAATCTAATCATGAACAATGGGAAACTCCTCAGGTGACACCGAGGTTCAACCTTTTATTAGATAAGGGTTCTGAAGAGTCACTAGGATTGGACGCTGTGTCTGTCACCTGCGAGGAAACCCTAGAGGGACAATTAGCCAACTTACAGTCAGCAGCATCAGACACCACGTCTAATGCTGCTGAGGAAACTCCAGCACTCCAATTAGCTAACTTATTGTTGCAGTGTCAGACTTGGGCCGAGATAGAGAATGCGGTTTCTTTATATGAGGCTTACAAGAATGAAGCTTGGAAGCTTCTAGACCCGCAGCAGCAACGACGCATCAAAACCCTCAAGGTGAGGTCTTTACTCCGAGTGGGTTCGCGGGTCTGTATTGACCCAAGTTCTTGGAGTCCTTTATCGCCTTATATCGGAAAGCTAGGCACGGTGAGGAAAGTGACAGACTTAGGCTACTACGAGGTGCAACCAGACGGAGAAAATAAGCGAATCAATTATGGGGTTGAAGACCTCAAACCCGTGGAAACGCCACTTGGGTTCGGCAAGCGGTAACTTTCTTTTGTCAGCACCAGATAGACAAGCATTCCGCCCTGTGGAAACGCCACTTGGGTACGACAAGCGGTAACTCCGGGTAGACGAAGCTAAAGTCTCTCGCTGGACTGACTTTTCGCTCTATTCATGAATCGTTAACTCCGAAGGTTAATCTCGCTTTTGACCGGGACATTGGTAAATTATGAGTTTTAGGCTGAGTGCGAGCGCTCAATTTTGAGAGCGATTTTTCGGGGGACATGGACCGCGGTGAATGCATTGCGCCTTCATCCTGCTTTGGCTAGACCCGGACGAGTTCTTGGAATCAGAAAATTAGTCGTCACTCGCACGTCCTTCGGTCCTCAGTGGGGGCAACTCGGAAAGCTTTGACCGAGAATACTGTCTATACTCCACAGCCTGGTAGCTCTGAGCGCAAACAGATTCTAGATGCCTTGCACCGACCAGTGGCAGCTTCCGCTAAACAAAGCGGTTGGATTCAAAGTGGAGTGCCTAAAAGTGTCAGAGAGTTGGGCATTCAAGCAAGGGATTTCACAGATGCCTTGCAGCAAACCCATCAACTACAGAGGAACTCCAGATTGAAGTGCTATCGAACCGGGGAATTTGATAATGGGATCTGCGCCCTGTTGCATAAACCGAATCGTCGATGGCGTACAGTAGAATTTGTCATCGGGGCGACTGATATCCTCGATGAAGGATAGACCACAAATTTGGTACTCCCTCCGAGATTTTCAGATAGATGCTCTAGCACCCTCGCTCTCGCCGAGTGTAAGGAATATCCAACCGCTCCACAGCTTTTCGCTTCGTCTCTTCCCCGCGTCGGTCATACTTGGCAGTGGTCACTGGTGAAGCGTGTCCCGCGAGTTTCTGCACCGTGACAATATCAGTACCAGCATCGAGGAGGTCTGAGCAGAACGTCCTTCTAAAATCGTGGGGAGAAAACGCCGCTACAAGAGCTTCATTCGCGCGTTTTTGCACAATCAATAACACCGCTTGGGAAGTCATCCGTCGCCGTTCCACCCGTCCGCCTTTCCTGATGGGACATAATAGCGGACCTGGTGACAAGCCTCTGACAACAAGCCAGTCTTCCACAAGTGTGCTCGCTACACTCGACAAATACACCGTGCGGTCTTTCCCGCCTTTCCCGTCGCGCACTTCCAGCTGACCGCGGCTGGCATTAAAATCTTTCAAGTCCAACTTGACTGCTTCAGCCCGACGCAATCCAGCGCCCCTCAAAATAGCGATGAGCGCCGCATCTCTAGCACCCGTGGGTGTTGCGTCATCAACGCACACCTGAAAGAGCGCGGCAATTTCATCAGGACTCAGTGCCCGTCCTCTGAGTCCTTTTTTGACCTTTACGCTCGGAAAATCCACCGCATGAGCATAATCAGTCGCATCCATCAAATCCAATCTCAGCGCCTCTTTGAGCACTCTTCTCAACGCACACAGCATCTTATTCGCTGTCGCCGGGGCGTATCGTTTCATCAGCGCCGTGCGGATAGCCGCAGTATTCTGATAACGCAGCGCTGCCCAATTCAGTGTCATCGCATCGCACTGATTGTTCGTCAAGAGTCGAGCGATCGCATCCAATGCCTGTCTCATTGTCGGTCTAGAACCATCCGCCAGCCCATCCAAATATACCGCCGCCGGGTGTTGGGTTAGTGGCAGCGGTGTTGTCATCACCAGAGTTTTCGCGGCTAGGCGACTCATTTACTTATCAGAAGTGTTGTTCTAAAAAGCTATTTAATCATGGAGTTAGTTCGCTTGGGAACTAATCGATGGGGTGGAGAGCGATCGCGTTGGTCTTGCTTGGGTTGGCTGGATGTCTAGCCACTCAGTCACCACTGAGTGGCACTCTCACAAAGACCAGCTTACTCAGCCCACAAGAGGAGCTAGTACATACAGTTCTACCTTACACAGTCTGTAGTTAGTGTTGTCATGGCCACACCCACCAAAGCTCAATGCCTAGAGACTAAGTTGCAAGGGCAACCATTTCGGCGCTCCGAAATGTTTATTTTTACCTGAATTCAATTCCTAGAGACTAAGAGGGTTGCAAAGCTAACAATCTGTTGCAATTCATTAGCCTGTATAGGTTTCGTAGCCAATGTTTTAGGGGACTAATTGCCAGAGGAGAACTCGCACCAGTAGGGATACCCCAATGCCGAGAGGAAGGTATCACAATAGCGATCACGTGTTTTATCTCAAGTAAAGTCTCTTCTAGTTCTGGCGATCGCTTGATTTAATCCTTGACTATGAATCCAACCCACATCACCCCCGTAAACCATTCGGTCATTGGCATCGGCTAAGAAAACGTGGTCAACTCCTGCTAAGTTCTTCCACGTCCTCACCGCTATCCCGTCCCTCAGCCGCATAATTGGATTAGCGCTTTTGAAATCTACCTTTTCCTTTTTTCTTTGTATTAAGAAATTAAACATGGGTTGTTGTCAAATTATTTAGTTCAGCAACTAAAACGTCCAGATGTTACTATGTTTGTCCTTTATTTGCTTGGCGCGCGACTACGCCGCGCCATTGCTTGTGACAGTTGCGTAAGTCCTGAACGGGTTAAAACACGCAAATCATCGAAGAAGGTTTTGCGGGTAGGCAAGTGAGAAGGTAGGAGTTTGTATTTCTGGTCGAGCAGCTCCAACAACGTGCGGAATAGTAGGGGCAGGATGTTGAGGGTGGCGAGGAACGAGGGGAGATACTGCTTGCCGCGCCCAAAATTATGTTCCAGGTTGTAGCTCTTGATCTTGAGGGTGTTGTTGTTCTCGTTTTCCACCTTCCATCGAGTACGACCCGCTAGGATGATCTCTGCTACGGTGTTATCAATAATGGTGTGGTTGGTGGCAAACGAGTTTTTGTAGATCACCTTACCATCAGGACGGCTCACCATCAGTTCACACCAATTGACCAACAGAGCGTCATCGCCATCTCTCAGTTGCTTAAGAAATTTGACGGATATACTGATGAGTACGGTCAGGTATCTTGGGTATAAATATTTACGCAACTTGGTTCGCCTTCTGTCCGTCTCCCCCGAAAAAAATCGCTCTTCTACATAAAAACCTTTTCTGTACCTCAATAAGTTTAGTAGAACTACCCAGGGTTCGGTTTCCTGTCCACTAGGACATAACTTTGGGACTTTGAGTTAGCATTGCCAAAACTGAAGTATCTACAACACCGTGTTCTAGATTTCAACGAGGAAGCCAAAATGTCGAGCTTAGGATGTCAGAATACCATTGACAAATTCTGCATATTATATGCTTGCAGAAGTGACAACGGTTATCCCAGCTTTAAACCATCAATTCAAAAGCAATTAAGAAGCAGAATGGAGAAGCAAGTTCAGTTACATCCAGAATGGGAAGATAGCCATTACGTTCAATATTTTGGAGAAACGCTCGACGATGATTCAAAATCTGAGTTTGAACGGCAGTTAGCTCATTTGCATCTAGTTGCTTATTTTGACCTATCTCGATGTCATTTTGTCCAGCAATTTTCTCGAAAATTTCCATTTCCTACAGCAACTTGCATCAAGTTTTTTGATCTGACAAGTGATTTCTTATATAACCGAGAAAAACTGAAAAAATGCATTCAGGGGTACAACTTTCAAGATGCTAGCGGTGCTAATCTAAAAACTTATCTACAAGGTGCCTTAAGAAATACCATCTTAGACCAGATAAATTGTGAATCTCCTTGGCATCTGTTGTGTGACGTAGACTTAAGTAGCCGAAGAAAATTTAATAATGAAAAACAAAAATTACGAGAAGCCCTTTTAAGACAAGGAATAATTGAGCCGAATATTACTCGATACATTTTTGCTTGGCAATACTTCGTACCAATTTACAAAAATAATAGAGTTCATAATCCTACCACAAGAACTACTAGAAGATGGCCTGAACCGGAACTCCTGGATTTTGAAGAAACAACTAGGGACTACAACTCCAATCGATTTCAGGCTGATGCACCTCTACAGGTGTCTTCTAGTCCAGAAGTAACGCCTGAAATGATTAAAAAATGGATGAAAATCTGCATTGAAGCGTTGCAACATTATCCAATACTAGTTGAAATTTCTCGCGATGCAGATAGTTATGAAAAACAGCACGAACCATCTATGAATCCTTGGGAATTTTTTGAGTTGGAAGAGAACCCAGTAGATTTTATGGGACGGGCTGATCTAATGTTTCGGAAAGAAATACAGCAGATTAATAATAGCCTCGAAAAAATTCGCAGTAAGATTCCTCAGGAAGTCCGAAAGGCAGTTATGCCGTTATGTTACCCCCATGAATTTTCTCTTCTGGTTCAAGAGCAATTTGCAAGTAAAGTTGGAATAAACCAAGGAACAGTTGCACGTTATATATCAAATGTTTATAAAACTCCATTACTAATGATATTTGAAACTTTCATCACTGACACAATGAAGACTAGCCCTCAAGTCTGGGCGCAAAGATATGTAGAAAAATTTTTAGAGGAAAGATTCTCGAACCCCAATCACTCAGATTTAATTGAGGAAGCTTTAATTAATTCTATCGAAACCCTTGATAATTTAAGGCAAACTATTTTGCGGCTCCGCTACGGGCAGAGAATGGACGTGGAAGAAATTGCCGATTATTGTAGCAAAATAAAAATTGCTGAATTGGCTGAAGTTACTCAAGAACTGAGCGCAGCTAAAAATCAATTACAAGAAGCAGTCATCACTCAAATCAATAATCTTAAGCTGGATTGTGTTCATTCATGGTTAAAAAGCTACTATCAACAAATAGTTCACATTCAATTGTTAGAAGCCTTTAAGAAATTAGAAGTTTCTATACAAGAACTGATACAAATGCAATATTGTCAGAGAATAGCTGAACAACAACTAGTAATTCTTAAACCTAGCTGGAATGTGAAACAAGCAACTAGTCATGCCAAGCAGCAGTTGCAGAGTTCTCTAATCCAATGGGTTTATGATGTTTTTGGTCTTTCTCTAGAGCCAGAAAAAGAACAGGTTAATGAGGTAGTTGAAGTCTGGTTGAAAACTTTGTACTCTGTTGAACTGTAAGTGATATTAGGAAAAATAATTATGTTTAGTTTACGAGAATTATCAACCATTTATCCCAAGCAGCTGTGGTTAAAGCTATCAATTGAGCTTCAAGAAAAAGCATGGGAGCGATCGCAACGCCATTCCAATGCGACTGCCCGCTGTAATGCTTATCTCAATGACCTTTGCCTGAATACTTTTGTCCCCTGGCTTAAGGCTTGGTTTGAAGAAGAGCAACCAGCAGAAGAAGCTAGTACCTTTCAGTCAAGTTTTACCAGTAGTACCTTTGAGTCAAATTGTACCAGCATATTTCCCGAATCATCCTTGCCAAGCCTCTGGGAATTTGTTAACGGCAGTGTCATCAAAGTAGGTAAGATTCGACTAGCACTTATTCCCAGTGAAAGTAATGATTCGGAGGAATTTTGCATTCCGCAAGAGTGGGTCGATCTTCCTAACTGGAGAGCCGACTATTATCTTGCAGTACAAGTGAGTGTGAACAATCAGAATGAATCTTGCCTGCGGCTGTGGGGATATGTTAGCCATCAAAATCTTAAGAAAAGGGGAATATACGATGAAAGCGATCGCGCCTACTACATCGCTCAACAACATCTAGCTGAAGATTTGACCATGATGTTGCTAGAGCCGGAGCCAATTCTCAATAAACAAATACAGATAGAGTCGGCATCGAGTTTGTCAAAAGAAATAGCTAACAACTTGTTGGAAAAACTAGGAAACTCATCAGTTTATTTTCCTCAACTTGCTGTCAGTTTTGAACAGTGGGCGGCGTTGCTGGCCAACGAACAATGGAGACAAGAGTTATACGAGCGACGGTTAGGGAAATTTGTTGTAGCGGCGGCACATAAGCAAACCTCTATTAACTTAGGGCAATGGTTTCAAGAGGTATTTGAGGCGGGTTGGCAATCTATTGATACACTTTTGAATACAGACTCAGGAAATTTAGCCTTTAGTTTCAGACAAGGTAGACCTCCTGTTACAGAGGCTAGAAAGGTTTTTGTTGAGGGAATTAAACTGATTGATTTAGGGATGGAACTGGAGAATCAATCGGTGGCGCTGCTGGTTGGTTTAGCACCCGAGACTGAGCAAAGAGTGGGGATTCGCGTGCAACTCTATCCAGCAGGTGGGCAAACTTACCTGCCTTCCAATATCAAACTGATTCTCCTCTCTCAATCAGGAGCAACGCTTCAGGAATACAAAGCGCGAACTCAAGATAGCTTGATTCAACTAAAACGATTTACCTGTCCGATGGGAAAATGTTTCAGTGTCAAAGTGGCTCTTGATGATTTCAGTATTACAGAAGATTTTGTGATTGAACCGCTTAGTGGAAAAGAGCCGTGACTAATTTAGTTGTTTTGAACCTAGGAAAGGGTGACTTGTACAACGGCTTTCCTTTTGTCACAGCTTGGCTACAATCCCAGAATACTCCCCAAAGGCGGCAAATTACAGGCAGCTTACCAACAGCCCCAGATATTCTCGACCTATACCGTCGTTGGCAATTACTTTATGAGTTACTCTATCAGGCTCGCTCTCTGACGATACGCAGGCATCAACCTCAACCAATCGATGAAGACATTGAAATTGATGACTCCGACGTGACTCACGTTTGTGATGCCGATTTTTATGAAGTAAGTCAAGAGTTACAAAACCGAATTGATACTTGGCTCGATTCTGAAGGATTTAGCGACATCTCCCGCCAACTTTATAAGCAACTAGACTCAGCGCAGGAAATTCGAGTCATTATTCAAACTGAAGACAACCAACTCAGAAAATTACCCTGGTATACTTGGCGATTTTTTAGGGATTACCCACTAGCAGAAGTCTCCTTAAGTCCCCTCAACTTTGAACCCGGAAAAGCTGCCAAAAATTCTACCAAGCAAGTGAGGATATTGGCGATTCTGGGCGATTCGGCTGGAATTGATATTGAGGCAGATAAGCGGTTGCTGGAGAATTTAAAAGATGCACAAACCGTCTTTTTGGTAGAACCCCAGCGTCGGGAATTGAATGAACAGCTTTGGGATAGCCAGGGATGGGATATCCTTTTTTTCGCTGGGCATAGTTCGACGCAAGCTGATGGTGATTCGGGTCAAATTTATATCAGTCCTACCGACAGTTTAACAATTACTCAGTTAAAGAATGCTCTGAATGAAGCGATCGCACGCGGTTTGCAACTAGCGATTTTTAACTCGTGTGATGGGTTAGGGTTAGCAGGGCAGTTGGCGGATTTGCACATCCCTCAAATGATTGTAATGCGGGAACCGGTGCCAGATTTGGTGGCACAGGAGTTTTTGAAGTACTTTCTTACAGAGTTTGCTGGCGGTCGGTCGTTCGATGTAGCTGTGCGAAAAGCGCGGGAAAGGTTGCAAGGGATAGAGGGTGAATTTCCCGGTGCTAGCTGGTTACCAGTGACTTTTCAGAATCCGGCTGAGGTGCCACCCAATTGGAACGATTTCCTCAATGAACCAGAATCACCAACTGACTCTCCCCAACCGATACGCCAGCAAACCCCAACCTCGTTAATGTCGGGTGGTTTGTGGCGGGTGCTGTTGGCGAGTTTGGCAGTCACTGGCTTGGTGATGGGGGGACGTGCGTTTGGTTTATTACAGTCATGGGAACTTAAAGCTTTCGACCAGTTGGTGCGGCTACGCCCTAATGAAAGGCAGGATTCGCGTCTTTTGGTCGTCGCCATCACTGAAGCGGATTTTCAGCTTCCCGAGCAGAAATCCCGCAAAGGCTCACTATCGGATTTAGCACTAGCGAGACTATTAGAGAAACTGGAGTCCTATCAACCGCGAGCCATTGGTTTAGATATCTATCGCGATTTCCCTGTAGACCCTAACCAACCAGAATTAGCCACCCGCCTGAAAAACAGCGAGAGCGCTAGCTTCGCTTCACGCATCTTCGCCATTTGCAAAGTTAGCGAACAGAAGCTCAACGAACCAAGCATTGCACCCCCTCCTGAAATTCCGACAGAACGCCAAGGTTTTAGTGATTTAGTCAAAGACCCTGATGGTATTATCCGTCGCCATCTCATCGCAATGAACCCAAACGCCAAATCTGCTTGTGCCACACCAAACGCCTTGAGTGCCCAGCTAGCATTTCGTTATCTAAAGGCGGAGGGGATTGAAGCCAAATACAATAATAAAAATCAATTGCAGGCCGGTAAGGTTATTTTCAAGCGGTTACAAGTACCGATGGGAGGCTATCAAAAAGTCGATGACTCTGGTTATCAAATACTCCTCAATTACCGCCCCGTCCACTACCGCTCTCCCGTTGCCGATACAGTAACGCTAAACGACATACTCACAGATAAGGTTCCGCCTGAGGCAGTGAAGAATCGAATTGTCTTGATCGGCGTTACTGCTCAAAGTGACGGTGATTATTTTCCCACGCCATACAGTGCGGGTCAGGAGATTTACCAGGAAATGCCAGGAGTAATCGTTCATGCCCAGATGGTCAGTCAGATTCTTAGTGCTGTTCTCGATGAGCGCCCCTTGTTGTGGGTCTGGTCGCACTGGGGCGAAACATTATGGGTCTGGGGTTGGTCTTTGGTAGGAGGCATACTAGCGTGGCGCATTCAGAATTTCCTGCGCTTAGGACTGGCAGGGGGGCCTGCCCTTGGGGTTTTATACGGGCTTAGCTTTGCTCTAATCTGCCAGGGCGGTTGGGTGCCACTTGTCCCTTCGGCGTTGGCTTTGGTCGTCACCGGAGGGAGTGTGGTAGCTGCCCGCGCTCCTCAGCCTCACTGACAGCATTATTCTTCAGAACATTGAGCCATGACTAGCTTCAAATCGCTTCTTCAACCGATTCAACTAGCCTTTGCTATCAGTTTGGTATCCTTCGGCTTTTCTTCAGTACAAGCACAGCCTGCTAAATCTGTAATTCTTGAATCAAGCCTTCCAACTAGAAATGACTCACCGATTCGTCTGTCCAGTGCCCAATTAAACACCGCGTTGATTTTCAACGCGCCCCCGCCACCCAGCGATCTTGGTGAACCTGGGAGCCGCACTGGAGGAGGAAGACGTAATCCCTGCAAGATTGATGAAAAGCAACTCAAGGCATTGGTTCCGGTTTATAAAATTCCCAACTCGGAATTGGCCTTGGGATTTACGAACGCCGAGCATCCTACCTTTTGGTTTTATGTTCCTTATTCCGGCTGTCCCTTAGAGTTTGTCCTGAAAGATGAGAAGGACAATGATGTCTACCAGACCACTTTAACGGCGTCTGACACGCTACCCGGTGTTATTAGTGTTCGCCTCCCATCCACCGTGGCACCTCTAAAAATTAGCAAGAGATATCACTGGTATTTTTCCGTACTTAACCCGAGAAAACCAGATGAGGTTTTGGATGCTGTTGATGGTTGGGTGCAAAGAGAGTCACTAAATCTTACTGTTCAAAGTCAGTTAGAGAAAGCGACTCTATCGCAGCGTATTGCCCTTTATGCGGCTAATGGAATGTGGTACGAGGCTTTGACTGCCGCCTCTGAATTTCGGCGCACTGATGCCAACAGTAATGATTGGGGTGTCCTCCTGCAAGCTGTGGGCTTGGATGAGGTTGCCTCTGAGCCAATAGTGGAGTGCTGCAAGCCTAAACGTTAATTTTAAACTTTGAATTCAACAACAGTCGCTTTATTCGGCTTCACCAATCAGGGTAAAAGCGGCCCAGTTATACGGTTGCGGGTATTGTTTCATTGTGGTCAGCATTGCCTGACGTAGTGCTTGGGCTTTGTCAGGATTTGAAGAGAGATAGCGATAAAACTCGGTCATTAATTGGGCAGTTGGGGTATCCGGCACTGCCCAGAGCGACACAACGGCACTTGGAACACCAGCGACAATCAACGAACGAGACAGCCCGATAACGCCATCTCCTGTAATTTTCCCCTGTCCTGTGTCACAAGCACTCAAAACAACTAATTCGGCATTGAGCTTTAGCTTCAGTATTTCTCCAGCAGTGAGGAAACCATCATCGTTGGCTGAGGGCGCAAGAGCGATCGCACCTGGTATACCCAATCCTCTAATATCATCAAGCAACCCATGAGTAGCTAGATGCACCAGTCGTGCAGCGGGTAGTTGCTGCAAAATGTAACTTTTGGTGGCGTTGTCGCCGAGGATGGCTTTGGTATTCAGAAGTCTTGCAATTTCTTTGGCTTCCGCTTCAGAAGCCGGTAACGGTGAAAGTTGCTGAGATTTTTCCTTAATCTTGAGGATGGGCATCGTCGGATTACCCACTACTAAAACCTCCTTTCCTAGAAACCTTTGTGAATACTGTGCCTGCAACCGTTGACGTTGTAGATGGGTCAGTGTCAATACTTGAATTGCTGGAGCTGTCGAAATTGTATGCTTCTCAATCAGATATTGACCAGTGGTATCCCGTAATGCCGGAAATGGTAATAAAAACAGGGATTCTTGAGGAATAAAAATTATCCGCGCTTCAGGCTCCTTTGGCAGAATATCAGCAATGGGTTCAATCAACAATTTATGAAGTTGTGACCTTGCTATCTCTCCTTTACCAGCGCGAGGACCTTGTAAAATACGACTGGTACGAACAAGGTCTTCTACCGATGACGATTGCCGTTGTAGGAACTTCAGGTCAACCCTACGAAATGCGACTTCACCAGTTGGTTGTATCACCCAAATAAACAGTTCTGAATCTTGGGGTTGTCCACTTTGTTGGACAGATGCACCGTGAGGCGTCTCGACGAATTGGTCGCGGATAATTGTATATTCAACAATCGTGGCGTTTTGGATGCGGGCAGTTAGTTGAATTTCTTCAATTGTCGGTGCTTGAGTTGTTAGGTTAGCCTTGTCAGTTTCAGCTAAGCGTCGGGCTAATAACTCTACAAAGGCTCTGGCGCGTCCCTGTTCAGCAATTTCTAATGCTTCATTGACTTTATTTTGAGCGCTGAAAACTTCTTGAAGATTGCGGTAGGCGGCAATTTGAGTTTCAAAAATGGAGACTTTGAAAGCATCATTCGTACCCAGTCCAGCACGCAGAGACTTCCAAATTTCAATTCCATCTAATAGGGTTCGTTCAGCTTCAAGTAGCTTGTTTAAGTGAAATTGAGCATCACCTAAATTAGTTAGCGTGATACCTTCTCCTAGCCGCGCCTGAAGTTCTCGAACAATTACTAAACTCTGTTGATGGTACTCGACCGCCTTGGCATAGCCGCGGCGGTAAGAGTAGGTTGTACCCAGACCCAACAGGGCTTGTGCCTCCTCTAAGCGATTGTCCAGTTCCCGTGCCAGACTCAAGCTTTGTTGCTGGTATTCAGTGGCGCGATTAAAGTCACCGGAAATTGCCTGGGCATTCCCTAAGTTTCCCAAAGCCTGCATTTCCCCCTGGCGATCGCCAATTGTTCGAGAAAGCCTCAAACTTTCTTCTTGATACTGAATGGCTTTTTGATAATCATTTTGAGCCAGATAGGCATTGCCCAGATTTCTTAGCGTTAGCGATTTCCACTGGGGAGCAGATTCGATTGGTGTAATTCCTAAGCTTTGGGTGTAGTAGGCGATCGCTTTTTCGTAGTCCCCAAGGGCAGCATAAGCTGCACCCATGCCTGATAAAGCGATACCTTCTTGGGCGCGGCTGCGAGCCTGTCGCGCTCTTCCCAGTTGCTGCTGGTGGAACTCAATTGCCTTAAGGTAATCTCCGGCTACAAAGTGGGAAATGGCTAAATTGTTTAGGGCATAGGCTTCCCACTCAAAACTTTTTTCTTTTGTAGCAACGTCTAGATTTTGCTTGTAGCACTTTATAAGGTTGTCATAATTCCCTTGAGTGCGATTAGCTGCCCCAGTCTTATTGATCGCCTTAACCTGTTGTTGACAATCTTCCATCTTTTGCGCGATCGCCGAACCCTGCTGAGTATTTTGTTGTGACGAGGAAGTGTTGTTCTGTTCTAGCAATGCCGAAGAGGAACTTTCCGAAGGTGATAAGGCAGTAACAGAGCTATCTGAATTGGTGCGTCCTGGTTCCGCAGACGGCGAATCGTTTGCGTTCGGAAGATTGGGCTTACTGGCAACTGAGGAATCTCCCGATCCAGGCGGGTCTGTTACCTTTGGAACATCAGGTTGAGCTACTGGTGCAGGTGTAGGTGTAGGTGTAGGTGTAAGTCCAGGTTGAGGAGTTCCATCACCAGTTCCATCATCAGGTGGAGGTGACCAGGTGAAATTAGGGTAATACAGTCCTTGTGTTACAAGAGAGGGCTTAGGCCTAGGTGTAAGTCTATCTAGTGTAGAGACGCCAGCAGGTGTACTACCCGAGCGTTGTTTCCATTGGCTTGGAGGAACCAGTAGTAGCGAAGGTTCGGGCAAAACGCCTTGAAGGATTGCCAGTTCCGTGAGGGAAGGTGACTGGGCTAGAGGTTCCCCGATTAGTAATAGACGATCGCTCTCAGGTTGCAAGTTAATAGGTAGTCGATTGGGCGGAACGGCTTGGGGCGGTTGCGGCGGATTGAGGTCTGGGGGTTGCGGCGGATTGGGGTCTGGGGGTTGCGGCGGGTTAGTAACATTAATCGCAATTTGGGATGGCGCTGAGGTGGAGACGGTATCAGTTGCGCTAATAGTAAAAGCGTTTACAGAACCTGTGGCATCTTGGGGCGGGGTGTAGACTAAAATATCGCTGGCGTTAATCGTATCACCCGCACTGAGCGCGACTCCATTTCTGGTCAGCGTTCCTGCTGCGATCGCATCAATCCGGATTAAGGTATTGTCGCCATTGGCATCGCTTGCGATCGGATTTAAATCTGCAAAGGTAAACGTAAGTGGCTGATTTTGCTGAGTATCAGTTAGTTGGGAATTTACCGTTAGCGTCGGTGCTTGGTTAATAAAAGTGATACTAATCCCATCGCTATTAGGATCGGGATCGCCAACTACAAAGGTGTTGTTATTTTGGATTGTGGTGTTGGCATTCGGAATAGTTTGTGCATCAAGAGTTTGACCGTTACCAGCACCATTCCCAGTCCTAATTGCTCCGGCTGTACCGTTGTTAGTCGCATCTCCCACAACAAACTGAAAGTTATCCAATCCACCATTATGTTGAATTGTAACGGAGCCTCCCTGAGAAGTTCCTCTGGTGAAGATGGTAGTACCTACAGGCACTGAAGAATTGCCTATCGTTCCTTCTCCCCTGACAACTCCGTTAGCGAAAATGCTGACGTCGCCACCCACACCCAGACCGCTACTTTGGGTGTTAATGCTATTAAAGCGAATATCACCACCAGCATCCAAACTAACCTGACCTCCTGAACTAACCTGAACTCCTGCACTAACCAATCCCGCAGAAGAATCAATGTCGCCAGCGACAATATTACCGTTAGTGGCATTAAGGTTAATAGCGCCACCATCACCTCCTGGAAATCCAACCGTATCTAGATTCCCCGTAGTGATACTTGCTCCGAAAATTGCTAAATCTCTTCCCCGAGTTGTAATCGATTGAGTTCGATCCATCGAAAAAGACCCAATTCCATCACTCACTCCTGCATCTGCTGTAAATGTAATCGACCCAGCAGCAGGAGCAAAGCCAAAGTTCAGCGATACACCATCGGCGATCGTAATATTATTACTAGCCTCTAGAACAATATTTCCTGTCTGATTTTGGAGATTTGTGGCGTTAATCGTAATTTCCCCAGCCAAATCACCTTGAAATATATCTGGTAAGGCGGCATTAACCCCCCCGGTACTTGGCTCATTAGAAATAATGATATTTGTCGGGTCAAGCAGCAAAGTCCCTAAATTGCCGTTACTAGCACTTACATCAACAGTGCCATCAAAGATCAAGTTTTGCTTACCCGAAACCTCAATAAATCCCCCATCACCCGCCGAGCTACCACCACGAGCGCTAATATTGCCGTAGAAAGCAGTCACTTCATCTGCCCAAACAAGTACCCGACCACCATTCCCGTCAAGTAAACTATCCGCAGCAATTGCCGAATTATTACTAACATAAGTGCGAGATGCATTCGGCACCGTTCCCTGACCTTTGTAATCGCCACCAATCAGCACTGTCCCGCCGCCCGACGTACCAGAGGCGTTAATTTCAGCGCCCAAAAGCCCTACCTTATCTCCCAACATCTGCACAGTACCCCCAGTTTGACCAGGTGCTGTGTCTGAAACATCTAGACGACCAGAGGCAATAACTGTACCTGCATTTGCATCTACCTTTAAACCAGATCCGGTTAGTGATATTGTGCCATCATCATTAATCGTCACTGCTGTAGCATCAGCCAGGTCTCCCCCTGTCAGCAATTCCACCAAAGAAAGAGGGGTGAAGGGTAGAGAATTTGGCCGATTACTCCCACTAGAGGGTAGTTCCAAACTCAGCACCGTCCCCTCCTGGCTAATCCGCACCAAATTCTTTCCCGGTACTGCTGCTACTGTAATCCAACCTCCCAGTGCTGAGACTGTGCCAGTATTAATCACAGTGCCACCTAGCAGAGTTAAGTTTTGACCCTCTGCCACTACCAAGTTTCCAGCATTGATGATTGAGCCTAGTGGAGAAGTCGTGAAGGCAAAAGTGTTGGGGTTTCCTACCAAGGCAGCATAGCTATTAGCACCAACAGCATTAAACCAACTTTCCCCAAAACCAATACCCGTAGCTGTGGTTGCCGTGAAAGCAGCAGGCACGTTTAGCCTTGCATTGGAACCAAAAATTATCCCTGCTGGATTCATCAAGAAGAGGTTTGAATTTCCCTGCGAGACCTGGATTAAGCCATTAATCACCGAGACATCGCCACCGACAATGCGACCCAGGATATTTTGAATTTCTGGGTTTGACACAAAGTTAGCAATCTGCCCAGAATTAAGCCCAAACTGCTCAAAGCTGTGGAAAAGATTGGCTCCCGACTGAGTGCCGCCAGTAATGTCGAAGCGATTTTCTTGAGGAGTAACAACAGTGTTAGTACCATCCGGGCTTGATTCCGGTGTGATGGGTTGTGCTTGGCTCTGTCCGGAAGCGAGTGCTAGGAAAACTAATGTTAGCAACCAACCCAAGTGCTTTGTGGATAGTTTCATCACATGTTCCTTCAAAAGCTTTGCTATAGAACTCAGGCAAGTTTCAATTTATCCGGGTTGATTAAACCTTTTGCAAAAAATGATTTTTGCCATCTCTTTATAGCACTTACTGCCATTCCCGCTGCTATTCAGGCAGATGTGCGAATGAGTGTGAGAGGAATACTCACTTCTTAAACTATTAGCTCCTTGGCAGAGCTAATAGTTTATTTAATAACCAAAAACTAGCACAAACTACTTGTTCAGGTTCCATCATTTAGCTTTTGCCAATAAATTGAAGCTACAAACGTCAGGCTTCTGGAAAAGTGCATAAACCAAAAAGCTTACCCCTAATAAGCCAATCACAGGGATACAAGCTAAGGCTCAAGCTCAAATGCATAATCCGAAAAGTTCACCCCTAATAAGCCAATCACGAGGATACAAGCTAAGGCTCAAGCTCAAATGCATAATCCCAAAAACCAAACCCCAGTAAGCCAATCAAAGAATTCACGAGCCTGTCGTTTTCTAGGCAAGCTGAGCGAGTTTGGAAAAGTAGAAAGTCAACTAGGAGATAAAAAGACCATGAAAAAGCTCATTACAGTAGCTGCATTAGGATTGATTCTAGTTACCATCGGGGCACGGGATGCCCATGCAGCATACAACCATCAAAAGTTTAATGAGTGCTGGAAGTGGATAAGTAACGTGTCAGCATGGGATAAACTCAGCCATGAAGACAAACTAGGCGCGGTTCATTACTGCAAGATTGAGGCCAATAAGGCGAATGTTGTCCCAAACGGTACCAAAGATACTTTCTCAGCAGAATCTAGAAGTGCAGCAGAAAGATATATCAATAATCTTTTGATGCAGAGAAGCCAGCCGACTAATCGTCCTATCAACCGTTAGTATGCTGATATTTCTGACGGGGTGACCACCCCGTCAGACTCTATGATTTATTTGGCTTTTAGCCCAGTTAGTCTCCAGAGGATGTAAGTTACACAATTCACGTTCTCCCCTTAACGCCTATTTTTACTTTCTCAGCGAAATTGAAGATTTGATCGGTGGTTGCCAAAATTTTCCTTGCTTCCTCAAAGCAGTAGCGAATACCAACTACAGCAACGCCACACTGATTATCGATAAGGTTTGCCACCTCTCTGAACGACTGGCTGGTAATTAATCTCGGTTTACCCTTGCAGGCGCTGGTATTGACGGAGAAGGTCAACTCATATTCGTCAATATCGTTATTAATGTCTCGCATGCTAACACAAAGTCTTCATCCGAGACGTAATTATCACAGTAAGGTATTAGCGGTTTAATAGGTATTCTATTTCCGCCGAGTTGTACTAGTCAAAGGCTCTCAAGCTAATCAAAGGGTTTACAAGTCAACTCAACAACCATTTTTAACAGGAGAAACTCCAATAAGGAGTAATTGCGATGGCGAACTTTCTATCCAAGGCTTTCATCTCAACTATGTCGATTTCTGCAACAATTTTAGTGAGCAATCTGCTTGCCCCTCTTCAAGCATCTGCAAAAAATCCGATTGTGCAATGTATGACAGAGGCAATAAACTCAGGTATCTCCGAAACCAATGCAGCGATCGCTTGTCAGGGTGCGCCTGCTTATTTCGATACTACGCCTAGCCTCAGCAATGAAGAACTCGAACATGAGCCTCAACCCAAAACCATGCCAGATGAATCTTTCTTCAAGTTCCTGCAAGCGCTTGGAAGAGAGAATTTTGATGATGACAAGCTAGAGTTTCTTGCTCCTGTAGCTCGTCAGTCTTATTTCAGCTCTGAACAGGCCAGACAAATTCTGGATAAATTTTCCTTCGATAGGAACAGGGAAGAAGCGGCAATAATACTCTATCCCAAAGTAGTCGATCCAGTTAACTGGTTTGTGATTTACGATACGTTCACTTTTAGCAGTAACATTGATGACATCCGTGTTCGTCTCGGTTTTTAGACTCAAACTATGGTTATCTTGCAAAAACTTTTTGAGGACACAGAAATTCCTGTTGGAGTAAATTTGTTTAGGCAGTAACTTCAAAAATAAGCTCAATAAATGGACTTCTATAATATGCATTTTCTAATCCTCGCCTGACTAGGTTCATCTGTGGGGTAGGACTGCGCCATTCGTCACTAAAGTTAGAACAGTGTAACTTTCTTCTTCTCCTTCTGACCTTGTGCAGGGGAGTTTTTTTTCGCACTTTTAAGCCAGATGGCTTCTACTCAAATGCATAATCCCAAAAACCCAACCCCAATAAACCAATCACAGGGAACACAAGTTAAGGCTCTTGCTCAAATGCATAATCCGAAAAACTCAACCCTAATAAGCCAATTACAGGGGACAAAGAAAGTTACTCCATTCTACACAAACAAAAGCATTATTTGGAGAATCATCATGAATAACAATAGCATTCAAGACCAACGACTTTCAGTTAAATTAATTGCCATAGAGCTTCAACCAGGGCTTGAACAAACATTGAAAAACAACCATACTTTTCCCTCTGGCATTATTAACTCGAATATCTTCCAAAGCATTCTGAAGCCAGTTGCACTGCCTGTAAAATCCATTATCCTTGCAACCTTGATGACGGTATCTTTTTCCTCCACAATGGCAATTTTGGGCGGCACTTCTCAAGTTTCTGCAAACCCCTTACCATCATGGCAGGCTAATCCCTTTCAAATTAATGACGTAATTACTTCCCCATCTTCGATTGTTGGTAACTGGGAAGGGTCTCTTTATCCTCAAGGTGATGATACGTCAACCTATGTCGAAATGGTTATAAACCCAGGAGTAAGCCAGCAAGGAACCTGGAAATTTATAGGAGAAAATAATTCTATTCTTGACAGTGGTATTGTAGTTGCTTCTTTGAGTTCTAATAATGTAACTTTGAAATTCAAGCAAAAAAACAAAAAAACTAGTTGGTTTTTCAAATGCAAACTTCAAAACAATAACAAGCTTTCTGGCGAACAGGTTGGTAATACAAATTGGAAGCTTACTTTGAACAAAGCTAATTAAAAATTTAGCCTCTTCAATTGTTATGTAGACATTGCCCCTTGTTCTCTCAAGGACAAGTCGGCAGTAGATGCCTTCAACAGCGTACTTTGTGAATTGATTGTTGTCCTAAGCTTCCTATCCATTGATATACCTCTCACAAGTTTCCTGATTTTTTCCTGAAAATTACACAAAAAAGGAAAGGAGAAAATGTTTCAAATCATCAAAGGCTTACAGACAAAAAGATCGCTGCGTTATGCTATCTGCATCTTCCTTGGAATAGGGTTTGTTGGTCTGTTGAATCACGCAGGGCTAATCGCAGAAGCCTCCAGTGCGATCGCACAAAGTTCTATTACGAACAACGTCACCGATCGGTCGCTCAGGCAAGCTGGCTGGGAACCCGTTGGACAGGTGAATCAAGCGCCTATGCCGGATGATCCCGCTGCTGTGGCAGAATCAAGCCGCGATACAAGGGAAACGGCGGCTTATGTTGTTTTAGAAGATGGTCGGATGTACCGTCGATCGCACCAACCCTCCCCACAAGCGGACGAACCACGAGAATTTTTGGGTATCCCGCGTGACTTTAAAGGAAAGCCGGAAGAATCACCTCAAGACCGTCGTTCTAGTGACAATTCTGAGTTTGCGATCGCAAAAGCCAAAAGCAACAGAAAGCTTGGTGAGCCGTCTGCGTCTGATTTAACTATCAACAAGACAGATGCCGTCGCGGTTCTTCTCGGAGATGACGATCGCAAGGTTTTTGATAAAACCAGCGATTTGACCAGCTACCCCTACCGGACGGTTGGATCGCTCTCAGGCAGTGAAACAGGAACGGGCGCTTGTACGGGGACATTGGTCGGACCACGCCATGTGGTCACGGCGGCGCATTGTCTCCACGACGGCAAAGGAACATGGTACTGGCCCATCTATTTCTCGCCCGGTCAGCAAGGTACCACAAAGCTCAACGGCACACCACGCAAGATGGCTGGACGATATGCTCGAACGTTTGGCTTGTCATGGGACTACGGTTTGATCGTTCTGGAAGACGACCCTAACACGGCAAGTCTCGGCTGGATGGGGATGGGCTGGTACAACAACCTCAATGCCTACAAAGGAAAAAGCGTCCGCAACCTTGGCTACCCCGTCGCCAACCAACAGTGTGCTGCTTCACCACTCGATAACGGCACAAAGAAAGGTCAGTGTGGGGGATATATGTATGGTGATAGCTGCAAGATCGATCGCGCCGTTGATAGCGGCTACATGATCTACAACTGCAATACAACGGGGGGACATAGTGGCAGTTCGGTGTGGGAATGGCGAGGAGATATCCCGACCGTCTTAGCAGTTCACAAACGGGGCAACGAGCCTGAATCTGGTGCGGAAGTGACGGCGAAGCCTGCAACCTTGAACCTCGGACCGCGTTTGCGATCACGGATGTATAGTGATGTTTGTGACTGGATTGGTGAGTCTCCTAGCCAGTACGCCAAACATCAGTGTGAGAAGTAAGTAGCCGTCATGGGCAATCACTTTTTGGAGATTGCCCACCTTCCCCTCAACCCATCGGTTAACGGTTGGACTTCGTGAAGCTGGAAACCTTCGAGTGCGATCACTCGTTCAGTCTAGAAAGAATTGAGGTCGATCACTTTCTCTTTTATTGACGCTATCTGTTAGATACTCTCGCATCGGACCGTTTATGAGATACATTTTTAAAGTTAGTACAATGCGCCTGAAACCCATTGATACCGTGTCTTATAACCCATCTTTTTATTTATGTCTTGTGAGACAATTAATAAATGAGTTATAAGACGTTTTAATGAAAATTGGGTATTGCAGAGTTTCATCCAACGACCAAACATTAAAAGTTTTTAGATAAACTATTTCAAATGCAAGAAGCATGGTTGCCAGCGTTAGAGTACTGGTTTCTACCTGAACTTGATCCTGAGTTGAATTTAAGATTGTTGATGCAAGCTAATGCGATTACCTATAAACCCATCGCATAATCCCTGCCTAACAAGCCCAATGCAGCGGATTCTCATATATCGCTGGTGCTGAGTTTTAGGCATTTAACACCGCTAGCAGCTTCCTAGTCCGGCATTTCCTCGATGCTTCGTGGTTCCCTGTTGGGCTGCTGGTTCATCTGATGACGGTAACGACTGGACGCCTCATAGACTTCCTTGCGTAAACGCTGAATCGATCCCAGGGGCTGATGCTCTGCAATACAATGCCAGGCGTTGAACGACAAGACGTCATCCACGTACACCTGCCGGGCAGGACTGTATGCCTCCTGCATCCCAATTGTGAGTTTGGCGATCGCCTGGTAAGGACTTTCCCCTTCTGACCACTCAATCGACGCATCCTCGATCGGCATCGTCTCTAGATTCGTGCAAAGCTGGACACGTAGTTCATACTCGGCAGACTGTTGCCGGAAGAATTCAACGATTAGATCTCGCAGTACAGAAGCGTTCTGTGTATCAATGCGTTTGCCAATGAGCGGCTGAAGGCTGGCGGAGACGGGAGTGACACTCAATTTAGCAATGTAATCTCCATAGCGCAGGGCAGCAGAGGTATGGTAGGTTTCCCCCAGAATGTGAGTTTCGGGCTGGGTGAGACCTAACGCGCTCGGATAGAGGTTGATCCCTACTTTCTGAGTCATCGCATTGGTCATTCGAGCAACCGTTCCGAATAGCTGTTGTGCCTCCTCTGGGGCACTGACCACAACCTTTTCCTGGAGCAACTGCTCTGGGAGAAAGCGAGCAATAGTGCCCGATGGAAAGACCGGACTGTTGATCATCAAAAAGTCCTGAGTCACAGCATCAGGTTCGGTCTCCAGGAGCTTCGGTCCTGCCACGCCAATAACCTTGATGCCCATGCCGCGGAAGCAAGATAGACCATCCGGCATGATGTCACCGGGAACGGTTGAGAAGCGAATCATCACCGGATAAGTGCGGGGTTGGCAAAACAATCCCTGCGCGAGATGGGTAGGCAAGTTGTCGTAGATCCTCAGTTCCCCCTTCAGTCCGCCATGACTCTTGGCATGAGCGCCCCGCATGGCATGGCGATGCTTATCAAACACCTTCTGCCCCTGCCGGGCAACGGAATCAACGATTTCGCGAATCAGCCGCTCCTCGTCGGGTTGCTTGACTTCTAAAGTTTGGGAGTAACGGATGAATGGTTTAGGGGTGAGCATTGAGCGATCGATTCTGTGGGAACTGAACTTATACATCTGTAGTTTAAGGATTTGCTCCTGGCTCCTGCACTTCATCCTACTTAAGGAGGAAATGACTCAGAAGGCAAAACGGCAAAACGCTCTCGATGACCGCATTGAATCCGGTTGTTTAGCAAACGCGGCAAAAACAACTTTAAGGCTAGAACCTTTGCTGAGCGAATGTTTCGACCTCTCTTTTCTGTAGAATTCAAGACATTCAAATCGTTAAAACCTTTGATGAGTAAAGCTTTCACCCAGAAAAATCTCACGATTACAAATCTCATCAGCTAAAAATCGCTGCATCTGGGCTGACTCCTATTGAGTGCGGAAGAGCAAAGGAAGCGTCGCCTATCCGATACGGGTGAAGGTAGACTCATGGAAGTTAACTGACAAACAGAACCATAACGAACTCTGCAAAACATTACCTCGAAAAGCTTTTACTTTAAAAAACCCTGGTCAGTATCAGAGGAAAGCTTGAAGTCCAAAAACTGTGAACAACAATCAATCCGGTTCGCGTAGTGCTGATATTTGCCGCTTTTGTAAGCCTCCGAAACGCGATTACTATTGTTGCAGTGCTTCTCGGGGCTAAATAATCTCGTTCATTGTCCGGTCGGGCTTACTTAATCAGCGGTTTGGGTTCTCATAGCAACTCTACCTAAACAGTATTTGGTTGGGCGAATCCAGCAACAGTGAAACGCTCATGAATCCGTTAGCCGCTGAGAGTAACTCCACCGAAAAGAGTCCCATTAGGCGGAGTCTAAACCCCTCATTCTGGCATACTTAATGCAGTAATTGAGTAATGCAGTAACATGACCGTCATCTCTTTCGTTAATGAGAAAGGGGGCAGCACGAAATCCACGTCTGCTCTGCATTTCGCCTACTGGCTAGCTACCAAAAAAAAGAAAAAAATACAGGTGGTTGACGGCGATCCACAGCGCTCCCTCTCCAGATGGTTCGCCTCTATGGAAAGTCCAATCCCTGTGACTGCCCTAATAAGTCCTGACGATCTACTTGAACAAATTCCAGTTTTGGCTGAATCCGTTGATTTCCTGGTAGTTGATGGAGCAGGCAGTTTAGCTGAATCGACCAGAGCGATTCTCTTTCGCACTGATTTGGCTGTAATCCCCTGCCAACCCAGTAAGTTAGACCTGGATGCCGCTGCTGACACTGTGAGATTGATTAAACAAGCTCAGTCAGTTCGTGGCGGATTACCCAAGGCAGCAGTATTTCTCAGCCGCGCTCAGAAAAACACCCGATTGAAAACTGAGGCTATTTCCCTGCTTGAAAAGATCCCTGACTTAATATCCCTGAAAACAATCATCCATCAACGGCAATCAACCGCCGACTCCTTTGGTCAATCAGCAACCGTGTGGGACTTACCTGGCCCCGGAGCGATCGCAGCAACCGGAGAATTTGAGCAACTATTCAGAGAAATTTTGAGGCTGGTACCATGACCAAAAAACGCAAGCCTCTAAACAATGACGATAACCTTGCCAAACAATTTGTCTATGGAGAACCAATTACTCCCCCACCCAAACAAAATAAACCTCAAGAAGTAGAACCCCCACCCAAGGAAACTACAATCAGGCTCACGGTAGACCTAGCCGAATCCATGCACAGAAAGTTATCAATTCTGGCAGCGCGAACTGGGAAGAAGAAAGCCGAAATCGTCAGAATGCTTTTAGATGAAGCACTGCAAGATGTAGAAGATTAATTACTGCATTACTGCATTACTGCGATACTGTTTAGACTTGTCCTGATTGGGAAACAGAAATTCTTAGCCCCTAGTGATCGCCCTCAGTTCTGGCAGAAACTGAGTAACCCAACTACAAGACTATGTCGAAGATCCCAGAGTGTGATCGCTGTTAGATCAATCCTCGCAATTTTTTATAGTGTGTGTCGTGCATCCCACGAAACCTGATACTGACCGCTGTCTCGACTTCCGGCCCTCCTGACGGTGAAGCTAGAATTCGGCGCTCCGAATTCTAGAGAGCGATCGCTGTCCCATTAAGAGCCTCATTTGGGTGTAAAGAATTGTGAGGTGTCTGCCCTTAGTGTCTTCTTACACCTTTGAAAACAGCATATTTAACCCTTCAGTCATCGTGGGATGAGTCAACACTCCATCACGCAGCACGGTGTAAGGCATCTGAGCTTGCATCACCATTTGCACCGTCGAAATCACTTCACCCGCTTCATGACACAAGAGTGAACAACCGAGAATACGACCCGTCTCGGTATCCACGATCGCCTTCATCAGTCCATCGGTTTGACCCTCTGTTACCGCTCGCAGAATGTTTGAGGCATCCAGCTTCGCCACTCGGATGGCATACCCTTGTTGCCGTGCTTCGGTTTCGGTCAGTCCCACCTGAGCCAGTTCTGGGTCGATAAAGAGACAAAATGGAACTAAGCGATCGCGCGTGCTGCGGTTGCCCCCATCAATCAGATTCGCTTTCACAATCCGATAAT
This sequence comes from Trichocoleus sp. AS-A1, assembly GCF_039962015.1. Classification (NCBI taxonomy): domain Bacteria; kingdom Bacillati; phylum Cyanobacteriota; class Cyanophyceae; order Leptolyngbyales; family Trichocoleusaceae; genus Trichocoleus; species Trichocoleus sp. AS-A1. The sequence continues at coordinate 3,801 of NZ_JAMPKG010000052.1, read as the reverse complement.
CATCAAGCGCCACATGGGTATATTGCGGTCCTCCGTTGATATCGCCTAACGCCCAAATACTCGGTATGTTCGTTTCCAGGCGATCGTTGACTCGAATGAATCCGCGTGCATCGGTTGCTACACCAGCAGCAGCTAGATTTAAGCTGTCGGAGTTTGGTGTACGACCGACGGTAACGAGCAAATGCGAACCTTGAAGTTCCATTTCCCGATCGGCGACTTGAAGAAGAAGTTTAGTTGCCTTGCCAGAGCGATCGACCCTTAACACCTTCGCCTTCAGCAAGAATTCAATGCCGTCTCGTTCCAGTAGCGTTTGCACCGCGATCGCAATATCTGGGTCTTGCTGTGACAGGATTTGCTCACTTTGCCCAATGACAGTGACGCGACAGCCAAAGCGCCGGAACATTTGGGCAAACTCCAACCCAATGAAGCCACTCCCAAGCACGATCAGATGCTCCGGCAACTCTTCCAATTCCATGATCGACTCACTGGTCAAAAACCCAACTTCTTTGAGTCCCGGCACGGATGGAATCAACGGTCGCGTGCCTGTATTGATAAACAGTCGTTCGGCGGTGAGTAACCGAGTAGTATCCTCAGCTGTTGCCACTTCAATCGTTTTAGGTGCCACAAAGCGAGCGGTGCCAATGATCAGATCGTCCCCCAATGCGGTGTGCAACTTGTTAAGATTTATTGGTCGCAGGGACTGCACGACCGATCGTTTGCGCCCAATCACTGCCGCTATATCAACCGTTGGCGGTGTCGTCTTGATGCCATAGGCAGAACTGTGAAGCACAGTATTTGCCACTTCTGCACTTGCCACCATCGTTTTGCTGGAATGCAGGCAATATTAGGGCACAAGCCACCAATCATGTTTAAGCTACGTTCCACCAGAGCGGTTTTGCGTCCGTCCGCGACTAGTGCAGGTGCCAGTGTTTTACCCGCTTTACCGCCGCCGATAATAATGTCGTCGTAGTATTGGGTATCCATTTCCATCTCCTTTGCGTTTGACGTTACTTCATTCGGCGATTGGGATTACTTCACAGCAGAGCTAACAGCAAAAATCTTTGAACTTTTTTCCATGTAAAAACTATCATTGCGATCACCTGTGTATTCATGATTCCTGCTGGATTGTTGAAATCTCTAAAATGGCTTTTGTTGCCTGCATGATTAACTTAAAAACTGGTGGGATTGGTAACCGATTGCCTGCTGGATATGGGGTAGCACCAAATAGACAAACACCATTTCCACTTGGATTTTTCTGAGCTGCAAGTGCAACTGCCTGTGTAATTAGCATCGTTGATAGGCGTTATGCCATTGCTGCTACAACGTCGTCCGTAGACAGAACGGCGTTGGCGATATACCCGAAATTAATCAGTGCTGCTTTGTAGCCGTCGCCCAGTTCCGGATGTTGAGGCGCAGCCGTCGCGTCTTTGACGACGAGTACCTCAAATCCCTGTTCGATCAAGTCGCGTAGGTGAGCTTCAACACAAATATTTGCCAGCATTCCAAGGAGAATGACTTTGCTGATGTTGCGCTTACGCAGTTGTAAAACGAGGTCGTTGCTCTGCGGTCCATAGGCTTTGTGGGGACTGACCACAATCGTCTTGCCATCTTCGATAAAGGGCTTGTAGCGATCGAGCCAGTCAGCACCAGAACCCAAGAAACCGTCCAGGCTCAACGCACCCCTGCGATCAAACTCCCTGGATTTAAGCATCATTTGCTCCACGGTTCCGGCAAATTTCCAGCCATAGTCGGTGGGGTAGTAATAGTGGGGGGAGATGAAAACCTCAAATTTATTCTGCTTCGCGGCTTTGAAGATGCGCTCAATGTTCTCGACGGTCTTGTTATCTTTGACATTGTTACCCACCAAGTCCCAGGAAACCCCTGTTTCGCTCAAGACATCGTTTTGCGGATCAATAACGACTACTGCGGTGTCATTCTTGTTGATGTTCATGTCTCTTTTCGCTTGTTGATGTTCACGGTTATCTTTGGTCTGGCACTAACGCAACTGGGTTTTAAAAAAGTGCTTAACACGCGCTAGAGGATTTAATTTTTCCTACAAGTTCGCTGCATCAAGATACGGTTGTTTTTATACACCTCTAAAGTTCCAGACTGCGGGTTATCTAACGTGCCATCCCACACCCAATATTGATAATTTCCATTCCGAAACTTATACACTCGAACACCTTCTGTCGCTTGGCTAGTTCCTCCGTCTAAACTTAAATTCCCGTTGGGACTGGTCGAGCGATACAGCAGTTTACCAGAAGTATGATTCTGCCAAATATTAATGTTGTAGCCACCTCGGCATTTCGTACTCAGGATGATGCCAGCAGTAGAATCAGCAGACGCTCTTAAGGAAAAATTAGCTAAGACACTGATGGGCAGAGCCAGGAGTAATGCAGATATTTTTAGTAGTGTTTTCATTGTTTTCAAGAGTGTTGTAAAACTAATTAGACTGAAATCGTTCATATTGAAAAGTTTTGTTCTGTACTCAGCCTTTGCCCATGTCTTTGCTTCCCCCTGCCACCAGCAGAGCACAGCGATTCCGATGTATCCGCGATGCGTTCACACTGCTTTATTGCGCGGTTGCAGCGTGTTCGATGATCTCGGCAACGGCGTCTGGATGGGAAACCATTACTACATGTGAAGCGCCATTTACTATGATCGTCTTCTTGGAGCTGGCGCGGTTCGCCATGAAAGAATGCACCGCCGCCGGAATGTTCAAGTCGCGATCGCCATAGATGAACCAGGACGGGGTGGACTTCCATGCAGGCGTGCCGGAGGCTTCATTAAACGCGGCTTCCATAATCGGACGCTGGGTACTAGCCATCAGTTGCGCGTCGTTAGCGGGCACATCAGCAGCAAATTGGGCGTGGAACTTGCTCTGCTGAATATACAGGTCTTTGCCACCATCGGGCAGGACAACCGGCGGCGCGAGGGTCGGCGTGAGCGTGCTGCCCGGATAACGTCCTGAGAGTTCGGCGGCAGTCTCGCCTTCCTCAGGAGCAAAGCCAGCAACGTAGACCAGTGCTTTCACATTGTTGTTACCATTAACCGCATTGGTCGTTACCGAACCTCCGTAGGAATGTGCAACCAGCACGATGGGACCGTTGATGTCTTTAAGGACGCTAGCAACATAGTCTGCATCGCTTTTGACGCCACGTAGGGGATTAGCCACAGCAACCGTCGGGTAACCTTTTGTGATCAGTTTGGTCAATACCCCGTTCCAACTGGAAGACTCGGCGAATGCGCCGTGGACGAACACGATCGTAGGCTTATTGGCTTGTGCGCTGGCAGTATTCATGATGGCCCCCAGAGAAGTGATTGTAATGGTTCCTAAAAAGAGAATGACAATCAGAAGCAGGCGAATGCCGTTCCTGAAGGTGAGCATATTCATGTTGTGACTTCCTTTGAATTCATTTCGTTGTATAGGCTGCAACCGTGATGTGAGAAATTGACGGATGTGGGTTGCGATAACGAAGCGCTGCGAAGTGTCGATCGCATCATTTCATAGGACTTACGCAAATTGAGCTTTAAAGCGCCATCAGTAGGGGCGTACAGCTATGCGCCCCTACTATATGTGGCGTTAGTGCGTAAGTCCTGATTTCACAGACCTGACTCATCGCTTAAGATCGGGCATTGTGAACGTCACTGTTTCGCTGGTGATTACTTTGTGTGTAGGGTCGGCTAGTTCACGGGGTGACAACCCCGTCAAAATATGCGTAAAATCAAGGACATAGCCCTCAGACCTCTCTGAAAAAATGGCAGCTTGTTACGTCTTATTACCATTAATTCATGAACAAT
>NZ_JAMPKG010000051.1:0-32484 GCF_039962015.1 Trichocoleus sp. AS-A1 | reverse complement strand
TCAGAGGAGCTTACCTCACTTTGCCTTTCTCTGCACTTGCGAAAGTGCCGACCCCAGAGCAGAAGCAGGATTAGGGGGATTAGGTCAGCGATTGGTCAGAAATTTGGGGATGCTTCCAATAAGACAGTAACCTCAGGGGGTTTAAAACCTTATCCAAGACCGAACTACTGTCGATGCTGAAACTTACTGGTTCATCTTTACTCGCTTCATAGATGGCTTCTGGATCGAAACCTTCCCAATCCGAACCCGGTGCCCCACCCTCACCTTCGCTACCCAAACCAGCCTCTTGGTTCAACACTTGGTAGGCGCTCAGTACCTCTGGCGGTAAGGTATCGGGTGCGCTGTCTTCCATCGCCGACCTGAGAATTATTTGTAGGGCTTGCCGCGCTTCCTCAGTGTTGGCAATGCGATCGGCATACTCATCGACTAACCGATCAACTGGATCTTCGTCGTTCACGTCAAAGGACACCGAAGAACTTGTCAATTCTTCATCACCCCAAGGCTTGCTGGGCCAGTGCAGTCCGATGAGTAAGGGACGAAATTCCGGTCGCGCCTGTTTGATTTTTTCAATATCAGCCGTTTGCCCTGCCATTGCGCCAATCCAGTCGTTGTACTGAGATCGCGCTGCGGGAACGTCACCCAACCACCCGTGGCTCATGATGAATACATCTGTGATTGGTTCGCTAGCCAGCGCTTCCAAGATTTTTTGGCTCATTAACCCGCCAGATTCATTGCGTTCTTTGCCTGTGGCATCAAAGGATAGCAGGTAATACTTTAAAGAAGTTCCGGCTACTGTTTCGATTGGCATCTATAAATTCCATTCATCAAATATTTCTATCCAAAGCTTGATGTCAATAGCCAAGAACGAACACCGCTTGTAAAAAAACTTTGCAAAGCCTTGCTCAGGTAGTACCTATTTCAGTTAGGGTCAGTTCACTGGGAAAGTGGTTTTTCAACTGACTGATAGTGCAGCTTGCCCCAAACCACCTCCGCTCAGGGCAGGTAACTCAGCAAGAACGTCGTATCGCTAACCTATGTCGTTAGTTTATGTCTGACACATATCCATATACTGCCCCCTTTTTAACCGGATTGGGGACTCGTAAATGTGGCATCAAAGCAGTGAATTGGTATTATTCAACAATTCAAGTTCTTGACGGTTACTGCTGAGGATTACTGGCTGAAGAAGCTCTACAGGGTTTGCCAGTCGAGTCAACAAAGTAGCAATTTCCAGCCCCAAAATTACTACTTAAAGGAGCATTAGAATTTTCAGGGGCTTGAATGCATAATTTACCGAGATCCACCCTTCTACCATCTTCAGTTTGTAGATAGCAAACTGGAATATCTATATTTGAAGCTGGCACGACTGGATATGGAGAATCTGGCTGTAAAGGAAGGCTCAAAGCTATACCCGGAAACAATGAACTGAGAGCAGTAGATACGGTAACTGTTAAACGAAAGTACCTAAACATTGGGTTTTCTTAAGGTTTAATGGTTGATTGAATGAGTGAATTTTTAAATTAAAAACAACTAAAAAATTTTAGGCAATCGGGGATTTACAATTGCTTATTACTGTTGCCAATATTTCATAATTCAATTTAAATTGCCATACCTACTTAGCGGGATAAATGTCAATTTTTTAGAGAACGGGTTCGGCAAGCGATGCAAAGCGATCGCTAACACGCTACGATTTATAGCCGCACCAACCCGGTTTGCATCAAGGCTTGGGTGGTGATGCCTACACCCAGGAGGGCAATCACTAATGCACTCACCGCAGGCAAAATCCTCACAATCCGCATTTGAATCGGTAGCCGATCGAAGAAACGCTTGCTGTAAACGAGTAGCAATCCCAACCCAGTTAGCACCCCTGCGAGTCCTAAACTAAATGTCAACACCAGCATCAGTCCAAAGCCGATCCGTCCCAGTGCGATCGCGCTTAGCAGCAAAACCAAGGCTGAAGGACACGGCACCAAACCGCCTGAAATACCTAGGGCAAGCAGGTTACGCCAGGTAACGGGCGATCCATCCGCACCTGGGGGTAAGTGCGAGTGGTTGTGGTGAGAATGTTCGCCGTGGTGATGAGGTTCGTGAGGGTGATGGTGGTGATGAGGTTCGTGGTGATGAGAATCGTCGTGGTGATGATCGTGGTGATGAGGTTCGTGGCTGTGATGACGGTGGGAATGGCTCTGGGAAGCTGAAAAGCTAAGATGCTGATGTGCCGTCGCTGATTTGCCGCTTTTATGACTCCGCAGGCGGTTGATGAACAAGTTGAGACCGATCGCTACCACCATCAAACCGGAGAGGACACTGAGCCAGGGATATAACTGATCGGGCAGGATGTACTGTGAGGCGAACAGCGCGATCGCTCCCAAGGCAAACACGCCGGTAGTATGGGCGATTGTCGTCGCTAACCCTAAAAATAGGGCGTGTTTGGGGGTAGCATGGGAACCTACCAAGTACGCTCCCACAATCGTCTTGCCGTGACCCGGAGAGAGGGCGTGCATTGCACCCCACGCAAACGACCCAGCGATCGCAATCAGCAAGCTTCCCCCGTTAAGCCACGCCAACCCAGGCGGCATTAATGAAAATGTCTGGTTTGTGGGGCTGAAAATAAAGTTTTGCACCTGTCCGGAATGCAGAATCGTTGCAAGGCAAGTGGCGGTTGGCACTCCAGGCAGAAATAGATTGTAGTGGATCTGGAGTCCTTGAACCGGCTGAGACCAGTTGTAGGTGAGCTGTAAGCTGCTGTGGGTGCCCGTAGTAACTTTCAAGTTTGGCGGTAGGGCGCTGGTCTCGGATGCATTAATGGTTAGGGTAGCTTTTTGCTTCTGGTTATCGCTGAGGCGGATGCGATCGCTTAAGAATGTCTGCAACTGAGTTTGATGAGTGCGGACTTCATCGGGTGACAGCTGACTATCCTGGTTGTCGTCTGCAAATGCCATCAACCCTGTGGGAAAGGTAAGCGTCATTTGAGTTTCAGTCTCGCCCACCATAATCTCAGCGACTGATAAATCAGCCCAGTGAGAGTAACTGGGGGTAGCAGCAGCGAACCAAAGTAATATCGCTCCCAAAAACGACAGCAGGCTCAGCGTGCCGTATCGACGCCACTTTGCGTTCATTCATTCACCTCGGTTGCAGAATTTGAGTTAAGTGTTTGCGATCGCTGTGTCTGTTCGTCAAAAGTCGGGTCGATTTCTTCAGCTTTTTGGAAATAAGCGATCGCCTCAGCGCGATTCCCCAATGCCTGCTCAATCGTGCCCGCGCGAGCAAAAATTCCCGCATCACGAGTACCTCGCCCTAGCGCTTCGGCAACGACCTGCTGAGCTTCCCGCCAGCGTTCCGCACGGTAAAGCGCCCAAGCTAGAGTATCCAGTGTCTCTGCATCGCGGCGGATAGCGACTTCTGCCTGCATTAGGGAAAGCGCTTCGGGCAAGTCCTCGGAACGCCCCCGTTCTAGCAAAAGGCGTGCCAGTTCGCGCCGGTGTCCAAAAGAAGTGATATTTTGATGCTGGCGGATTAACGCTTCGGCTTTGTCCCATAACTCCTGAGCGCCTGACTGGTCGCCCTGCAAATGCTTCACCCGTGCCATGCCCTGCAAGGCAACGTGATCGAACACATTCTGGTAGGTTGGGGAAACAAAGACCTGGGAGTAATGACGCTCCGCGGCTCGATACTGTCCGAGTCGAGTCTCTAATTCTGCCAGATTGACTAATGCCAAGGGATATCGCGGCAGGATGCGTAAAACTTCCTGGTAAAGTTCCTTGGCAAGTTGATGGTTGCCCCGCTGGAAGTAAAACCGACCCAGCAATGTCCGCGTCCAAGCCGAACTGCCTGTCTCGCCCGGTTCTTCAGCTGCTAGAGCTTGCTGGAAATCTTGAATGGCTGCTGCATCTTGACCTTGTGCAACTTTTACCAAAGCCCTAAGTGTCAAGGAGCCTAACGTGGGAATTTTATCTACTAAAGCATTCGCGACGCGATTGGCTTCATCCACCTTGCCCATTGCCAAGTTTGATGTAACCAGCAGCGAGAGTGCATCTTCATTTCCAGACTCGGTTTGCAGTACCTGTTTTGCCAAGCGAATCGCTTCTGTGAAGTCATGTTTCGCTTCCGCAATCCGAGCCAGCACCAAAATAGCACCTTGATTATCAAAGGATAAATTAGCGAGCGATCGCTTTGCCGACTGCTCCGCCATGAGATACCAATTAGCATCCCCCGTCGCCCGAGCCATCTTCAGATAGGCTTTGGCTAAGGCGGTTCGATCTAATCCGTCCCCTGGATTTCGCCGAATCCGTTCCTGATAGAAAGCGATTTCCCGTCCCAAAGCAGTGGTGATATTGTCTGAGGGTGACTGAGAAAAGGGATAACGATAAGGAGCGTCGAGTTCAGCACTGGGATTCCACAAACGCCAGCCTACCAAAACTCCGGCAATCGGTAGCGCCACTAAGAGCGGTATCCACCAACGCTTCAGCACAAGATGCCCACTCAACCCACCTTTCAAGTTTTCGGATTTGTAATACTCAGCACGTTTCATGCTTCTGTCTCTAAGCTCGGTTAACCTCTCCCCCAACCCATCCCTTAGTAGGGGACGGGTTTTCAGTGATTCCCCCTCCCCCGTAAAAAAGATTGATTGGGCTTCCCTCTCCTCTTGGGAGAGGGTTAGGGAGAGGTGAGAAGGAGGTTAGATTTTCATCACTGATAATGTACGCAGTTCATCACTCCTGACCTAGTTGGGGAGAGCCAAATAGGGGAATGCGGGTTGTAACGGCTTGTGTCCTTGTGCTGGATTACCCGGTGCGCCTTCGTAGGACACGTTATCACTCGTAACCTTCCCCCCGGTGACGACACTTAAGGTGATGTCGATGACATCATCTTTTATCAAGCGACCCCGAATCGGGCTACCTTTAGCATTCAGGGCGTTGGCGTATCCGCTGGGTCCCCTGGTGTCGATTCGCATCACGTCTGGTAAAAAGGCACCCAACAAGGCGTTCGCTCGTTGCTCGGTATTCCCAAAAGCTAGCAGCGTCTTTTTCACTTCCCCGACGATTGGCCCAGCGATATTCGCTGCCGGTTGTTGACCCGCCAGAGCAGAAGCTTCAAAACCAGGACTGACGGTGTTTAGGGCGTTCAGGAAGTCGTTTGTGACGACTAGACCCTCGTTGATCGCCGGTCGAGCCAGCCGCTCAAACTGAGTAAATTTGCCGTTTGCTCCAGGGACTGAAATGGTTTCCCAGACATCAAAAGTCGTTGCGGAGGTCGAGCCTTGTAAGAATTTAATCGGTACCCGGACTGCGATCGCGTTGACGTTGTAGCCTTTGGTAAAGTCAATAGCCTGTTCGGGCGGACGGAACCCAGAAACTGCGGGACCGATGCCGAGAAAAGCAGCCCGAACCCGAAAATATTGCTCAACGTCGAAGAAGAATGGATCTTCTCGGAGTCCCGCAAATACGGCTAAGTTAGCGCCACCGCCGGATACCTGATTAACGATTGGCGGCGCACTGGGGTTGGGATTCAGCGGCGTGGTGCGGAGGTTCTTGGTTTGGAGAACAATTGCACCGTCCCGGATAGCGGTCATCGTAATGGTTTGTTGGCGATTCGCATCCGGTGGGCTAAAGGTGAATTGCAGAACCACATCTTCCTTACCCGTGGGAGTGGCGTCATTATTCCCCACTCGCGACACTTTGAACTCGTACTTCGCTCTGGTGCTGAAGTAATATTGCTGACGCGCTAGCGATCGCGGGTTCGTATTCATAATCAAGACCAGGTCGTTTTGAGACGCATTCGGGTTCTGATCTTTTTCCCGGAATACAAACAGGTCAGTTAAATTAAGATTACGTCCCTTAGCATCTACCTCACCATCATCATGGTCAGAAGCTTTGAGATAGAGAGGTGTCATCCCAGCGAACAAAGCTAATCCTATAACAAGTACGCCCAATCCGATTGGGTTTCTTAAACCAAAGCGACGCGAAGGTTTTTTACGGGAAGTCGCAATTTTGTTGAGAGGAGCCGCAGTTTCTTTCACAGGAACACAAGTTTTTTGCTTCATTTCAGTTTTTCCTAAAGATGTATCCATTCAGTCACTGCTTGGTGCGGAATGGGAATGTTGAGGTTCTTTTGAATCGCTTGGATTAAAAGAAGTACGACTCAGAGCTGTTTATGGATTCTTCCGAAAGTTAAAAATTGATTTTTAACTTGTTTGGCGATTTCATTTCCACTAGATATTCGCTTTTTCCCTAACCTCTGCATTGAGGAAATCGCAATTATCAAAAATACAGGGATAAAACAAATTACTGTTGTTTTATTGGCGTCCCACGAATAAAGGCGCGATTGCACCTTTCCTCAATAACCAACTAGAGAATGCTGGAAACTCAGTTAGTGAATTTTTGCTTCTTTCTGTTGTTTTTTAGCTGAGAAACTGCGCCTAAAGTACCCAAAGCTAAAATGCCTAATGTTGCAGACGGTTCGGGAATGCTTGCAGTGCTACTTTCAGCGCTAGTTGTAACTCCGGTTAGTGCGATCGCGTAGCTTCCACTGGTAGCGCTCGTACCTGTAAAGCCACTCAAGGATAAATTCCCGCCCGAACCCGTCGGTTCTAGAACTCCATCCGCTCCAGCCGAGAAAATTTTCCCGGATGCACTTACAGGATCGTAACCAGAGCTGGCAATGGCTAAATAGTAAATACCAGATTGAGCGGGAGAAAACCCACCTGAGGATAAAACTGATTGTGAATTTAAGCCAGGAATATCATCATTCCCATAAATGCCCTTACCAGCCGCATCAAACAAGAATAACTGCGGATCTTCAAGCAGCTCGGTCGGGGTACCTAAAACATTATCAACTGGGAGTCCTACCAGCGTATCCAGGCTAATTGTTGTCGCCGAGAATGTCTGTCCTCCGGTCAGAAAAATCTGGAATAAGTCAGCATCATTATCAGAAAGTGTCCCAGTAATAACCTCTAGTATTTGCGACCCTGATGGGATAATTTTTGCTGTATTTAGAGTCTTCCCAGCATCACTTTTCTCTGTGAATGTGGCAGCTTGGGCATGAGCTGATGATAACCCTGTAACCAGTACCGATATGGCGGTTATCTGCGCTAGTTTTTTCATTGGCGGCTTCTACCTCAGTGGAATCGGAAGGATTCCCTTTTTGATTTCTTGACTAAAAAAGATACGGCGATGGATTGGTTATGGATTGTTTTACAGCTCAATATATGTCTCAAGATAGAGAATGAAACTAGAAGCGCGAGTCAAAGAAAAGCAAAATCCAGCAAGCATTTCTTGTTCTTGGTTCTGAAAAACGCCGTGAAATTCCGCTTGAGCCTGTAACTTGACTCATCTGTAAATTTGCTTTAAAAATCTATCTCGTGATAGATACAAACAAATAAGTGGGTAGCAAGATTAGTGAAAAATGGGGAACACATTTGCCCAATTGAAAAGAAAGCGATCGCAAGTGCAACACTCACATCACCCGCCGTTGCATAACACCAATCGGGCGATCGCGCCTACTAAAAAAGAGTCGTGGGATGTCAGATGGATAATTGTTACAGTGGTTAAAATCTGGTGTAACTATCGTCGCGTACTCTCATTTTGTCCCGTAAAAAATCCCGCAATCAAATCCAAAGCAGGCAAAAGGCGCATCCCCTCAAGCGTCTGATTGACTATGGACGCAACTATCGTGCCCAAATTTGGCAGGCGACTGTTTGCTCAATTCTCAATAAAATTTTTGACTTAGCCCCACCCGCCTTGATCGGTGCAGCGGTGGATGTGGTGGTGAAGCAACAAGACTCGCTAATTGCACAATTTGGCGTCAAAGATGTTTTTTGGCAACTCCTGATCCTAAGCTTCCTCAGCTTCATTATCTGGGGACTGGAATCTATCTTTGAGTACGCCTATGCCCTGCTTTGGCGCAATCTAGCCCAGAATATTGAACACGACTTGCGCCTCGATGCCTACAGCCATATCCAAGAGCTGGAACTGGCTTATTTTGAAGAGCGCAGCACTGGCGGTTTGATGTCTATCCTGAATGACGATATCAATCAGCTGGAACGCTTTTTGGATCGAGGAGCGAATGAAATCCTCCAAGTAGCGACGACGGTTGTAATTATTGGCGGTGCCTTCTTTATTCTGGCTCCCAGTGTGGCTTGGATGGCGATGCTGCCGATGCCGTTTATTCTGTGGGGTTCGATTGTCTTTCAACATCGCCTTGCCCCCCGCTATGCTGAGATTCGGGAAAAAGTCAGTCTGCTCAACAGTCGCCTCTCGAATAATTTGAGCGGAATGACGACGATTAAAAGCTTTGTCACGGAAGACTATGAAGCGAGCAGGATGGCAGTCGAAAGTGAGGCTTATCGACAAAGTAACCGGAGAGCGATCGCGCTTTCATCCGCTTTTGTCCCCTTGATTCGCATCATTATTTTAGTCGGATTCACGGCAACACTGTTAATCGGCGGTATGGACGCCGCTGCTGGCAGATTGTCTGTGGGTACTTACAGTGTATTGGTATTCCTAACCCAGCGGTTGCTTTGGCCTTTGACGAGATTGGGCGAAACGCTCGATCAATATCAACGGGCAATGGCTTCTACAAATCGGGTGATGAATCTGCTGGATACACCGATTGCGATTCATTCGGGACACATTTCCTTACCCGTCGCTTCAGTGCGGGGTGAAATGGAATTAAAAGATGTCACTTTTGCCTACAATGGGCGAAATCCAGTCATTCAAAATCTCTCTTTACACATTCCCGCAGGTAAAACAATCGCCATTGTCGGTTCTACTGGTTCGGGCAAGAGTACCTTAGTGAAACTGTTGCTGAGGTTGTACGAAATTCAGTCGGGAACGGTGACATTGGATGGGATTGAATTACGCGATTTGAAATTAAGAGATTTGCGTTCCTGTATTGGTTTAGTCAGTCAGGATGTCTTCTTATTTCACGGCACGGTGAAAGAAAATATCGCCTACGGCAGTCCTGATGCAACTGAAGCTGAGGCAATCGAAGCGGCTAAAATTGCCGAGGCTCAAGACTTTATCATGCAACTTCCCCAAGGCTACGACACGATTGTAGGCGAGCGGGGACAAAAGTTGTCAGGTGGGCAAAGACAGCGGATTGCGATCGCGCGTGCCGTTTTGAAAGATCCGCCGATTCTGATTCTGGATGAAGCCACCTCCGCCGTAGACAATGAGACAGAAGCAGCCATTCAGCGATCGCTAGAACGAATTACCGTCAATCGCACCACGATAGCGATCGCTCATCGCCTCTCCACCGTCCGCAATGCTGATTGTATCTATGTGATGGAACAAGGCTTCTTAGTAGAGCAAGGACGACACGAACAACTATTAGAAGACCAAGGAATTTATGCCAGCCTTTGGAAAGTGCAGACAGGCATCAAAAACGGCAAAAATTAGCAATTAGATTTAAAATAAATGGCACTAAATTAAGCTGTCTGCTGGGTTTCACTATCGTTCAACCCAACGCTCTACAGCGGTTGCTAAACATCCAAAACTCGGATGAGCCGCCGATGCTAATTAAACCTAGCACTGAGACTTTTTAGGTTTCTGCGCTGCTGCTCCGTTAACCCAATTCCTTTTCCAAAATTGCAATCTTCTACCACCGCACCTGACCATATTGTCTCATTAAGAGTTGCACCCCTCAAATCCGCATTTCTCAAATCTGCTCCAGTGAAATTGGCAAATAAAAGGTCGGCTTCTAATAAACTACTTCCCCTCAAATTTGCCCCCGATAAATCACCCCGGATAAAGTTAACGCCATCTAACTTCAAGTTAGATAAATCCGCTCCCCTAAGATTCGGGAATTTCACGCGACTTGTATCTCTAAAAAAATGCATTACGCAAGCTACATTTGCTTCTGTTAATGGCATTTTAGTTAAAAAATCAGCATAACGCGCTATCCCCAAGTCTTTGAGACTCTGCAAACGTTTTTGGGGATTTTGTGCCAGAAATTGAGTGCAAATAAAAAGAAGGTCTTGCGTTGGGGAGTTCAGCATGGCTTCAGATAAAGGAATCTTAAAATTAAACATCTCTGACTTTAGGCAGACAGTTCCACTAACTTTAGGATGATTCCAGAAAAGAAATTTTCCTTCTCACGGTATAAGATGCAGCGGATTCCTCGTGCAAAAATTAGAAATATGAACACACTTGAACGTCTCGAAAATCTCAACCACATCCGCAGACTTAGCCGCCTGATGGATAATGCAATCCGAATCCCAGGCATCGGCTTTCGTATTGGTTTAGACCCAATTATTGGTCTGATTCCAGGTGCCGGAGATATCATCAGCACCGGGTTTTCGGCTTACATCATCTATTTAGCCGCCCGCTTCGGCTTACCGCGTGAAATCCTACAAAAGATGATATTTAATATTGCCTTAGAAGCCACAGTCGGCTCGGTGCCTTTGGTGGGAGACTTGTTCGATGCATACTACAAGTCAAATATCCGTAACTTGGCGCTTTTAGAGCAACATCTTCAGGTGGCTGAACCCGAACTGAATGAAGTGACCCCTCTTCAGACTGTAACGAGCATCAATTGATAGTAACGCCGCCGGAAGGAAGCACTTCCTTCCGGCTAAAAAGCCATTTAGGCTATCGTTCAATCTTCACAGAAAGAATCTTATCTCCCTGACGAATAGCATTGACTACATTCATGTCTTCAGTTTTACCAAAAACTGTGTGTTGTCCGTCTAAATGGGGTTGAGGAGCGTGACAGATAAAGAATTGACTCCCACCCGTATTGCGCCCTGCATGAGCCATTGATAGACTTCCTGCCTGATGCTTATTGGGGTTAATTTCACAGTTGATTTTGTAACCTGGACCACCTGTTCCCGTTCCCTGCGGACAGCCGCCCTGAATCATAAAGTTAGGGATGACTCGGTGGAAATTAAGACCGTCGTAAAACCCTTTTTCAGATAAGTCAACAAAATTTTTCACCGTGTTCGGTGCATCTTTGTCAAACAGCTCCAAATTGATTGTGCCTTTGTCGGTTTCCATAATCGCGCGAGTCATAGTTTCTCCTTTTCTAATCCCTTCGGATGATTGATTGATGTGGCTAGGAATATGCCACAAACAAACTATAGTAGAACAAAAACACTCTATCTTTACTTTATCTAATTTTAAAACTGTAATCCTTTGACGCTGCTACAGATTTACTGTTCTGACGCATCTAGCTCGAAGCATATAGCACAAGTGGTACGCTCTATGCGAGCGTCACCTAGCCATCAAACGCTTTTGTATAATAAGTTTATTTATCACCTGCTTAGGTAGCTTAGGGTCATGGTAGGCACTGGAACCAAGCTCACACTACAAGACTTTCTGGCTTTGCCAGAAGGGGATGTAATCTATGAATTTATAGATGGTCAGGTAGTGCCTAAAGTGTCTCCAAAATACTTTCATTCAACTGTACAGTTTGCTTTGATGGTTCTGATTCGTGCCTGGTGCAAAGGGCGTGGACGAGTTGTTCAAGAGTGGGCGGTGCTGTTGAAACGGAATGGTCAGGATTGGGCACCTGTACCTGATGTAACGTACATCTCTTATGAACGGCTACCCGCTAGTTGGAAGCGTAACGAAGCCTGTCCTGTGGCTCCTGAACTGGCAATTGAGATAATGTCTCCAGACCAAACTATAAAAGAATTTGAAGACAAGGCTAAGGACTACTTTGATACTGGTGTGCTACGAGTTTGGATTGTAGATCCTGAAGCCATAAGTATTAGAGTCTTTTCTCCAGATAAAACAAGTCAACTCTACACTGATAGCGCACCAATTATAGATTCATTATTTCCTGGATTGGAAATCACACCAAAACAGGTTTTTGAAGAAGCAGAAGTACTTTAATTTTAAGTAGCGATCGCTAAACTAAGAAATATTGCTTATTTCGGGCTTTGCCACCAGTTTTTTAAATAGCGCTGAAGCTGCCTCAATACTTTGGTTATCCTCTAAAAATCTGAAAGCAGAAGCAGCTAAATAAGACGGATTTTGCTCAAAAGCAATCCAACGCCGTCGCAAAGCCTCAGCCGCCGCGCCAGTCGTATTCGATCCAGCAAAAATATCGAGGACTGTATCTCCTGGATCGGTGAGGAAGTTAATAAAAAACCTCGGCAGTTTTTGCGGAAACCGCGCCGGATGTGCAGCAATTCCAACGGCTTTGCAAAGTTGAATGTATCGAGAATTGCTTTCACTATTAGGAATTTGCAACAAGTTGGAGGGAATGGCACCGCCGTTATTAGTAGCAAAACCCGATCCAATATCGTGGCCTGAAGGACGTGCTTTAGGTTTATAGTATTTTTCAGGATTCTCGTGTAGCTTTTTCATTCGTTCCGAATAAGGAACAAGTACGTTACTCACATTCGCTTTAGGATAGTCAGTTTTTGATAGCCACCAGACAGTATTGACAGAATCCTTCGCGCGGAGCTTACGTTTATTCACCCATTCAATCGGCGAAGGTAACTTAGAAGGGTTGTGCCAAAAAAACTCCTCAGCTAAGCGAAAATCTAGCTCATCGCAGAGTTTAATTAAAATCCGGTAATTGTAGAGCGATCGCACTGGACGTTTACTTTGATAAGCACCACCCAGATCGATGACAAAACTTCCCTGCGGTGATAATACGCGATGCACTTTTCGACAGAAGGCAAATAGCCAATCGATATAGGCTTCTTGCTCAACATTTCCATAACTCTTTTCGCGTAGCAAAGCAAATGGAGGAGAGGTCATTACTAGATCGATTGAGTCAGATTCAAGGCAATCTAGCAATTCAAGCGAGTTACCAATATAGGCAGCGCCGTAATTTGTAGCGTACAAAGGTTTCTTTAGATTCATCGCTGCCATTTTTCACGAATACTTTCAAAACAAATTGTATAATTAAATCAATTATCAGCAAATACAAGCTCTTTATAGCTTGTATTACGTTATAAATAACATAGGCGTAAAGTAAGAGGTCACAATATGAACAGAGATAATCCAAAAAAGGGAAATAATCAGGAGAAAAATATTGCCTCTCCTTCACCTAGCGAACCAAAACAGGTTCCTCACACGATTGATATAGATGGGAAGCGTCCAATCGCGCCAGATAATATTCAGATTGAAGACACTCTTGACGTAGATGGACACCGACCGATTACCTCTAGTAATCTTCAGTTTGAGGACACCCTTGACGTAGATGGACACCGACCGATTGATCCAAGCGATATTCAGGTTCGTGAAACCGTGGACATTGATGGAAAGCGCCCAATTACTTCAAATGATTTCCAAGTTCAGGGAACTGTTGACGTAGATGGGCACCGTCCAATCGGCTCTAGCAATCTTCAGATTGATGAGACAATGCATATAGCTGGAAACCGCCCAGTTGCTTCAAATAATCCGGACGCTCTTGATATTACAAACGATTACATGGATTAGCCTTTATAGGCTTATTTTTACCCTTTTCATCTACGGTGCTGCATTAAAAGCCATCTGCCAGAAATCCTGCTCTAATTCAGCCACCTTTAAAAAGGCTTCTTCGGCTTGATGCTGAACGGTTTCCGATGCAGTTTGCAGCACTTCATCTGCTTGCTGTTCCAAGAGTTTTACATATTCCGTAAAACCTGGATTTCCCCAGCGGTCGGCAAACTCAGCATAGGGATCTGGCATGACTCCTGGTAATTGCCAACCTTGATTGTAAGCAAGCTCAATTGCCCATAGTGCAGTCGCTTGAACTGGGTGTGGCATTGCCGAAAGACTGTGCATATAATCACAGTATTTTGTGCAAGTTGGTTGTTTTTGGGTATTGAGATTCAATTGTCGCTCAGAGGCTTTTGCTTTGAACCAGTTGAGTTCATCTTTCAGTGCGACTAATCCACCCAGAATGACATCAAAATGAGCGGGCGGCGCAACTGCCAAAATTTGTGCCACCATCCGCGTGAACTCTACTACAAAAAGATAATCTTGTACCAGCCAGGTGTTAAATTGCTGCGGCTGAATAGTTCCTAATTTGCACTGCACTAGGAAAGGATGCACCGTTGCTTGGTGCCAAACTTGAGTATGTTTTTGAAGAAGTTGTTGACAGCTTAAGGTCATCTCTATTTTAGATTGTGGATTAGCAGTTGATTGAGATGTTGAGTATTAATACTTAAGTTTAGTGGGTTTTAGCGATCGCCTTCTTGTTTAATTTCTTAACTTTACTCAGAGCTAATTTTCAGACTTTAGAGAGAGTTATTCTCCAAAGCTTTTTATCCACATTGAGTATAGAGGATTAGGATAGAACGTTACAAAAATATACACAAAAGTGTACTCAGAACGCAACCTCTCATAGAGGTAGTCTTTCGACTTTGAAGGCGTAAATACCATGTTTCAAAGTGTAAAAATGATGCTGGATTTGTCCAGCACACAATTTTGTCTTGCCAAAATTCCAGTTGCTGCGACTGGGACTCAAGCCGCGAATACTCCCATAAAAGAGGCAACACTTGTTTTTTCAAGCCCGCAGTTTTTTGTTGCCTTGATTGCCGGAGTATTGATGGCGTTTGCTTTCCAATTTTTGTTAACCAATTTCTCAATTGCTGCTGGGATTTCATCCGCAGAGAATCCCTTAGATGCGGATGATGATGATACAGAGACTTGGGGCGAAAAAGTTCGTAGCATTGAATCTAAGGTAGGAATTTGGACATTATTGACGGTCAATATTGCCATATTCATTGCTTGTTTTCTGGCGGTGAAGCTGACTCTGATTAGCAGCGTCATTTTGGGTGCAATCACTGGCGTCGTGATTTGGTCAGCTTATTTTTTGCTGCTCCTTTGGGTGAGTTCTACGGCGGTGGGTTCCTTAGTTGGTTCGGTCGTGAACACTGCGGGTTCAGGGATGCAAGGGGTGATGGCTACAGCCAGCACTGCGCTTGGTGGGAGTGCGATAAATAGGCAGATTGTTTCTACTGCTGAAGCATCCGCCGCCGCCGTTCGCCGGGAATTGAGTTCGTCTCTCGATCCGGATAGCTTGCGAGAAACAATTAAGGATTACTTTACAGATTTGCAACTGCCAAAGCTAGACATCAATAAGGTTCGCAGCGACTTAGAAAAGTTACTTAGCGATGTTGATGTGAAATCTATGGCGGGGAATGACGTTTTACGCAATGTCAATCGCCAGACTTTTGTGGATCTAGTGAGTAGCCGCAGTGATTTCTCTAAACAGGATGTTAATCGGATTGCGGAGCAATTGGAAGTTGTTTGGCAGAAGATATTAGGTCAACAACAGGGAACAGAAAAACCAACGGAAACAGATCCGCAGGTTGAATTACTCAACTTTCTGAAACAAGCCGCTCCAGAGGAGTTGAAATCTAATGAGCTTGCTGCCAAGCTTTCTCAACTTGTTGGAGTTGCACAAGGCAAATCAGAGCGCAGTCATGGCAATGGCAATGGCTTGATGGAACACTCGATGCAGTTGGGTGTAACTGCTTTACTCGGAGAAGTCATGAAGCGGACGGATCTCTCCGATTTAGATGTGGAAAAAATTTCCAGCCAGTTGCAACATTTGAAAGAGCAAGCAACTGAACAAGCTAAAACGGTTGGGACAAAAGTTGCCGATAAGGTGCCTGCGCCATCTTTTAGCACGATTAAGGCAGATGTAGAAAACTACCTGCTAAATTCCAAACCTTGGCACTTGAACCGAGAAACGATTAAGCAGGAATTTAGAGAAGTTATTTACGATTCGGATGCAGCTCCTGGAAAAGTTCGGCAGCAGATAGAGCAATTGAATCGGGACTATTTTGTGAGGGTGCTGGAAGCACGGGGTACTTTCACCTCGGAGCAAGTCGCGGATATTGCCGAGCAGATGGATAGTATTCGGCAAGAAGTTTTTGAAACTGTCCAGGGTGCGGAATCTCAAGAACAGTCGCAAGACCTTCGCGATCGCGTCGAACATTATCTGCACTCGACGGGTAAGGAAGAACTGAACCCAGAAGGCATTGAGCGCGATTTCAAAGCACTTCTAGAAGATCCAGATGCTGGGATTGATGCTTTAAGCGATCGCCTCTCGCAATTTGACCGCGATACTTTAGTGCAACTCCTCTCTCAACGGGAAGACTTGAGTCAAGAGGAAGCCGATCAACTAATCGGTCAGTTGGAAAGTACGCGCGATCGCGTCTTGTCTCAAGCTCAAGAATTGCAAGACCGCGCCAAATCTGAAGCGGAAGGACTGTGGCAAAGGGTAGAATCCTATCTGCGCGAGACTCACAAAGAAGAACTGAATCCTGAAGACATCAAGCGAGAGTTGCAAACGCTTCTCAATGACCCTCAGGCAGGAGTTGCCGCACTCCGGACGCGACTTTCTCATTTTGACCGCGATACGCTGGTGCAGTTGCTTAAGGGACGCGGCGATCTGAGCGAAGAACAGATTGATGGAACAATCCATCAGATCGAATCAGTGCGAGAGAGTATTCTGCACGCACCGCAACAATTAGCCGGTCAAGCAAAGGATCGCTACGACCAAGTGACGAACCAGATTGCTGAGTATCTGCGAAACACCAACCTGGAAGAACTCGATCCGCAAGGCATCCAGCAGGATTTGGCAAAACTCCTGAATGACCCGAAAGAGGGAAGTTTGGCCCTGAGAGAACGGCTGTCTCACGTCGATCGGGAAACCTTGGTGAAGCTGTTGAGTCAACGAGAAGACTTGAGCGAAGAGCAAGTCAATCGGGCAATCGATCGGGTGCAAGAGGCGATTCACAGCATTGTCAAAGCCCCGCGCCGCTTGGCAACCCGTGCCAGAGACACGGTTCGGAATTTCCAAACCGATTTTGAAGATTACCTGCGGAACACTGACAAAGAAGAACTCAACCCGGAAGGCATCAAACGCGAGTTGCAATTAATGCTCAACGATCCACAAGCCGGGTGGAAGAATATTCGCGATCGCTTCTCTCATTTCGACCGTTCTACCTTTGTTGCACTCCTATCGCAACGGGAGGATATTTCCGAGGAAGAAGCCAACCGGATTGTCGATCAAATCGAATCGGTGCGCCATCAATTTGTCGAACAAGCGCAGAATGCCCAGCATAAAGTGCAATCGGTGCTTGACGGAGTTTTTGGCAAAATTCGCAATTACTTCAACTCCCTGGAGCGTCCAGAACTCAATTACGAGGGTATTAAGCGCGACTTCCGCAAATTGTTCGACGATCCGCAAGCTGGATTTGACGCGATGCGCGATCGCCTCTCGCAATTTGACCGGGACACGTTGGTGGCGCTGTTGAGTTCCCGTGAGGATATTTCCCAAGCGGATGCCAACCGACTCATCGACCAGATTGAAGGGGTGCGCGAGAGTACGATACACCGCGCTGAACGCTTCCAGCAGGAAACGAAACGACGCATCAAAGACCTCAAGCACAAAGCGAAGCAGCAAGCTGAGGAAACCCGAAAATCCGCTGCAACCGCTGCTTGGTGGCTCTTTGGAACCGCGCTAACTTCCGTAGCAACCGCAGCGATCGCTGGAGTCATCGCTGTATCCGGTTTCGCTTTCTTTGGCTAAAGCTTTAACGATTTCCAAGCAAATTAAGCCTCCTGAAAAGGAGGCTTTTTCTTATATTTTGCATCCGGCTCAATACTTTCTCTGGAAAAGCTTGAGATTTCCCAAGTCATCGCCGCCGGTTTGTTCGATTGATCAAACCGAGAGCGGCTGCCAAGAGAGCTGAGCCGATAATTGACCAGATAATCGGGAAGGATTTCCCTCCAATATTGAGGGCAAATATCACCGGAAGATTAAACTCTTTGGCTACCCACAATCCAATGTATGCACCGATAATCCCGACAATTATCGAGAGTAGACAGCCCCCTGCCGAGTAACCCACTAACGCTTGCCCAGTGCCGCCGCAGAATGCAGCAATGACCAACAATACCAGAAACTCGATCGGCGTCATTGTTCCTCCAGTACCGGAGTGATGAAACTGCTAATAGGTTCGCACAACTCGGTGCTTTTTCAGGAAAGTTGTGAATTCAGAGCGATCGCTCTCTAAAATCTCATTCATGGCTTGCTCCGACTCCAGCCAACCGGCAACTTCCAGATTTAAACTCAAGGGGAGCGCTTTTGTACCATAGATTTATTAGCCCATCCACTTGGATAACTTATAGTCATGGTAGGCACCGGAACCAAACTCACATTACAGGAATTTCTAGCTTTACCTGAAGGAGATGTAACCTATGAGTTTGTAGATGGTCAGGCAGTGCCTAAAGTGTCTCCTAAGCTTTTTCATTCTGTACTACAGTCAGCTTTGTGGGTTCTCATTGGTGCCTGGTGTAAAGGACGAGGACGAGTTGTTCAAGAATGGGCAGTGCTGTTGAAACGTCATGGTCAAGACTGGGCACCTATACCCGATTTGACTTACATTTCTTACCAACTCCTACCCGCCAGTTGGAAGCGGAACGAAGCTTGTCCTGTGCCTCCCGAACTGGTAATTGAGATTAGTTCCCCAGACCAAACCCTGAAAGAATTTGAAAATAAAGCGAAAGACTACTTTGACGCTGGTATTTTAAGAGTCTGGGTTGTAGATCCTGAAGCGATGAATATCCGGGTATTTTTCCCAGATGGATCGAGTCAAGTCTACACAGATACGATGCCCATTGTGGATACCCTGCTTCTAGGTTTGGAACTAACACCCAGACAGATTTTTGAACAAGCAGAACTGATTTAATGGTTCCACTGTTACAGATGCTATAGATGCGATCGCTCTCATGATGAATCACTACTTTGCCACAGTTGCCCGTGGTCTAGAACCTATTGCTGCTGCTGAACTGGAACGTTTAGGGGCAAAGGAAGTCCGTCCTGATTTCACTGGAGTGCATTTTGTTGGCGATAAAGCAATGCTATACCGGGTGAATCTCTGGGCAAGGACAATTTTTCGAGTGCTAGTCCCCATCCATGAATTTGCCTGCTTTGACGCCCAGATGCTCTACCGGGAGGTGCAAAAGATCTCCTGGGATGAGTATCTACGCCCCAACAACACCCTGGCTGTGGACTGTACAGGAGGCAATCAAAAACTTAACCACACCCACTTCACGGCTCTACAAGTTAAAAACGCTATCGTAGACCAACAGCGTGACAAATCAGGTCACAGGTCTAGCGTTGACACCGAAAGTCCAGATGTGCGGATTAATGTCCACATCCATCAAGACCGTTGCATTTTAAGTTTAGACAGTTCGGGTACCAGCCTCCACCGCCGGGGATATCGACCTGCAATGGGACTGGCTCCGCTTAAGGAGACTCTGGCGGCTGCTATCCTCGACATGGCAGAGTGGGATGCGAATCTTCCCTTTTTAGACCCGCTCTGTGGCTCTGGAACTCTCCCCTTAGAGGCAGCTTTAAAAGGTTTGAATATTGCCCCCGGATTATTTCGCGAAAATTTTGGCTTTTTCAGCTGGCTGGACTTTGATGAAGCTCTGTGGGAAGAGATATGGGCAGAAGCCGAAAACAGTGAAATCTCAGACTTAAAAGCACCAATTTGGGGGAGCGACAAAGACCCTGATATCCTAAGCCAAGCTCACACGAATGCCCAACGGTGCGGCATTGCAGATAAGCTAACGTTTACGCAAACCGAATTATCCCAATTGGAAGCACCCGCAGACAGCGGCGTTCTCATCTGTAATCCCCCCTACGGAGAACGTCTGGGAGATGAGAGAGAATTGGGCGAACTCTACAAAATGCTCGGTGATGTTTTCAAACAACGCTTCAAAGGTTGGACTGCCTTTGTTTTGACCGGAAACAAAGAGTTATCGAAAAGAGTGGGACTCAAAACATCTCGTCGCATTCCTGTTTATAACGGTTCTTTAGCGTGTACTTTGCTCAAGTACGAATTGTATTAGAAATTAAAGCCAGCGGAGCATCGAAAGCATTCATCTTTCTCCCCGATTCTGTTAAGACTCAATCTCAGCGAGTTCCATCCAGCGTTCAGTCGCAGCATCAATAGCCTGAGTTAAAGTTTCCACCTTTTGATAGAGTTCCCCAACTTGGGCGACTTTACCAGGAGCCGCATTATAAAGCGCTTTCTCTGCCTCAGCTTTTTCGGTTTCCAATTGAGCAATCTTGCTTTCAAGTTTCTCAAACTCGCGCTTTTCCCAAGTTGAAAGCCTACGCCGTTTGTTGTTATTGTTACTAGAGGGTTGTGGCTCTGCTGGACGTACTTGGGGCTGCACTGACTTTGAGCTATCCTTAGCATTGGCAGCTTCGCGCAATGCTGCTTCTTCTTCGGCTTTCTTGTAGTCCAAGTAAACTGAGTAATTACCTGGATATTGGCGCAGATTGCCACCCTCTTCAAAGGAAAATATTTTGTCTACGGCGCGGTCGAGGAAGTAGCGATCGTGGGAGACACAAATCATACAGCCGGGGAAATCTTCTAGATAGTCTTCTAAGACCGCTAAGGTTTGAACATCTAAGTCATTGGTTGGTTCATCAAGAATGAGAACATTAGGCGCACTCATCAAAACGCGCAACAGAAATAGGCGACGTTTTTCCCCACCAGAAAGTTTATGAATCGGGGCATATTGTTGATTGCCAGGGAATAGAAAACGCTCCAACATTTGGGAAGCCGTAATCTGAGTGCCATCGGCAATTTTGAGATATTCTCCAACTTCTTTAATGTAGTCAATCACTCGCAAATTTTCATTCAATGCAACGAGTAATTCTTCAGAGTGTTGGTTAAAATAGCCAATGTGAATGGTAGAGCCAATCTCAACGCTTCCAGAATCCGGTTGAACGCGCCCAGTGATAATATCCATCAAAGTCGATTTGCCTGCACCATTGCCACCGATGATGCCGATACGATCTTCGGGACTAAATTCATAGGTGAAATCTTTGATTAAGGTGCGTCCATCGTAGGCTTTAGAGATATTCATTAAATCAATAACTTTTTTGCCAATCCGACGACTCAGAGTGGAAATATCGACTTTGCCCTGAGTCTGTTTGAACTCAGTTGCTTGCATCTCGTGGACGCGATCGATCCGAGCTTTCTGCTTGGTACTCCGGGCTTTTGGCCCTCGCTTCAACCATTCCAATTCTCGGCGAAGTACTCCCTGATGTTTGCGCTGACTGCTGACAGCAGACTCTTCAGCGAGGGCTTTTTTCTCCAGATAGTAGGAATAGTTACCCGCGTAAGTGTAGAGGTCGCCTCGGTCGATTTCAAGAATTCGGTTGGTGACGCGATCGAGAAAATAGCGATCGTGAGTGATGAGCAGAATTGCTCCTCGATAGCGGTTCAAATAGCTTTGTAACCACTCAACAGATAGGGCATCTAGATGGTTAGTTGGTTCATCCATCAGCAACACTTCGGGTTCTGAAAGCAAAGCGGTTGCCAAAGCAATTCGCTTGCGATAGCCGCCGGATAGAGTAGCAATTTTGGCGTTAAAATCTTCAATTCCTAGCTTGGTGAGGATGATTTTGGCATTTGTCTCCAGTTCCCAAGCACCAGTAGCATCCATGCGTTGCATGACCGTAGAGAAGCGGGACATGAGCTGGCTATCTTCTCGATTGTGAGCCAGTTTGTCTGACAGTTCTTCATATTCGCGGACAAGGGACATTTGCTCCCCGCTATCGGCAAAGACTTGCTCTAGAACGGTGAGATTTTCATCTAAGTCGGGTTGCTGAGGTAAGTAAACAATCCGTACTCCTGAGTTGACTAAAAGTTGACCGCCATCAATCGGTTCTAGACCGGCTATCATCTTCAACAGCGTTGATTTTCCAGAGCCGTTGGTGCCGATTAGTCCGACTTTATCTGTGGGATCTAGGCTAAAGTTGGCATCTTTTAAAATTTCTTTGATACCAAAGTCTTTTTTAACTGATTGCAGTGTAAATATGCTCATATCATTCTCAACTTTGTTTGGAGGGAGTAGGTGTTGCCCGTGAGTTGCCTAAATAGAGGGCGAAGCATTTGGGAGCGGAATTTCTTGGAGTGTGTTTGGGTTTACCCCCCGAATGCTTCGCCCCTACAAAACCATCTATGTAGGGGCGAAGCATGAGCATAACTGAGCGTAACGATGTGTTAGCTGGCAACCCTTAATTTTATGCGCTCATGGTTCGCCTTCTTAATTCTGAAGAGGCGAATCTACCCCCTAAAACTATTGAGGGGCAGTTGCATCCTGAAGATTACCCAGGTTGAAGAGGAATGGGATACTGCTATTAGAGTCACCACCCGTGACGAGAACTTTTGGCATTTGGGAACCTCCTTGTCTCCACGCTTCGATCGCTTCTTTCTGAAGAACTAGCCCACCACCTTGTTGCTTTAAGGTTTCAGCTAGGAGTCGTTGAGCCTCAGCTCTACCTTTAGCACGATTGATGTCTGCTTGGGCTTCTTGTTCAGCTTCTTGCGCCACATAAACTGCTCGTTGCGCCCGCTGTTCGGCAATTTGTTTCTCTTCAACTGCCCTCGCAAACTCAGGGGAGAAAGTTAGGTCAACGACACTAGTATCTAGCACGATAATTCCGTACTTATCTAACCGTTGACCCAAGGCAGTATCAAAGTCTTGTTTCAGTTCCTCTCTTTTAGTAATTGCTTCTTCAACGGTTCTCCTAGCCGCTGCTACTTTAAAGGATTCCTGAGTCTGCGGTGCAATAATTTTTGACACGATATTCTCTAAGGTTCCTTGTTTCCTTCTCACCTCAACGACTTGGATAGGGTCGAGGCGAAAGTTGATGGCAAATCTAGCAGAGAGATCCTGTAGATCCTTGGTAGAACTCTGTGCCGGAACTTCAAATTTTTGCACGGTCAAATCATAGATGTCTACAACTGAGATCAGTGGGGGTTTGAGGTGGATGCCTTCTAGCACAGCTCCATCTCTCGCTTTCCCTAAGATGCTGATGACTCCTGCCTGACCTGGGTTAATAATTACAAAAGAATTGAGACTAATAAAGAGGACTAAGGCAGTGATAATCCCTAGGATTGATAATTGTAAATTCTGCGCGTACTGATTTTTCAAGAGCCGATCTCCTTTTGTTTTGGTGTGACTCAGGGGTTATGGTCTGCTACCTCTACTTCTGTATCACCCTTCTCCACGGTAAACTAAAACTCATGTTTACCCGTTTTCTACCATCCGCAGCCCAAGCGCTGACAGAATCCACCTCGATAGCCCTAGCAGAGAGTATCGAGCAGACTGCGATCGCAACTCCTCTCTCGCAACAGGCGATCGCTACCACCTACGTTCATCAGGGTAGCGGCGGAACGCCCATCCTGTTGCTGCATGGCTTCGATAGCTCTATATTCGAGTTCCGTCGCCTCCTACCACTGCTGGCAACCCAGAATGAAGCGTGGGTTGTGGATTTGTTGGGTTTCGGCTTTACCGAACGACCGGCTGGACTCCCGTTTAGCCCAACAGCCATTAAAACCCATCTCTACTACTTCTGGAAAACGCTGATTAACCAGCCAATCGTTCTCGTGGGAACTTCAATGGGGGGTGCAGCGGCAATTGATTTTACCCTCACCTACCCGGAAGCGGTGCAAAAGTTGGTGTTGATTGATAGCGCTGGTTTCGCTAGTCCCCCCAACATCGGCAGGTTGTTGTTTCCTCCCATCAGTAACCTGGCGACTTCATTTTTGCGAAATCAGAAAGTGCGCGATCGCATTTCACGCAATGCTTACCACGATCAAAGCTTTGCCTCCCTCGATGCCCTACTCTGTGCGGCGTTGCACCTGGATCTCCCCAATTGGCATGATGCCCTGATTGCCTTCACCAAAAGCGGGGGGTACAACTTTTTGAGCGATAAAATTGCCCAAATCGACAAGCCGACACTGATTCTGTGGGGAGAGTTTGACAGGATTTTAGGGACGGCTGACGCAGAGAAATTTAAA
Source organism: Trichocoleus sp. AS-A1 (assembly GCF_039962015.1). Taxonomy (NCBI): domain Bacteria; kingdom Bacillati; phylum Cyanobacteriota; class Cyanophyceae; order Leptolyngbyales; family Trichocoleusaceae; genus Trichocoleus; species Trichocoleus sp. AS-A1. The sequence continues at coordinate 8,702 of NZ_JAMPKG010000051.1, read as the reverse complement.
AGAGCGATCGCACTTTCTCAACTCATCTGGATCGAGAATTGCGGTCACGTTCCCCACTTGGAACAGTCCCGGATTACCGCCCAGCATATTCTAGAATTTTGCTAAATTTTTAGCTTTTCCTTCTTCTTGCCCTTTGACTTAATCGCCCTCGATTCAATCGTAAACTCTGGAATCTCTTGGAGTTGGTCTTCACACAAGCTGTACTGCTCGCAAACCAAACTCAGGCGAAACCCTGAACTGGTGACTTGATTCACTGAATGAGTTAAATCGCCCTGAAAATCTAGCAACGTGTTGGCTTGCGGGCGGACTTGTCCTACATTGCGCTTCTGGCAGCGTAACACTAACTCTCCTCCCATCAAATCCCGTGGCACTTGAACATAGAGGACACTCACCCAGGCTGGCGGTTCGATACTCTTGCAGTAAGAGCGCAGACTGCGGTCAATGTGTGGATCGACGCGGGAACCCTCCTTCAGCATCAGAGGATTGAGATAGAAAGCATTACACGTCGGGTGCAAAGCCACGTTGAGATAAGGTTTGAAAAAGGGAAAACTTCGTTCAACTTCGCTCAAGCCCGAACGCTGAAATACAACCGAAAATCCCTTCGTGCCGATAAAGTCGCGGTTCAAGTTGTTAACCGCAAAATAGGGACAAGCGAGAATCTGTCCCTGCAACTCGCTGAGGTAGTCAGGCTCAAAAACTTGGTGCTGTAGGCGGTAGTAGCTCAAGAAACTCTCAAAAAATTAAATGTCCTTCTGTTAGTTGTATCGCTTGTTGCACCTTGTTGTGTATATTCCACCGCCCCATCCCGACTATTTCAAAATTAAGTAAATTATTTTTACAGAAATGAGCAAATCAGCAATTTAGGAATTAATAGGTTTACTCTACTTTGTATCCATCATTGTTTCAGGGAAATGGTGCGACCATGATGCTGAACCCATACAGAGTAGAAGAGTGGGATGCAAAGCTATTTCTGAACCGCTGCGCTAAAACACATCACCGTCAAGACATTCTCCTCTACCTTGCTGTTAGCAATGATTGTTCCCACCTGGAAAACTTAGCCGCCGAAGTTCACAATAATCTTCCGAGCTGGTTTGACAGCGACAAGCCGATTTTATTGGGCGCGAACGACCTGAGTGTCATTGTCAACTGCTGCCAACAAAGCCCCATCGGTAAATTGCTGCCGGGTGCCCTCTACGTTCATGTGTCAGCACTTTCTCAACTCGACCCTCTGCTGAGGCTCTACGAGGGCTATGCCAGACGAACGGTAGGACGTATTGATGGCGCTACCTTAATTAAATTCAACATCGAGCAGCCTAAAATCTCTTACTTGTTCTATCCTGACTTTGATCCCGACCCGCATCCCGCCTTGCAAGCTAGCATCCAGATTGATGTTCGGGACGGGAGTTCAACTTATCGAGACTACAGTACCAGCGACAATCCCCCGGTTCTCCACCGCAAAGAAACTTTTGTCACCCCCGATTATCCCCACTACGAAAAATTCGCCAACCTCACTCGGCAAGAAGAGAAATTGCGGCTTTTAGACAAAACCCGTGGCATTGGAACGCTTCGGGGTTGGTTGGAATGCTTACAAGATTATGGTGTCGAAATCCAGGATCATCAAGTTATTCGGCGGAAAACTGAAGAGAACTTACATCCAACCTCTCTACATTTAACACTGCCTAAAATAGAGCGTCACAAAGCTGCAATTGCTCGCAAAAATCTTTCTCGTCCCGTGCGTCTGGCTTTAGAAGCTGGCTTATTTAGTGAAGATAGCACTTTCTTTGACTATGGTTGTGGCTACGGAAGCGATATTCAGCACATAGCGGAAAAGGGTTACACCAGCGCTGGCTGGGACCCTTATTACTCTCCGGATACCCCTCGCACCACCGCTGATATTGTCAATCTCGGTTATATCATCAATGTTATTGAACGCACAGATGAGCGTCGAGAAGCATTATTAAACGCCTGGGAGTTAACAGAAAAAGTCTTAATTGTTGCTGCACTGGTTTTAATTGATGACCGAGGAACGGGTCAAGTTGCCTACGGCGATGGGGTGATTACTCGCCGCAATACTTTTCAGAAATACTACGAACAGGAAGAACTGAAAATTTATATTGACCAGGTTCTTAATGTTAATGCGGTGCCAGTTGCATTAGGCATTTACTTTGTTTTCCGAGATGAAAGCCTTGCCGAAGCTTATCGCGCCTCTCGTTTTCGTTCCCGTGCCACAACTCCCAGAGTACGTGCCAACATCAAGCGATTTGAAGATTATCAGGAAATGCTGGCACCCCTAATGGCTTTTGTCACCGAACGCGGTCGTCTGCCTGTCAAAAATGAAAAACCAGAATTAGAAAATTTGAGGGCTGAATTTGGCGGGTTTCGCCGTGCCTTCCAGGTCATTTTACAAGCAACCGACCAAAAAGAGTGGGATGCGATCGCTCAAAAACGCCGCTTAGACCTTTTAGTTTATCTCGCGCTGGGAAAGTTCAATCATCTGAAGCTCAAACAAATCTCCCCAGAAGTCCGTAACGATATCAAATCTTTATTCGGTAGCTACGAAGACGCCTGGGAATTAGCCGAGGAAATGCTATTTAGTCTAGGCGATCCCGGTGTAATTGCTCAGTGTTGTATACAAAGCTTTGTTGGCTGTACCAGTGGTTTTAAATACGCGCCTCTCTATCCGAGTTCCTTCATGGTTCATGTCTCAGCTTTTTCGGAACTCGACCCGTTGCTGCGCCTCTACGAAGGCTGTGCCAGCCGTACAATCGGACGTATGGATGAAGCCACATTAATTAAATTTCACACCTATAAACCAAAAATTTCATATTTGTTCTACCCCAATTTCGATACTGAGCCTCATCCAGTCCTGCACACCAGTATGCAAATCGATCTGAGAGATTTGAGCGTCAGCTACCGGGATTACGAAGATGATGTTAATCCACCAATCTTGCATCGAAAAGAAACTGTTATCACCCCCGATTATCCGAATTATGAAAAGTTTTCCCGGCTCACTCAACAGGAAGAAGACTGGGGACTTTTAAATGATGAACGGACTATTAAAACCCTTAGAGATTGGCAACGATGCTTAAAGGCAAACTGCCTAGAAATAGAAGATTACTGTCTTTGCTGGCGTAAAGACTCTGACCCGATTCGGGTTCAAGAATTAACAGCAGTTCGTGAAAAAAGGAAAAATACAAAAGTAACATCTTTTTAAACGCAAAGAGCGCAAAAGTTAACCCTGAGGTACGCAAAGATTTTTGTTTTCTTTCCTGGGGGTACCTTTGCGGTTTCCTTGGCATAACTTTGTAGTTAAAAAGTTCATGAAATTCAATTCAAAGTAGCTTCACAATTCTTTTGCTAACTGAATCCAATGTTCAATTCCCTTTTGTGTTGGTTGCCCCGATGCTGTGAAGGATCTGATGTCTCTCTTGTGTTGAAAACCATAACTGATATGAATTGGTTTATCTACTCCATAAAAGTATAGAGAATCAAATGGTAATTTTTGACTTAATATCCAATCGACAACGCGATCGCTATCTGAACCAACGATCAAAAAATCGCAGGCAGCGCCTAGTCGTTTACAGTAATATTTACCATTCTTGTTCATTTCATGCGCCATGTGCTGGTCTAGCTCCGGTGCAACTCGACCATTTTTATGACCTGTCGCCGAATCTTTTTTATCTAGGTATCTTTTTAAGTCCTTGGAACAAAAGCCATAAGTTAGGTGAAAATCATTAACGCCGAAATAGTCAATTATTGGATCTAAGATAAGTTGATTTAGCTTTTGTAGTGCAGGCAGCGTTTCTTCTGGATTTTGGGGAAATGGATAAATTTTGGATGCGTACTTTTGATAAGTCTGGGTACAGGTGCAAAAATCCTCTAAAGTAAGGTATTTTCCTAGGGAAACTTCTTTCATCGTTGAGGAACTATAGTGCATCAAGAGTACAATAAGCTGGTACGCGATCGCATTCCCGAAATCATTCATCAAGCAGGGCGAGAGTGCAAAGTCCAGGTAATGTCAGAGGCAGAGTATCACCAAGCATTGCGAGATAAACTCATCGAAGAAGCGCAAGAAGCCGCTGAAGCTACTGCTCAAGACTTAGTGAAAGAACTCGCTGACCTATACGAAGTCATCGATGCCTTGTGTGCAGCTTGTCAAATAGAGCGTTCCTCAATTTTGGCAGAACAAGAAAAACGACGTTCAGAGCGAGGTGGCTTTGACCAGCGCTTTCGATTATTGTGGACTCAGTAGCCGCGAAGTCGATACGGTAGAGGTATGGATAACCCGCTACACCTGCTAGACATCGCCGAGTCTTATCTAAGACAATCGGTTGCACCATTAGCTACAGAGATAGATAGCAGCCCAGAAGCACTAGGAGAGGCACTCAAAGGGCTTGGCGAACGTTCTTTACTGGCGTTGCGAGTTCCCCAAGAGTGGGGTGGTTCCGAAGTCAGTGAACAGACTTTTCGGACTTTTCAAGAGCTAATTGCAAGATATTCCGGTGCTTTGGCATTCTTGCAGACTCAACATCAAAGTGCTAGCGGGATGCTTGTCGCCAGCAAAAATTGTTCTCTTAAATGCCAGTATCTTCCCCGTATGAGCAACGGGCAGATTTTAGTCGGCGTCGGCTTCTCTCAATTGCGGCGGCAGGGCGACCCAACTGTGAAAGCCTTTCCGGTAGAAGGGGGATATCATCTAGAGGGACAAGTGCCTTGGGTTACGGGCTGGGGCTTGTTTCAAGAGTTTATTGTCGCCGCAACACTCCCCGATGGGGGCGCAGTCTTTGGCATTGTGCCCTTTGTTACCAAGTATCAGGAGATGGGGGGTGCAATTACATTTACCCAGCCAATGCAACTGGCAGTAATGACCTCAACCAATACTGTCACGGCAAATCTTACCAGTTGGTTTTTGCCTCAAGAGCGTGTTGTCTCTATCAAGCCTGCGGGTTGGATTCACGAAAACGATTTGAAGAATGTCCTTCACCAAGGCTTTTTTGCTTTGGGATGCGCTAGAGCTGGACTTGATATTCTGGAAGCTGCTGCTCTAACCAAGCCTAACGCCTTTATTTCCAAAGCTTTTAAGTCACTCGACCGGGAACTCACCGCCTGTAGCACTGCCATCAGACATCCCTCTAAACCCTTTGCAGATCGTCTGCAAATCCGAGCTTGGGCAATTGATTTAGCTGTGCGGTGTGCCCATGCTGCCGTTACCGTTTCCCGTGGTGCCGCCAACTACAGCCACCACGCAGCACAGCGAGTTTACCGCGAGGCACTGGTGTTTACTGTTTCCGGTCAAACTACGGCTGTCATGGAAGCGACCCTCAACAGGTTGGTGCGTTCAGAATCCGCACTTTATCTCAGCTCTGAGGAGGCTCAGCCTGGGAACGAGAAACAGCAACTTGAAACTTATTCCTCATCCGATTAATCTATGAATCGCCAAGAAGTTGAAGATAGAACGATTCTGATTGCTTTGACAGGTTCCAGGGGCTACGGTTTAGCGACTGCAACCTCAGACTATGACTATCGCGGTATTTTTGTGGCAACTAAGCCTTATTACTTGGGATTTTCTCAAATTGAACAAAAGGATAGAGGTTGGACAGAAGAGCCAGGAGAATTTTCTTATCTGACTAAAGATACTTGTATTTATGAGCTGAAAAAATTTTTAGAACTGTCTGCCGACAACAACCCAAATATTTTAGAGCTTCTCTGGTTCAAAGATTATGTTCTTTTAACTGAAGTCGGTAATACCTTGAGACGCTATAAACAGATGTTTCTGTCAAAAAAGGTGAAGCACACTTATGCGGGATACGGTTATGCTCAAATAAAAAAATTAGAGTCTCACCGCCGCTGGTTACTCGAACCACCAACCAGAAAACCTGAGCCAGAAGACTTTGGATTAGAACCTGCCCAAGCGCTGACGGTGGGCGAAATTCATGCGTTTCTAGAATATCTCTACTTGTTAATTAGAGGCCGAATTCAGTTTTTGGAAGAAGCGCAGGAACTTTATCATTTGCTAACTGCCAAAATTGATTTTAAGGGGGTATTGAAGCAATACGCTTTCCCAGAAGAACCGCTGGAGTACACCCGGAAACTTACCGGCAGCTCGGAAGAATTTATTAAACTGCTGCAAAAAAGCCAGCAGTATCAAAACGCCCGCCGAGAATACGATAACTACCAACAATGGAAAAAAAATCGCAATCCAGCACGGGCAGCGATGGAGGCTAAAGTGGGGTATGACTCTAAATTTGCGATGCAGGCTATCCGGTTATTAAGAACAGGTATCGAAATTTTAGAGACACAAACCTTAATAGTCGATCGCCGGGAAACCGGAGATGCACGGGAATTGCTAGCCATTAAAAACGGCGAGTATCCCTATGAAGAAGTCATGGCGATCGCTAACAATTTGTACAAAGGACTCGATCAAGCCTACGCTAAATCTACCCTGCCTAGAAGTGTAGATAGAGAAGCAATTAATCAACTTTGTATTGATTTAGTTGCAATGCAAGGGTGGTAAGGCTAATAGCGGACAACGTTTTGTCTTTTGCAAATTTGGCTCTTACTTTGTACCTTGTACTTTTTTTTGCCACTGGTCAATTGCCTTCTGGGCAGTCGTATAGGTAGGTGTGTCTTTCGGGACTAAAGCCGCCGTCTGAATGGCTTCTTTAAGTCTTCCATCAGTGGCGCGAGTCTGCGCTGTCTGATAAATCGTTTTGCTCCACTGGGCAATTAACTGTTGTGCCTCGGTATATCCAGGCTGATCGGGGGGTACTTTGCGAACAGCAGCGATCGCGCGAGTGTAAGAGGAAGCTTGTCCAGGTTGAATTAATCCTTGAGCAGATTGGAGAAGGATTTTGTTGGTTCGCTGTTGCTGTGCTTTTTCACGCCAGCTAGAGATCGCTCCTTGAGCTTCCTTATAAAGGGACTGATTATCCTCTGGAACCAGTCGTGCCGCCGCGATCGCCTTATCAAACTGCCCTTGTTTTGCCCGCCCGTTAGCTAAATCCAGAATCACACCGCTCCAGCGTGCAATGTCTTGCTGTGCCTGTTCGTAGAGAGGTTCACCAGGTTTTATTTTCTGGGCTTCTGCGATCGCCTGACTAAACTGAGAAGCTTGATTTGGGACGATCAAAGTTCTTGCTCTATCCAACACCGCTTGATTCGCCCCAGCTTGGTTCTCGGTGCCCCCCACTGCATTCTGGGATTTGGAACCAGACGAAGCTGACTGTAACGATACAGCAGTCGGTGTGGTGCTACCAGGAGTGGCATCCGTTGAAGTATTTATTGCCTGCTGACCGATAAATGCGGCTCGGTTCCGGAGAAATACTCCCCCGATCAATGCCACTATCAGTGCGATACCACCGCACCACAAAAGTAGATTCAACCACCAGGGTGTGTCATCTACAAGGGTAGTAGATGACACACTTGTCTGGGGGACGATAGCACCTTGACCAATCCCTGAGCGGATGCCGGAAGGGTTATAGTTTGTCTCCGATCCTTTAGAAGTCTGCTTCTGGGTCAAGGCGGCTGCACCAGCTACGTTATTATGCCCCACCATACCCGGAGTAGCCTCCTGACGATCCATTCCGACGTTGTGCATACCAGAAGTGGAAGCTACTGGAGGTGTATCTGAAGCTAAGGTCGCATTCCAGTTCATCACTCCGTTCGGGAGGAGCGTTGGGAGTTTGTAGTTACTTGCCGAAGAGGGTATTGCACTCAAGGGTATCTGAACGGGTCGCCAGTGGTGTTCGCTCAACTCAGGCAGGTGCGATCGCAGATAACGCTCCAGACTCTCCAAATTCTTGCCTTGGTTATATCGCAGTCCTTCTAGCAGTACTGCTGTAAATAATCCATGACCCAGTGAGGACGCTTCGTAAGAAAATTGATCAACTTGGCAGGACAGGACTGTGGCAATACCCATTGTTTGGGCTAATTCCAAAGTTTGCGCCCCTACCTTTGCACCTGCTTGACCGCCCTGACTGCGGTTTATATCTAGCAGCACCAAAATATTTTTAGCCGCCGACTCTTTGAGAGTGGTAAAGAGCGATCTTACAGATATACCAGTTTCCGCTATTTCATCTGGGTCTCCTTGACTGGGCATTAGGTAATCCTCCCCGTCGAAGGTTACTCCATACCCACTGAAAAAGAACCAGAGCGAATCATCGACGTTTACTGGCGCATGGCACCACTCATCAAACCAATCCAGCAGGTTTTCCTTAGTAGGGTAAGTTGACTGATCGCTAATCGGCGGTGAGGTGTCCGTTAACAGCAGACACTCGTCTGCTGACCATCCAGCTTCGTCAACCAGAAACTGCCACAGCGTCTGTGCATCCGCTTGGGCATAGCTTAGAGGCTGGAAAAACTGATATTGATTGATGCCAATTGCGATCGCCCAGTGATTTGCCATGACCCATGCCCCAGATATCTATTAGAGAGGGTAGCCCAAAAATAGCATTTACTAACAAGCAAACTACAGGAAACGGCTTCTTTTGGCAATTGCACAGTGGAAACAAAGCAGTTTGCATTAGCTCAATCCTATAATAAAGGGTCGCTCTTGAAGAGCGACCCTTTATTATACTCAATCTAACTAAAAATCAACCTGGCACTGAGCTATTTTCCCAGGCAGTCACCCACCGAGTATCTTCGCCGCAGTTGCGTTTCACCTCCGAGTTCGGGATGGAGTCGGTGTGGTTCCACAACGCTAG
>NZ_JAMPKG010000050.1:0-32854 GCF_039962015.1 Trichocoleus sp. AS-A1 | reverse complement strand
TTGGCTTCCGCAAGTAGTGACAAGACCATCAAAGTGTGGAATCTGGCAACGGGTAAAGCGATTGCGACCCTCCAAGGGCATCGCGCACCAGTCAGGAGCGTCTCTTACAGCCCAGATGGCAAGACTTTGGCTTCCGCAAGTAGTGACAAGACCATCAAAGTGTGGAATCTGGCAACGGGTAAAGCGATTGCGACCCTCCAAGGGCATCGCGCAGAAGTCAGGAGCGTCTCTTACAGCCCGGATGGCAAGACTTTGGCTTCCGCAAGTAGTGACAAGACCATCAAAGTGTGGAATCTGGCAACGGGTAAAGCGATTGCGACCCTCCAAGGGCATCGCGCACCAGTCAGGAGCGTCTCTTACAGCCCGGATGGCAAGACTTTGGCTTCTGCAAGTTATGACAAGATCATCAAAGTGTGGAATCTGGCAACGGGTAAAGAGATTGCGATCCTCCAAGGGCATCGCGCACCAGTCAGGAGCGTCTCTTACAGCCCGGATGGCAAGACGTTGGCTTCCGCAAGTAGTGACAAGACCATCAAAGTGTGGAATCTGGCAACGGGTAAAGCGATTGCGACCCTCCAAGGGCATAACGAAGGAGTCATGAGCGTCTCTTACAGCCTGGATGGTAAGACTTTGGCTTCCGCAAGTAGTGACAAGACCATCAAAGTGTGGAATCTGGCAACGGGTAAAGCGATTGCGACCCTCCAAGGGCATCGCGCACCAGTCAGGAGTGTCTCTTACAGCCCGGATGGCAAGACGTTGGCTTCCGCAAGTAGTGACAAGACCATCAAAGTGTGGAATCTGGCAACGGGTAAAGCGATTGCGACCCTCCAAGGGCATCGCGCACCAGTCAGGAGTGTCTCTTACAGCCCGGATGGCAAGACGTTGGCTTCCGCAAGTAGTGACAACACCATTAAAGTGTGGAATCTAGCAACGGGTAAAGAGATTGCGACCCTCCAAGGGCATCGCGCAGAAGTCAGGAGCGTCTCTTACAGCCCGGATGGCAAGACGTTGGCTTCTGCAAGTTGGGACTACACCATCAAAGTGTGGAATCTCGATCTGGATGATTTACTGGTGCGCGGTTGCAATTGGGTACGCGATTATTTGGAGAACAACCCTAATGTGAGTAAGAGCGACAGAAGTCTCTGCGACGGGATCGGCACCCAAAAGTAGCTGCTAGGATGCGATATAACTTATCCAATACCATACCAAGCGCCATACCAAGGGCGATCGCTCATTGCCCAAATTCTAGCCGCGCCTGCTCTACTAACTCACCCGTGACAAATTCCAAACCTTCTGCACGAGCGATTTGCTCAATTCGCTGACGCGCTTGGGAACGGACAAAAAAAGGAATATTTTTCAGCTTTGCTTTTGCTTCCGGCGTCCACTGTAAAACATCTGTAAAATCAGAATCGCGCATGGTACACCAGCCCTTAGCTATCAGCCGTTCGGCTTTTAGCTGGTAAACTTAATCGCATTTTATCAAGTAGCGATCGCTTTTGCTTATATCCCTCTTAGCAGGACTTAAACGAAAATAGAGAAGCAATAAAGGTATAATCTGCGTAGGGCAAAGATTTCACGTTTAGACTTTTTGGATGAAAGAGACAACTCCAGCCGCTATGCCGCCATGCTTTGATAGATGGTGTAAACGCTTTGATGATCTCTGGACGCATCAAGCACAAAAACGAGAGTTTAGGAACTATGTAGGCGGATTATTAGGGGAAAGTGAACGAAAAAACCTATCTCAAATCGCTTCTAACGCTGTAGGAGTGACTTACCATCGATTACATCATTTTTTAACGGAAGCGCCTTGGTCAGCCCAAGAGGTAAATGAGCGTCGTCTGAGAGGATGTCTGAAAAGTAAAAAAGCTCTCATAACGATACCCTGTCAATAGCAATATGTTGATTCGACAGCGTTAAGAGAGCGATGTCTCAATCCTATCCCAGTGACTTAACTGACGAGCAGTGGGAACTGCTCTCAGGGCTGATTCCTAGCGCCAAAGCAGGTGGGCGTCCCCGAAGTGTTGATATGCAAGCTGTGGTGAACGGTATCCTCTATATCTTGTGCGCTGGTTGCGCGTGGCGGATGCTACCCCACGATTTTCCAGCCTGGAAAACGGTTTATCACTATTTTCGGCAATGGCGAATTGATGGAACTTGGCAACGCATCAGCGAAAAGCTCTCCTCTGTGGGTGCGAGTGATGGAAGACCGTGAGTCTACCCCTAGTGCCGCCGTCGAAGAATAGTCAATCGGTGGAAACTGCCACAATGGTCAATATTGAGGTGGGCTATGATGGCGGCTTGCCAGGTGAAAGGGCGCAAGCGGCATTTGTTAGTCGATACCTTGGGATTAGTGGTGATGGTAGTAGTAACTGCTGCCAATGTTAATGACCGCGATGGGGCACGCCGTTTGTTTGAGAAGCTGTATCAGATACGCCAACGCTTTCCCCGTCTAGTACGCATCTGGGTTGATGGCGGCTATAGCGGTGAGGAGTTTATGCGCCCTTGTGATGGACGCTTATCGTTGGATTCTCGAACTCGTGTTGCACTCGCAAACCGCCCAAGGCTTTGAGCTGTTGCCTAAGCGATGGGTGGTTGAGCGTACCTTCGGTTGGTTCCACTGGTGTCGGCGCTTGAGTAAAGATTACGAGATTCTGCCGGAAACCTCCGAAGCGTTCATCTATGTTGCCATGATCCGTCTCTTGCTTAGACGATTGGCATAACTTAGACGGTTGGCATAATCTTTGACTTCTCAGACATCCTCTCAGTCCTCAGTCCTCACCTCTCAGCCCTCAGTTCTCAGTCATCCCTCCTGCCTTCTCCTACCAAGGGTTGCCAATCAACGTGAAAGCTGCCCAGTAGAAAGGATGCTCAAGGCTTCTATTTCCCAGTCCAGCCATTGAGGGTGGCAAGGGAAAGCTGCCATTAAGGGTGCGGAGTTGACCTCCCTCTAAGCGCACTTTGCCCCTGAGCATTGCCACCTGTGCCTGACGCACCGCTTCCGCCTTGATGGGCGCTTTTTTCAATTGTTCGTAGAACTCTGTCATCAATCCCAAAGTCCCTTCATCGCTAACGTACCAGAGACTCGCCAGGGCTGACTTGACGCCTGCCTGCACTGATAACCCGGCAAAGCCTAATTCTGCCTGTTCATCTCCCAAGGCTGTGCGACAGGCACTTAGCACCAGCAATTCTACAGGAGGGTCATTCCAACCTAACTCCCGCAGCTGATCCAATCTCAGCTTGGTGTCCCACAGCTGAATATAGGAATTGCTCGGGTTCCCTGACTTAAATTCCCCATGCGTGCCTAGGTGAACAATTCCGAAAGGTTCTTGCTGACGCTGCGCCTTAAGATTTTTCAGAGTGAAGGCATCGTTGAGGAAAGATTTACCCGACCATAGGGAAGAGGCGATAATGGACAATTCCACGGGCACGGCGGGTAAGGGGTTTTGGTTAGTAAATTTGGCTGCTCCCATTGCCAGGACTTGGGTTTTTTTAATATCCCGGTAACGAGTATCGGTTAGGCTGAGACTCGGCATGAGTCCGACGCTGTATTTTTCCACTAGGAATTGTTGACCGTCATGGAGGGCAGCAACCGGAAGACTCCGCAACCCTGTATCCATAAGGAAAACCAAATTATCGATCTTGCTAGCTTCTAAATCAGCTTTTACGGGTGCTATCAACCACTTATAGAGTTGTTGGGAAGAATTGAGGTAACGGTTTGTTTTAAGCGGCTTAGTGATTTCTGAGCGAAATTCCTGGGCGACTTTGAGAACTTGACGGCGTGTTACCCCTGTGACTCTCCTGCGAATTGGTGGCTTTTTAGCTGTCACAATAACGAGTTCGAGTTGGTCGTTATCCTGCGGTAGGGGATTGTTTGACGATTGAGCTGGAAGTTGAGCTAGCTGATTTAGGGCTAATCCCTGAGAGTTGAATTGCCAAAGAATATCTAATTGTGGCGCGGGATAAGAGAGTTGACTTTTATCTGCTGCTGTTCCTGGTGTAACTGTTGCAGGCACAAAAGCAACATAAATGAGTGCCGGTTTCACTCCAGTTGCTTTCTCAATTTCGTTAAGAATTTCACGCGCCTCATCCAAGGTTTTTAAGGGAAGATCGGGAGCGAGTCCCAAATATTGCTGGAATTGCCTTGTAAACTCTTGGTCGATTTGAGCAACAACTGGATCGATTTCGACTGAGGCAAGATTTCTCGTTGCCGGTATTCGTGTCAGCGGCGTCTCCTGCGGTGGTGATAATTCGCTGGAAAGTGGCGTTGGGGAAGGTGTTGGCGTGGGGATTGGCGTAGGAATTGGTGTGGGGATTGGCGTGGGGATTGGCGTGGGAATTGGTGTGGGGATTGGCGTGGGAATTGGCGTGGGAATTGGTGTGGGGATTGGCTCAGCTACATTGATGGTGAGCTGTTGCGGGGCGGAGAAGGAAACGCGATCGCTCGCACTAATTGTAAAGGCATTGAGCAAACCAGTCGCACCCGTAGGCGGTGTGTAAACTAAAACATCGCTCAACGACAAAATGGTTCCCGGTACGATGACGGTACCATCTTGTTTGGTCAGCGTTCCCCCATTAATGGCATCAATGCGTATTGAGGTAAAATCGCTATTTGCATCGGTTATAGATGGATTTAAACTCGCAACAGTGAATGTAATCGACTGATTTTGTTGAGTATCCGTTAGCAGAGTATTTGCGGTCAAAGTCGGTGCTTGGTTAATAAAGGTTATCTGAATACCATCAACACTAGGATTGCCCACCTCAAAGGTATTGTTATTGGGAATCAGAGTATCGATAGATGGAATGGTTTGTGCAGGAGAAATCAGCTCCCCATTCCCACTACTTCCACCCGTATCAATCGCTCCCGCCGTACCGTTGTTAGTCGCATCGCCGACGATAAATTGAAAGTTATCTTGCCCCCCATCATGTTGGATGATAACAGAGCCTCCTTGGGTCACTCCACTGGTGAGGATGGTTGCTGAAGTGCCGCCAATTATATTCAGTCCCTTAACAACTCCTAGGGAAGATATTGTGACATTACCACCGCTGAGTGAGCCATCGATTCCATCTACTTGTTCTTTAGCTTGGGTATTTATCGTATTAAAGGTAATATTGTCATCTGTTGTTAAGCTAACTAACCCACCTAATGCATTAGTAACCAGATCGGGAAAATCTGGATCGGGAGGGGGGGGATTAACAGTAGCAGAGGAATTAATGTTGCCGGTGATTATATCGTCCTTAGCTGTGAAGTTGACCGCACCCCCTGTAGCAACGATGGGGTCAGTAGCAGAGGAATCAATATCGCCGGTTTGAATACTACCTTGGGCATCTAAGGTAACTGAGCCGCCTATCGCATCGAATAAAGTGGCACCACCACTTGTTTGGCTAACAACAGCAGAGGAATTAATGGCATCTGTTTTAAGATTGCCTCCAGATGTTATCTTGACGTCACCCCCTGTAGCTCCTGGATTATCTCCAAGGAAAAATATGTCAGCTTCTGCAAAAGAATTAATTGTGCCTGTAGTGATGTTACTGCCAGCTTCTAAAGTGACTGCGCCGCCTGTAGATTGAAAATAAGAGGTGGAGGAGGAATTGATATCGCCATTAACTGTAATTGTGCCTGTGTTAGTAGTTAAACTCACCAGACCACCATCATTATTATTATTAGAGGAAGTAATATCACCTGTAAGAATGTTTCCATTAGTGGCATCCAGGATGATACTTCCACTGTTCGCGTATAAGTTAGAGGTGTCTAGATTGCCGGTAGCGATCGCGCCGTTGCTACTGGTGAGTTGAATCTTCCCGAACGGACCAAAACCAGGAGGAGGATCGATCTTAATATTTCCAACAGTGATACTTGCTCCGGAAATTGTTATATCTCTTCCATTGGTTCGGATGGTGTTCGCCGTATTTTGCATCACAAAAGAACCAACCTTATCACCATCAGCGTCTGCCGTAAAAGTGATTGACGTAGCAGGCCCGCCGCCGAAGTTCAGAGTTCCGTCACTTGTAAGATCGTTGATAGTGATGTTGTTAGTCGCTTGCAAAATCACATTGCCAGAGGCGGAGGCATTTTCCAGTTCGGTTTCCGAAATGATGAAATTTGCAGGAGCATCACCCTCAAGAATTGTGCCATCGGCTAATTCAACGTCTTGCGCTCCCGGACCCGCACTTTGATCTGTTACCGTGATATTGAGTGGATCAAGTAGTAAGGTTCCCGCCTTACCTTGTGGCGCAAGCGTATCCACCTTACCTTTGAAAGTTAAGCTTTCCTTGCCTGAAACTTCCACAAATCCGCCGTCGCCGGAATTTTTGCCGCCACGAGCGCTGATATTGCCGTAAAATTCAGTTGCCTTGTCAGACCAAACGATCGCACGACCCCCATTACCGTTGTTCTTGCTATCGACATCGATCGAAGAGTCTGGACTGACATAAGTTCTAGAGGCATTCGGTACCGTTCCCTTTCCTTGATAATCGCCGCCAATTAGCACCGTTCCGCCGCCAAGACTGCCGGAAGCGTTGATATTGGCACCCACCAAACCTACTTTGTCACCCAGAACTTGCACTTTACCGCCAGTCTGCCCAGATGCGTTAAGGTTGCCAGCTACAATCGCAGTACCTGTATCGGTGGGGATTGCAACGCCAGATCCCGTGAGTACCACTTGACCTTTACTATTAACAGTGAGTTTAGTCGCATTCCCAATTTTTCCGCCAGTCAGCAGCTGCGGTACGGATTGAGGATTAGGGATAGGGGATTGGGGATTAAAATTCTGAGTCGCGACCTCCAAACTGAGTAGGTTTCCAGGTTGACTAATCCGCACGGATTTTCCGCCGGAAACCGCTGCCACAGTAATATTTCCTTCTGGTGCCAAAAGTTGCCCAGTATTAACGATAGTGCCACCGAGTAAGGTGAGATTTTTCCCCTGTCCTACTGCTAAGTTTCCAGAGTTAACGATGGCACGGGGTTGGGGAGCCGTGAAAGCAAAAGTGCTGGGATTTCCTTCTAAAGCGGCATAATTATTGTTACCGATGGCATTAAACCAATTATTGCCAAAGCCGATACTGTTGGCGGTGGTGGCAGTGAAAGATGCAGGCACATTTAGACTAGCGTTGTTGCCAAATACAATTCCGGCTGGATTCATCAAAAATAAGTTTGAATTGCCGCCAGTGACTTGAATTAAGCCATTAATGACGGAGACATCTCCACCCACAACTCGACCGAGAATATTCTGAATGCTGGGGGTGGATAGGAAGTTGGCAATCTCACCTTGATGGAGATCAAATTGGTTAAAGCTGTGGAAGAGATTCTCACCTTGGCTTGATAGCTTACCGCCAGTGATGTCGAAGCGATCGCCATTGACGTTGACAAGGGTACCAGTGCCATCAGCAGCCGGAATGATGGGTTGTGCCAATGCTTTTTCTAAGCTGATGACTCCTGCTAGAGGCAAGGCTGCCATCACTAAGCTAACTTTTCTCACTAAGGGTTTCATAATTGCTCTCTCTTCCAGATATTAAGAAATATTGAACAACCAATCGCAGTTCTGCTTTGCCGAAGTCACTACGTTTTTGTTTACACGGGTTGTTCCTTTAACCAATCGCTAACTGTGATGTACTTTCTGGACAGTTATTATACTGCTGTTATAACTTATCTCAACCAGGATTGTCTTCAGGAACTAAAAACAACCAAGTCTAAGAAAAAAGTTTTTTTAGAAGAATTTGATGAGACTTATGGATGAATTTAATTTTATCGGAAAATACTGACACAAAAGCGTCTATCCCCACCTTAGTATTTTGAAAGGAATTTTCTGCAAAAATAAAATCATAATCGTCAAAAATGATCGTGCCGCCAACTTTAACAAGCGCCCAAGCTAAAACTGCATCTTCCAGAACATCGCTGGCTAGGTGGGAGCCATCAATGTAAACTAAATCATAAAAACCCAAGGGTAACAAACGCAATATTTGTTGAGATTCACCTACTATTTTTCGTACCTTTTCCGCTGCACCCGTACGATTTATATTAAAGTCAAATCGCTCTTCTATAGAGCTTAGATAGTCACAATCATATCTTTGATGTTCTAAGCTACCTGCAAAGGTATCTATACAGGTAATTTGGCTAGAACTATCTATTAAAATATTTTCTAAAAACCAGCAAGTAGATCGCCCCTCCCAACTGCCTATTTCTAAAATATTTAATCCAGGTATTTTAGATAAAGGTTTAAGATGCTCATTCAAAATATCAAGGTTGCGGCTAAACCAGTCTGTAGAAAATTGATAACCTTTCAATATTGTCTCAATTTGATAACGAGCTTTTGAAAATTCAGGCTTGATTGTTAAGAGTTTACGGTAATAGCTCATTGCCTCGGCAACTCTACCCTTTTGCTGGAAAATCATGCCTAAATCGTAGTAGGCTTCAGGAAAGTCAGGTTTAACTTCCAGCGCTTTCTGATAACAAGCGATCGCTTGTTCAATCTGTTCTTGCATCCACAATCTTGCTCCCATTTTAAAATAGGCTTCAGCTAAGAGGTTTTGCGATCCCTGGTAGTTACTTATATCCCCTTGAACAGAGAAAAGTTGAGCAGATGTCTGCAAATCGGCGATCGCTTCTGGATAGTTACCCAATTTAGAATGGGCATTTCCCCGGTTATTGTAGGCGGCGGCAAAGTTAGGATTAAGCTGCAATGCCAGAGTATAATCGTCAATCGCTCCTTGACTATCTCCTAAATCGAAGCGTGCGACACCTCGATTAGTGTAAGCTTCAGGAAAATTAGGATTGATATTCAGCGCCTGAGTGTAATCCTCAATTGCTTCTTGACCATCGCCAAGTCTGGAGCAAGTATTACCCCGATTGTAATAAGCAACAGCATCATGGGGATTGAGATACAAGATTTGGCTATATTCCTCGAAAGCTTTTTGATGATAAATTTGCCAAATTATCTGTACCGTTAAATGTCTTTCCTGGTGGTGATGTCTGTAAGTTTGGGCTTCGTGCTGTCTCCAGATAATCACTTGTTCGGCAACAGAAATCCCGGTTTGACCAGAGAGGAATAAGCTTAAAAATAAAGTGCCAGTTGAGAGATATTCGGTTTGCACTAGGTTGAAGATGCGGGGTAAGTCTTGTACCCAGTCTCCAATCTTGAGGCTGAAGCAGGGAGGGCAGAATTTTAAATTAGCGATCGCTTCTCGAAATAATTCATTTCCCTGCTCTTGATAAATTGGGGAAGGCACATCCTTGAACTGCCCGATAACTGCTGTATAAGGTAATGCTAAGGATGCATTGAGAAAGCTTGGTAAACTCTCTAGCGCCTCATCATCCCCATCTAGAATAAATACTTGTTTTACATTTTCTCTTTTTGCATCAGCCAGAGCCTGTATCAGCGTAGAAGCTGGCCCTTTATGCTCTAGTCGTCTAATTTGGCATCTATTTTTAACAGCAGCCAAATTAGGAAAAATATTGCTTCCATCATCGTATACAACAATATCAAAATCTCCCTGAATCGAACGGATAGCCCGTTCTAGATAGGGATAGCTAGGATCGTAATATCGAATAATGATCCGTGTCATCGCCGTCAACTTAAGAATACAGAACAGTGTTCATCCCACACCAGTCGCTCAAAATTCCCCTAGTCTGAGTCATGATGCTTTCGTTGCCACACTCCAAGTAATTTTCGTGTATCTGTCATAAGGAGTAGGGAAGCCCTGCCCTTACTGGCATCGGAAGACTCTAGAGATTGTGAAATTTAATTGTCTCCAATGATACTTTGCAACTTTTGGCAGTAATCTGGGATCTTTAGCCCAGAGTCTTTGCAGCACCTAGTGATGTTGTAGGCGATCGCGCATCAAGAGGGCGATCTGCTCAAATCTGCGACTCTAATTGTTGTAACTAATTGGAAAATTCAGAAAATTCTATCAATCGCGGCATTTTCCGGCTGATAACCTTAAGCAGTATGCTCTCTGGGGTTCTCTCTGTCTTAGGTCTTCTTGCTTATTTGTTAATATTTTGTTACAAACAAGAGAGTAAGCACTCTTATGGACGCGAAACATTATGTTAGGCGGCCTTACTGGTTTCACAAACAATACTGGCACTGATTGGGGAGAACGCCTCCTCAATACAGTTGCTAGCAAGACTATTCGCCACATGTTTACCCAGAGTGAGTCTGTGGAAGTTGCTGTTCGCTGCTATCCCTCCAGCAAGCTTTTGCAGGGCAGTATTGACAGCTTCAAAATGAGCGGTAGTGGTCTTGTGATTCGCCGCGAGTTTCGCACCGAGGAGATGTCGTTTGAGACAGACGCCGTCTCGATTGACTTCAGCTGTGTAATGCAAGGTCAGATTCGCCTTAAGCAACCCACCCAGGCAGTTGTACAGGTGACGCTAACCCAGGCAGATATTAACCAATCCTTTCAGGCAGAACTGGTGCAGAAGCGACTGCAAGATATTTCCACACCAGCTTTGACAGATTTATCTGGCGGTCAGCCCGTTTCCTTTACCGAAGTCCAAGTACAGCTGCTGCCCGAAAACCAAGTGCAAATTTTTGCAAAGGCAGATTTGGGCGAAAAAGGATTGGTGCCACTCAGCATGAAATCAACCTTAAGCGTGGAACGGCGGCGTCGCATTCGGTTTAAAGATCCCCAATTTCAACCAGAGGCGGTTCCAGAAGAATCACGGGAAATTTCTCAGACCTTGACCTCGGCATTTTCTGAAATTTTAGATAACATGGTCGATTTGGATCGCTTTAATCTTGACGGCGTAACCATGCGAATTAACCGTTTGGAAACCCAAGGAGATAAGCTAATTTTCAGTGGCTATGCCCAAATCGAGCGCGTTCCCAATAATCCTTGATTGTAGTCAATCGTCATGGGTTACTGGCAATCGCAGGGTCAGAACCGCGTTAAAAGGAACAGGGATAAGGAACGAGGATTGAACACCTCTGTTCTATCCTTAATTCCTAAAGGTAAGCGATCGCACAACTGTGTCTTAACCTCTCAGCCTTAGGATAACAGTAGTGTTATCTGGGAGATATCTTGTGACTGCTGGAACCTCACCCCCGCAGCTTCAGAGAGAGTTAGGGGTTTTGGGTGCCACGATGATGGGTTTGGGTTCGATCGTAGGCACGGGCGTGTTTGTCAGCATCGGCATTGCCGCCGGAATCGCAGGACCGGCGGTAATTTTGGCGATCGCGATTGGAGCCGTCGTGGCAACCTGCAATGGTCTCAATAGTGCCCAGTTAGCAGCGAATCACGCCGTCAGCGGTGGCAGCTACGAATATGGCTACAAGTATCTCAATCCGAGTCTGGGTTTTACCGCAGGCTGGATGTTTCTATTGGCAAAAACTGCTTCAGCAGCAACGGCAGCTTTAGGTTTTGCTGGCTACTTGCTGAATGCGACGGGTTTGTATGGGCGGGGATTTCTGATTCCCACGGCGCTAGCTGCGGCGATTTTAATGACTTTAATTGTTTTGAGCGGGATTCGCCGCTCTAATCGCGTCAATATTGCCATCGTGTCGGTGTCGCTGCTCTCTTTAATTTTCTTTGTCCTTATCTGTCTACCCCGCGCCACAGAGGTTGGTACAGAAAATCTCACGCCATTTTTCAAAGGTTCTCCGGCGACGGTACTCCAAGCCAGTGCGCTGATGTTTGTGGCTTACACGGGTTATGGAAGGATTGCCACGTTGGGCGAGGAAGCACGGGAACCCCGGAAGACAATTCCAATCGCGATGATTGTTAGCCTGGGGGTGACAATGCTGCTTTACATGGCAGTGGCAACGGTTGGCATTGGGGCGGTCGGGACAGAAATTTTGGGCAAAGCAACCCAGGCACAGGCAGCACCCCTCGAGGTGGCAGTTCGCAGCGTTGCCGGTTCAAGAGGTGCGGCGATTTTATCAATTGGTGCGATCGCGGCGATGCTGGGGGTACTATTAAACTTGATTTTGGGTTTGTCCCGCGTGCTGCTGGCGATGGGAAGACGCCGGGATATGCCCAGAATTTTGGCACGGCTAAATCGGCAAGGAACGACACCCGATTTAGCGGTGGTCGTGGTCGGAATTGCGATCGCTCTTTTAGTTCTGCTTGGCAATGTCAAAACGACTTGGTCGTTCAGTGCCTTTAACGTCTTGATTTACTATGCAATTACCAATCTGGCAGCATTAAAAATGCCAGATTCAGAACGGCTCTATCCCAAATGGATAGCCTGGGCAGGTCTAGGATCTTGCCTGTTCCTGGCTTTCTGGGTAGAGCCGCAAATCTGGCAAATGGGTCTGGGATTAATTGTCGCTGGTCTAATCTGGTACCAAGTCAGGCAAAGAGTTAGGGAGTTATGAGTTAATAACTCATAACTCCCTAACTCAAAACTTTTCCTAGCGACCAACACCGATGTATTGGAAACCGGCGCTTTCTATTTCCTTCCGGTTGAGGAAGTTACGACCATCAATCATCACCGCGTTGTTCATCAGCTTAGACATTTTGCTGTAGTCTAGGGTCTGGAACTGCTGCCAGTCTGTCACCAACACAAGGGCGTCACAGCCATCAGCCAGCCGTTCGGGATCGGTTTCCACCATCACGCCGGTTAACCCATGACGCATCCCAGTTGAAGAAACAATTGGATCGTAGGCTTTCACTTTCGCCCCCAGCCGGTTTAGTTGCTCGATGAGATTGAGCGCTGGAGCATCGCGCATATCATCGGTATCGGGTTTGAAAGTCAGACCTAGCAATCCCACCGTTTTGCCTTTGAGGATTTTTAGCGCCTGTTGCAGTTTTTCGATCGCAATCACGCGCTGGCGCTGGTTGACACTCACAGCAGATTTGAGCAGTTGAGCTTCATAGCCGTAGTCGTCCGCGGTATGAATCAAAGCCGAGACATCTTTCGGGAAGCAGGAACCACCCCAGCCAATCCCAGCTTGCAAGAACTTGTTACCAATCCGGGAATCCAAACCGATGCCCTTAGCGACTTGGGTAACATCAGCACCCACGCGATCGCAAATATTAGCAACTTCGTTGATAAAGCTGATTTTGGTTGCGAGGAAGGCATTGGCGGCGTACTTAATCATCTCAGCAGAGTTGATGTCTGTCACCACGACGGGCACTTGCGGTAAGGATTTGTCTTCTGCCACCTGGCGCTCGACAATGGGAGCATAGAGTTCCTGCATCATGGCGATCGCTTTCGGATTGGTGCTACCCAGCACAATCCGATCCGGGTTAAAGGTGTCGTAAACCGCCGAACCTTCGCGCAAAAATTCTGGATTACTAACAACATCAAACTGAGGAGTTGTTTCTAGTGTCAGCTCCTCGGTAACAACGCCACCAGCTCCCACTAAGGACTTTTGGCGCTCCAGCACGCCATCAAGTACAATCATCCGCACCCAGTCCCCAGAACCAATTGGCACTGTGGATTTATTCACAATAACTTTGTAACCACCGTCAAGATGAGCGCCAATTCCACGGGCAACGGCTTCAACATACCTGGTATCGCTTTCACCATTTGCCAAAGCGGGCGTCCCTACTGCGATGAACAAAATTTCTCCATGAGCCACTCCAGCACCCAAATCGGTAGTGAACTCAAGATGCCCTGACTGGGAAGCCGATTGCATAATTTCTGACAGTCCTGGCTCATAAATCGGGGACTGTCCCGCCTTCATCAACTTGACTTTTTCTTCGTTATTGTCAACGCAGATGACATGATGTCCAATATGAGCAAGACTGGCACCCGTGACCAAGCCAACATATCCAGTGCCAATTACGCAAACACGCATAGGAGTAAACCTCAAAAAAATTGGAATGACAGTTCTGGGGGTACGATTCTGTTGGGTAGTCTTTTGTTAAAAGTCATTGATAATTAACTTTTGACAAAGGACTCTAATTCACGAATCGCTGTGGATGCGATTCTCCGGCAGAGAAGCTAAGCGATCGCGAAAATCTTCTATAGTCAGTTGTAACCCTTCTTGCAAGGGTATTGTTGGCTCCCAATCCAGCCAAGTCTTTGCCCGCGTGATATCCGGACGCCGTCGGCGAGGATCGTCTTCTGGCAGTGGCTCAAGCTTAATCTTCGAGTCTGGGTTCACCATCTTTTGGACAGCCTCAGCCAGCTCTAAAATCGTATATTCATCGGGATTCCCTAAATTAATCGGTCCCGTATGCTCGCCATTCATCAGCCGCATCAGCCCTTCCACTAGGTCTGAAACGTAGCAGAAACTTCGGGTTTGCGAACCATCACCATAAACGGTTAGGGCGGTACCCCGCAGAGCTTGCACTACAAAGTTGCTAACCACTCGACCGTCATTTTCTAACATTCGAGGGCCGTAGGTGTTGAAGATTCGCGCGACTCGAATTTCTACATGATTCTGGCGATAATAGTCAAACGCCAGTGTTTCTGCAATTCGCTTGCCTTCGTCATAGCAGGAGCGAATTCCTATCGTATTGACATTACCGCGATATTCTTCAGTCTGGGGGTGGATTTCAGGATCGCCGTACACTTCTGAGGTGGAAGCCAAGAGTAATCTCGCCTTCACCCGCTTTGCCAGTCCTAACATATTCAGTGTACCCAGGACATTCGTTTTCACGGTCTTTACTGGGTTGAACTGGTAGTGTACTGGAGAGGCGGGGCAAGCTAGGTGATAAATTTGCTCTACTTCCAAGCGTATCGGTTCGGTGATGTCGTGACGGATGAGTTCAAAATATGGATTATCCAGCCACTTCAGGATGTTGCGTTTGTGTCCGGTATAGAAGTTATCGAGGCAAATGACTTCATGCCCTTGCGTCATTAGCCGGTCGATCAGATGGGAACCGATAAAACCAGCACCACCTGTGACTAAAATTCTCATCTGGCAATTGAGTCTTTTAAGAGTTGGAATCCATCTTAGACTAACCTTGCCATGCGATGGTGTCCAGATGTACCTGCATTTTCAATAAATCTTTGAACATATCGATGAAGATATCGTAAAGATTAGCGATCGCTCCTCGGCATTCATTTCTTCGCCTCAAGTTCGTTCCTTTCCCACTCTCAGCCTGGAATAGCACCCTATGTAAGACACCAAGCTATGAAAATACGCTGGATTCCTAAGCTTAGCTTAAAAATCCAGCGTAAGTCTCAATTCAGTAGTCTCAATTCAAGCGCTACTCTTGATCCAGGCGCAACACCGCCATGAAAGCTGATTGCGGTACATCAACCGTCCCAATCGACTTCATGCGCTTCTTCCCTTTAGCCTGCTTCTGCAACAACTTTTTCTTTCGAGAAATATCACCGCCGTAGCACTTGGCAAGCACATCTTTTCTCAAAGCGGGGATATGTTCGCTGGCGACAATCTTACTGCCAATCGCGGCTTGAATCGGAATTTTGAACTGATGCCTGGGAATCAGTTCCTTCAACTTTTCTGTCAAACCACGTCCTACGTTGTAAGCCTTATCCCGATGCACAATCATCGCCAAGGCATCAACGGGGTCGTTGTTGATTAAAATATCTAGCTTAACCAGGGGATTTTCCTGATAGCCAATCAAATGATATTCCATACTGGCATAGCCGCGA
The DNA here is from genome assembly GCF_039962015.1 of Trichocoleus sp. AS-A1. Lineage (NCBI taxonomy): Bacteria > Bacillati > Cyanobacteriota > Cyanophyceae > Leptolyngbyales > Trichocoleusaceae > Trichocoleus > Trichocoleus sp. AS-A1. The sequence continues at coordinate 17,346 of NZ_JAMPKG010000050.1, read as the reverse complement.
GTTCTGGACTTCATTTGGTCAAAAAAGTCCGTCACCACTTCCGCCAGGGGTAACTCATAAGTCAGCGTGGTTCGCCCCTGCGTTAAATACTTCATATCTTTGAAGACACCACGCCGGTTTTGACATAACTCCATCAAAGTCCCCACATAGACTTCTGGGGTAATCATGTCTACCTTGACATAAGGCTCCTCAATTTTTTCCCGCTCGTTCGGCGGCGGTAGGTGGCTGGGATTATCAATGTAGACTTCCTCTCCCTTATTGGTAATCACCCGATAGACCACCGAAGGAGCGGTGATAATCAAATCTAAATCGTATTCCCGCTCTAGACGCTCTTGGACGATCTCCATGTGCAGCAAGCCCAAGAAGCCGCAGCGGAAGCCAAACCCCATTGCGCTGGACGTTTCCGGTTCGTAGTTCAACGCCGCATCATTTAATTTCAGTTTTTCCAGGGCTTCCCGTAAGTCTGGGTATTGGTCAGCATCGGTAGGGAACAAGCCGCAAAAGACCATCGGCTTCGCTTCGGTGTAACCGGGCAATGCCTCGCTAGCAGGGGCATTCGCTAGGGTAATGGTGTCGCCCACGCGAGCATCTTCCACCGCTTTAATCGCCGCTCCTAGGTAGCCCACTTCTCCGGCGTGCAGTTCGTTCACCGGCTTCTGAGTCGGGGAAAGGATACCCAATTCGTCAATTTCATATTCTTTGCCGGTCGCCATCAGACGAACGCGATCGCCTTTTTTGACCGTACCATCCATCACCCGGAAGTATACAATTACACCCCGATAGCTGTCATAGTAACTATCAAAAATTAAAGCTCTCAGCGGTTGGGACACCGTATCTATCGGCGGCGGGACTAAGTGAACGATCGACTCCAGGATCTCGTCAATCCCAAGCCCTTCTTTCGCAGAAGCGAGAATTGCACCGCTACAATCCAGTCCGATAATTTCTTCAATTTCTCCCTTTACCCGATCTGGCTCAGCTCCAGGGAGATCGATTTTATTTAATACTGGAATAATTTCCAGATTATTCTCAAGGGCGAGATAAACATTGGCAAGCGTTTGCGCTTCCACCCCTTGAGAGGCATCCACTACCAAGAGTGCGCCTTCGCAAGCGGCGAGGGAACGCGACACCTCGTAGGAAAAATCAACGTGACCAGGTGTATCAATTAGATTTAGAACGTACTGTTGACCATCCTTGGCGGTATAGTTCATTCGGGCAGCTTGCAGCTTAATCGTAATGCCGCGCTCCCGTTCTAAATCCATATTGTCCAGGAACTGTTCCTTCATCTGCCGATCTTGCACCGTGCCCGTAAACTGCAAGAGGCGATCCGCCAGAGTGGATTTTCCGTGGTCAATGTGGGCAATGATCGAGAAATTACGAATGCGAGAAACAGGTACGTCAGTCATAGCCAAACAAAAAGGCACGAACGGCAATTGAAAAGTTTAGCGGACTTCAAATATTGTAATGTTTCCGATGCCCAGGCAGTTAGGACAGCCGCAGATATGTCCCTTCTGTCAACGTGAAACAATTCTTTAACTTTGAGTAGGACAGTTACCGCCTTCGATGACTATACAGTAGAAAATCTGCGCGGTTTACCTAAATCAGAGACAGCGATAAAAATAGATGCAGGACTGAGGACTGAGGGTTGAGTAGGGAGGACTGAGGACTGAGAGTTGAGGAAGGAGGACTGAGGGTTGAGGAAGGAGGACTGACTAACTGTCAAACAGTTAGTCAAGCGAAGCGATAACCATTTAATTTGGCATGGGAGGGTGATGAGAACACAGCAAAAGGTATTGTGAATCTAAAGACTTAAAAAGAAATCTTGTGTATTCAAGTAGATTAGGGCACATTGGAATTAAATCCATGCAAAAACTGCTCTGATGAAAAACCTTTAAAAAAAGGGTAATTTTCTGATGAGAGAACGACTTCTCTACCGAAAAGTGGCAATGCTTCAGGAGCAGCCGCCCTCACCAGAAAATAGAGCGCTATTGCCAACTAGCAGTTAGCGCCCAGAGAATGTCAGAATGCATACTAGGGATCGGAATTGCAAAATTTTGTTGCCCATTAGGATTAGGAGCTGCCCTCTACTCACTGCGTTGCTTGCATCAGCAGTTAGCATGGAAAGACGGCGCATCCTCTTCCGCGTTGGATTTGCTTGGAAATGTCATCACTGTACTGATATGAACGATCGGGCCAGATATTCTCAGGGTTCAGCCGAAAAGGTGGAAATTTCTATCCACCTTGATTCTGAACTGTTAGCACAAATTAAGCACCTGACCAACGATCCGAGTAAGGTCATTGAGACGGCAATTCGGCAGTGGCTTAGAGGCGAACGAGATCGAGATGATGAACTGACTCGGAACCTAGAGAGGAATCCGCCCGTGCCTCCGAGAGGAGAATGGAACGATTAATGAAAAATAAAGAACACTCTAGATGTAGACTTTAGCCGCAGGGCAAGTCTTTTGAGGTTGTATCTATCACAGAAAACGGCTGGTAATCATTAGCTTCTTCTCCTTTTGCAGTTTACAGGTATACTCTGATGGCGGCTCCTGTTAATGTCTCACTGCCAACTTTCGAGTCAACTGTGTCAAGTCCAGATCAGTACCAAAAACTGCTGAGTCAGATTGCTAGGAATATCCGTCGCACGCTCGATCTAGATACCATTTGGCAGCAAACGGTTAGAGGACTAGGAGAAGCGCTTAACGTTAGTCGCTGCATCATCTGCAACTACGAAAGTTCTAAGCCCAAAGTGCAGGTGGTGGCGGAGTATTGCCAGGAGACGTTTCGGTCGATGCTGGGACAACAGTTACAGCTTGCCGAGCAACCCTATCTAAGGCAAGCACTGGAGACACAAGGCGAGCCAGTTGTGGTAGAACAGGCTGGGGTGAATGCGTTTGGGCAACAATCGGTATTAGTCGTTTCTACCTGCTATCAAAACCAGCCAAATGGCGTCATCGCTTTGCAACAGTGCGATCGCACTCGGCGATGGAACGATGCCGAAGTTGAGTTAGTTAGAGAACTGGCAGATCAGGTTGGAACCGCGATCGCTCACGCCACCCTGTACAAAGAATTAGAAGAAGCCCGCGAACAAGCAGAAGAAGCTTCTCGCCTCAAATCAGAGTTTCTAGCAAATACTTCCCACGAACTTCGGACACCGCTAAACGGCATGATTGGCTCCCTGAAGCTGATCCTAGATGGGACGGTAGACGAGCCAGAAGAGCAACTGGATTTTATCCAAGATGCTTACCGTTCAGCTTTACATCTCCTCAACCTGATCAATGACATTCTCGATGTCGCCAAAATTGAAGCAGGCAAAATGGAGCTGGAACTGGGACAGGTGAAGCTGGAAGAACTATTCGGGGATGTTGAGGAATTTACCCAGAATCAGGCGCAGCAGAAAAACCTGAGCTTATGCATTCAAATGCCATCTACTTACGATGAAATTATCCTGTATGGCAACTACCAGCGGCTGCTCCAGGTGATGTTAAACCTGATAGGGAATGCAATCAAATTTACCCATGAAGGCGGCGTCACGGTCAGTGCCGAGGTCAGTAAAAAGAAACTCAAGTTTGGAGGACAGGAATGTCCAGGCGTTGTGAAAGTCCAAGTCGCCGATACGGGGATTGGCGTCTCCCTTGACAAGCAAGACAAACTATTTCAATCTTTTAGCCAGGTAGATGGCTCTCGCACCAGACAGTACGGTGGTACCGGATTGGGATTGGCAATATCTCAAAGGCTGGTAGAAGCAATGGGCGGGGTCGTAAACTTCTACAGTATGGGCGAAGGGCTGGGTTCAACAGTTACGTTCACCGTGCCTCTGTATCAAGAGCCGGTAATGATTTCAACGCAACAGACAGGTTCGATGGATTGTTAATGTAGGTGCTACTTTCGGGGATTGATGAAATTGGATTGAGTTGGCTCTACCAGTTGAAAGCACAAACAAGCTGCTTGCTGGTAGTTTCAGGCTCTACGATGAAATTTCGAGAAAGCAAGCACGCCAACATAGCCTGCGAGGTCAACAGGATTCTATGACTGAGCCAATTTCCGAACCGTACCAAAACTTTGAACCAAATTGCTAACAGGAGCGATCGCACACTCAATCTAAAAGCGATTTTCAGCAAACGGTTGAAAGTTTGGGAAAAGCACTGGACATAAGCCGGTGCCTTAGTTTCAATTGTTCGGTAAAGTGAATGGCTCTCCCACAACTCCCGACGCGGGTACGGGACTCGGACTAACAATCTCCCAAAAGCTGCTCAAAGCAATGGCTGGCAATATTCATGTTCATCGTTACGGCGAAGGACTCGGCTCAACAGTCATGGTCACTGTACCCCTGTATCAACCTCCAGTAATGATTACTACGCTATAGACGGGTTCAAAAGAGCTATTAATCTAGGTGGGTACAGCGACGCTGTCGGGTTTTTCTGCTAACCCCAGTTTTCAGATAATTGTGTCGCCAAACCGTGTCACTACTCTGCAAACATTTTTACACTAGGAAAGAAGTTGATTAAAGTAAGAGTCTATGACTGAGCAAGCAAATGCTCGTGACTTGTTTCGGGCTGCCTACGAAAACCGCTACACCTGGGATACTAATTTCCCAGGATATAGTGCTGATGTAGAACTCAAGCAAGGTGATGAAGTCTACAAAGGCAAAATTCGCATCAACAGCGACATGACTGTTGAAGTTACCGGCATCGAAGACGAAACGGTGCAAGAGAGCATCTATACTCAGCTCAGGGATATTGTCACCCACCGCAAGCGGGGGTCTTTTGACAAAGCTCACGGCAAGAACGAATTTAACCTGGGGGAAACGGACGCCAGCGGCGCTACGGAAATTCTGGTTAAAGGCGATGCGATGGGATCTAACTACAAAATCCGAGGCACTGAAATTTGCCAGGTGAGTCGGGTAATGGGTCGAATGGCATTTGTCATCGATACTGCTGAAAGTTTAGACACCGGAGAAGGCTACGCCGCCAGTCGCTACGATGTTGTCTTCCAGAATCCTCAGACAGGTGAATTGCTCAGAGAAATGCAATTTGAGGATACCTTCGAGAAAGTCGGCGATTACTACGTGATGACCAAGCAGGTAATTCACGCGAATGAGCAAGGTCAAAAAACGACCACCGAGTTCAACTACGCGAACGTTAAGTTACTGGAACCAGCAGCGGTATAGGCGGTCCGCGTTACGATACCCTCTCGGCTGTCCCCAGTGTTCTCCATTTTCGCGATGAGTTTTTATCTCTGCGTGAACTAGGATCAACATAGCTGCAATAGAAAGAAAGATTCGATAAGGTAAACTAACCATGTCACAAACACTGGCACTGACTTCAGAAAACGTCGAACAAGTTTTGGATGAACTGCGCCCTTACTTAATGTCCGATGGTGGTAACGTTGAGCTGGTAGACATCGACGGTCCAGTCGTGAAGCTACGCCTCCAAGGAGCCTGCGGATCTTGCCCTAGTTCAGCAATGACGCTGAGAATGGGAATTGAGCGCCGCTTGCGTGAATTTATCCCCGAAATTGCCGAAGTTGAGCAAGTCCTTTAAAGGCAAAAGGTAAAAGGCAAAAGGCAAAAGATTTTTTCTGATTTCTTTTGCCTTTTTAGTTTAATTGAACCAGTCTTTTCAAAGCCAAAGGCAAAAGAAATAAAACAGATATTTCTTTTGCCTTTTTAGTTTCTACTATTTACTTTTCCTATGCCCCATCCTCTCTATATCTCTTTCATCTGGCATCAACATCAACCTCTGTACAAAAGCCGCGCAGTCAATCAGTATCGTTTACCGTGGGTGCGGCTGCATGGGACGAAAGATTACCTAGATTTAGTGCTGCTGCTGGCTCGTTATCCGAAGCTGCATCAAACGGTTAATCTCGTGCCATCTTTGATTTTGCAGTTAGAGGATTATGTTGCTGGCACGGCGATGGACCCGTACTTAGCAGCAGCTTTGACGCCGGAACAGCAACTGAGTGATGAACAAAAAAGATTTATTATTGAGCATTTTTTTGATGCCAATCACCATACTTTAATTGACCCTCATCCTCGCTACGGAGAACTGTACGGGCAACGTCAAGAAAAGGGGGAAGAATGGTGTTGGACAAATTGGAATCCGCAAGATTACAGCGATTTGCTCGCTTGGCATAATCTGGCGTGGATCGATCCTTTGTTTTGGGACGATCCAGAGATTGAGGGCTGGTTGAAGCAGGGAAGAAACTTTACTTTAAGCGATCGCCAGCGAATTTTCTCTAAACAACGAGAAATCTTGAGTCGCATCATTCCGCAGCACCGGCAGATGCAAGAAGCGGGGCAACTGGAAGTATCGACAACGCCCTACACGCACCCAATTTTGCCCTTACTGAACGATACCAACTCCGGTCGGGTGGCGGTGCCCAACATGACCTTGCCGAAGCAGCGCTTCCAGTGGGCTGAAGATATCCCCAGACATCTCCAAAAAGCTTGGGATATGTATAAAGATCGGTTTGGGCAAGAACCGCGTGGTTTGTGGCCTTCAGAACAATCGGTCAGCCCCGAAATTTTGCCTTATATCGCCAAGCAAGGATATAAGTGGATCTGCTCGGATGAAGCCGTCTTAGGTTGGTCTAAGAAGCAATTTTTCCATCGAGACGGCGCGGGGAATGTCTACGAACCCGAATTACTATATCAACCTTATCGGCTGCAAACCGAGTTCGGCGACTTAGCGATCGTGTTTCGGGATCACCGATTATCAGATTTAATTGGCTTTACTTATGGAGCGATGGAACCGCGCCGCGCCGCCGCCGACTTAGTCGGGCATTTGGAAGCGATCGCTCGCACCCTGAAACACCGTCAGAAAGGAGGCGGTACAGCCCTAGAACAACCGTGGCTGGTCAACATTGCCCTTGATGGCGAAAACTGTTGGGAACACTACCATCTGGATGGTAAGCCCTTCTTAGAAGCTCTTTATCAAACGCTGAGCGACCACTCAGAGCTGAAATTGGTCACGGTTTCGGAATTTCTAGACCAGTTCCCTCCCAAGGCAATCATCCCCGCCGAGCAGCTGCACAGCGGCTCTTGGGTCGATGGCAGCTTTACAACTTGGATTGGCGATCCCGCCAAAAATCGCGCCTGGGATCTCTTAGAAGATGCGCGGAAAGTCTTGGCTAGCCATCCAGAAGCAACCGAGGAAAACAATCCAGAAGTTTGGGAAGCTTTGTACGCCGCAGAAGGTTCCGATTGGTTCTGGTGGTTTGGCGAAGGTCATTCCTCAAACCAAGATGCCATGTTCGACCAGCTGTTCCGGGAACACCTGTGTGCGATTTACCAAGCTTTAAATGAGCCGATCCCGTCGAACTTGCGCCAACCCGTAGAAGCTCACGAAGCGCGGGGAGACCATCGACCCCAAGGCTTTATTCATCCCACCATCGATGGACTGGGTGACGAACAGGATTGGGATCGCGCTGGTCGGATTGATGTGGGCGGATCGCGGGGTACGATGCACAAGAGCAGTGCCATTCAGCGTCTTTGGTACGGCGTGGATCACCTTAACTTCTATCTACGGCTGGACTTCCAGACCGGCATTCAACCGGGTAAAGGCTGTCCGCCAGAGTTGCATTTGCTGTGGTTCTATCCCAACCAAACAATGCACAATAGCCCCATTCCGCTGGAAAATTTACCTGACGAAGCGCCACTGAACTATCTGTTCCACCACCATTTAGGGATTAACTTACTGACTCACACGATTGAGTTTGAGGAGGCTGGGGAACATCTCAAGTGGCATCCTCGGTTTAGCCGCGCTCAAGTGGGTTTAAATAAGTGTTTGGAAGTGGCAGTTCCTTGGGCAGATTTGCAAATCGGTCCAGATTTTCCGCTGCGGATGGTAGCTATCTTAGCGGATGGCGAACGGTTTAGTAGCTATGTGCCTGAAAATGCCTTGATTCCGATTGATGTTCCTTAAGAATTCAATCGCAAAAATCAGGGATTTTACAAAAATCCCTGATTTTTCTAACTTTGATACCGCATAACTGTCCAAACATTTCCACTAATTAGGGTATCTAGTTGGAAAATGTGAAAACTTGATTTGAGAGGCTGTGAGATTTCTTGCCAAGGAACAATCGTAAAGCCAAGTTGCGAATAAAATCGTACTAATTTAGGCTTACAGACTAAATAGAGGGGATGGGTCGCTTCTTGAACAAGACGCTTCACTAGATAGGAACCCAGGTGCTGGCTGCGCCAAACAGGTTTCACAAATAAGTAATACAGCATAGAGTGCGTACTGTAGCCGTTTATTTCACCGCAAGCTACTAAGCTTCCATTACATTCAATGACCCAGAACCGCGACCAATTGACAAAAGCATAGGTAAAAATTGAGAAGAAAAATAGAATAAAGGAAGCTGCTAAACAAAGAGTAACAATAAAAAGAAGTGAAAGGATAAGAAACAAAAGAATTCCGAGCAAGAAATTAGAAGCAAGAATTTTGATAATTTGTATGATTGCTAGCATGAAAAAAGTCAAGGCAATCAAAATTAGGAAATTGAAAGATAAAACTCTCAAATCAAATTTTAAAGCCTCAGATTTTGTGAATTCTAATAATAATTGCTGAATTAACCATTTTTCTTCCGCACGGGCTGGTCGGAGAACACACCCTGGTGGCAATGAAGGAGGTAGGTCAGCCATTAGTCCATTTTGTTGCAGCAGTGAACATCAAAGTCTGCGGCGATGAGGGCAATATTAGCAGTATGGGAGCCGTTGTCGTGTTTAAATTAACTGGAAATTTAGAAGCGATCGCCTAACTGTCCCTACTCATCTATCGGGGTTGGGTGTTACCGTCACCCGACGATCGACTTCATCAATCGTTATTGATGCCAACCCAAACTGCTCAATCACCCATGCATTGGTCGTTAGGTGGGTGCTAATCTCCGCCACTCGGTATTGACTCGTCGAGTCAGCTAAAGCCGCTGGCAATAGCAACTGATCCCCCAGGTGTACATCGACGGGTGCGCCAGTGTTATGAAAATCCAGCAACTCCTGACAAGCCATATCGGCAACTTTATCGGCTGGCAGTCCCAGACGTCCCAAAGCACCAAAGAAAGCCTTACTATTCTCGTACTCAGCGGTGAGGAAAATCCCCGCCCCTGGTGCGATACCCCTTTCCCGTAAGGGTTGGACAGTGGCTTTGAGATCTGCCTGATGCAACACATTCTCGGCGCGGCTAGCCATCCGTTGGGGAATGTGGGAAGGAAGTTGTGTCACCACAGCAATCCCCCGCACCTGCTGAAATTCTCCAGGTTCCAGAAGGCTAATCCCTCGCAATGGTTGGATTTCCCTGTTCTTACCCCTAACGCCCCTACCGCTAACGCGAAGTTCCACTTCTCCTTGGCCTTGGGGATACCACCCCCAACTGCGTATCCTCACCTCAGCTTCCACTCCCATCTGACGTAACAGAGGCAAGTAGACTTGCTCGATGTAGGTATAAGCGGGACTATAGGCGACATGGGTGCCGCCGCGCAGCGTCACCTGCGATTCTCCCTGCGCGATCGCTAAGGGCAGCAAAATTGTCTGCAAAACCAAAGTGACAGCACCCGCCGAACCGCCTTCCTGTGCTTCGGTGACATCAAACGTGTATTTTCCCGGTTGGATTGAATCACCCGGAATAAACTCTAAAGCCGTTGAACCCAACGTATCCCCCTGTACTTTCGCTCCGCAGATGGCAGCAGCGGCACGCACAGCCGTTAAGTGTTGGGCAGCGAGTCCGGGCTTTTTGCGTCCCGCCCGAACCCGCCCGATTCGGATCGGATGGCCTGCGATCGCCGCCAGGCTGAGGGAAGTCCGTAAAACCTGTCCGCCGCCTTCTCCGTAGGAACCGTCGATGTAAATCATGAGTAAAAGGATGCTTCAAACGTATTATGAAGGAAGTGACCAGATTTTAACGGCGCGGCATGGGAACAGTTTGGGAATTAGATTTTTATTCGCGTCCAATTTTGGACGAACAACAGAAAAAGATTTGGGAATTATTGGTGTGCGAAAGTCCGTTGGATATCCGCACCAAACCTGAGTCCCTGTTTCGTTACGCCGAGTTTTGCCCCAATAGCACGGTAAATTCGATCTGGCTGCGAACGACGTTGGAAGAAGCGATCGCTAGGGCAGCTGAACCTCCTCAAAAAATCCGCTTCTTCCGCCGCCCGATGACCAAAATGATTGTGAAAGCCTGCGATGAGTTGGGCATTTCCGCTCAGCTGAGCCGCCGAACTTTTACATTGTATCGGTGGCTGCAAGAGCGGATGCAGGACGTTTATCCCCAGCAATCGGGCTACCAAGGAGTTGCCCCGAATCCCTCTGTCCAATACCAACCCCAGCCGCCCCAACCTTTACCGGATGCGCTGGTTGGGCAAAAGTGGGCATTTGTAACCTTGTCAGCGGAAGCCTTTGAGGAAATGCACGAGTGGGACATTGGCTTTCGAGAAGCTTTCCCACTCATTGGATTAGGAGATTTCGCGCCTTTGCCACCGGAGACGCAGATTCCAGGAGTGGTGATTTTCTCTCCCAGAGCAGTGCCAATGGCTGGCTGGATGTCGGGAATTGAACCGGCGTTCCTGAAATTTAATCGGAACACACCGCCTAGATTGCTTTTAGAGACGGGTGAGAGTAATAGCTGGATTTTGGCAAGTATCAAAGATTCAAAAACTTTGACGGAAGCCGAAAACTTTGAGGACGCCAAGCGAAAAGCTGGGATGTTGCATTTTTTAGCGATTCAGTCCGATCCGCAATCAGAATCCTTTGCGGGTTTTTGGCTAATGCAAGAATTGCCTCTGAGTTAAATTGATTCCAAAGTAAATCTTTCGGTTTCGCAACCAGACTGGGAGAATAGAAGACAAAGACATAAAAAAAGGCTCTCAGACAAGCATAAAAGTCGGAGTAAAAGCGCGGATGTTGAGACTGAGCGACAGAATTTCGCACTTTCTACTTTGACTTTATGAGGGCGTCTTGGCGGTTCCATCAATAAATTCCACGGTCAGAATATGGGTTTTAACGATTTACCACAAGAGACGCTAGCAGAGCAGTTATTGGAGTTAGCCACTCGTTCGGGAGCCGAGGAAGCGGAGGTTTATCAAGCGCGATCGCTTTCTCGCCCAGTTTTTTTTGAAGCCAACCGGCTCAAACAACTGGAAAGTGCCCAATCAGAAGGGACGGCGTTGCGGCTGTGGCGAGAAGGGCGTCCGGGTTTAGCCGTTGCTTATGGCCCTGTGGAACCGCAAGCACTGGTAGATCGAGCGATCGCTTTGTCGGCACTCAACGGAGTGGAAACCGTGGAATTGACTGAGGGACGGGCATCTAAGTATCCCGACTTGGGCGAGTTTATGCCCGTCGAGGAGCTGATATTAATGGGCAAAGAAGCGATCGCCCTCGTCCGAGATGCCTACCCAGAAGTCCTCTGCACCGCTCAATGGGAATGCGAAGCAGAAACGACGCGCCTTGTCAACACCAAAGGATTGGATTGTCGCTATACCGATACGACCCTCAGCTGTTATCTGGCAGCCGAATGGGTACGGGGGGATGATTTCTTGAGCGTTGGCGATGGACAAACCCAGCGGGATAGCCTCGATCCGGTCGCCTTGGCAAACCAAATTTTGCAGCGGTTAGCGTGGGCGAAAGAAAACATTTCACCCCCCATCGGTCGCGTGCCCGTGTTATTTACCGCCAAAGCAGCGGATATGCTTTGGGGAACCCTCTCAGCTGCACTGAATGGGAAACGAACCCTTGAGGGGGCTTCGCCGTGGAGCGATCGCTTGGGCGAACCCGTGACTTCAAAAGCCCTCACCATTACCCAAAACCCAGAATCTGGGCCGTTTAGCTGTCCTTTTGATGATGAAGGCACGGTCACGCGGAATCTGGAATTTATCAAAGACGGCATTTTGCAGCTGTTTTATACCGACCGCACGACCGGACGCCAGCTGGGTAGCGGGACTACTGGAAACGGGTTTCGTCCCGGTTTAGGTAGTTACCCGACACCGGGGCTATTTAATTTGCTGATTCATCCGGGAACTGGGGATCTGCTGAGCTTAATGCAGCAGATGGGTGATGGGCTGGTAGTAGATCAGATGCTGGGAGGCGGTTCTGGGATTTCGGGGGACTTCTCGATTAACGTTGACCTGGGCTACCGGATCAAGAACGGTCAGGTGGTCGGCAGGGTAAAAGATACGATGGTGGCAGGTAACGTATACGCAGCCCTCAAGCAGCTAGTGGCATTGGGAGGCGACGCCGAGTGGAATGGTTCGGTCTATACCCCATCTCTGATTGTGGAAGGGCTGTCTGTCACCGGCAAAATGCTGAGTTAATCCGAATCGAAGACTGGCTAATTGCCCGTTAGCCGTTAGCCATTAGCCATTAGCCATGAAATGAGTTGAGGGCAAAATGTTGAATGACTTATGAATTATTTGAGAGTGTTAAGTTCTCAAGTTTTGTCTTTACACTCAAGACTCAAATTTCCCAAATCCAAGGTCAAAGCTTTCTTACAACCCAGACGGCGTTTAGCGATCGCTGAAGCTTGTCTAATTGGGTTAGTATCGGGACTCGCCGCAGTTCTGTTCAAAGTCGGCGTCGGGACCTTGGGTGCATGGCGAGTTCATGCTTCCCACTTTCTCCCTGCATGGTTCGCATTACCCGCCATTGGTTTATCCTTTGGACTCCTCTCCGGCTTCCTAGTCGAACGTCTGGCACCAGAAGCAGCGGGGAGCGGCATTCCTTTTGTTAAAGCTGCCCTTTCTCAATTCCCCATCGCCCTGAATTTACGAGTTGCCCTCGTGAAGTTAGCCAGCAGCATTATTGCTCTGGGTTCCGGACTCACCTTGGGGCGTCAAGGGCCAACCGTGCATATCGGTGCAGCCGTTGCTGCTCAATTCAGCCACTGGGTTCCTACTTCGCCCGACCATCGCCGCCAGATGATTGCCGCTGGTGCGGGTGCTGGGTTAGCGGCTGGTTTCAATGCACCGATTGCCGGTGTGCTGTTTATTGTCGAAGAACTCCTCCAAGATTTATCCGACCTCACCTTGGGCACAGCCATTCTCGCATCCTTTATCGGTGCGGTTGTGTCGCGGCTGCTGGGCGGTCGTAGCCTTGACCTCAACCTCGATATTAGCCAATCTCAGACTAGCTTTTTTGCCCAAGAGATTCCTTTTTACCTGTTGTTAGGAGCCTTGGCTGGGGTGCTGGGGGCAATGTTTGGGAAAGGAATTTTTACTTCCCTCGCCTTCTATCGCCGCCTCAAACTTTCTCTACCGCTGCGAATTGGGCTGGCTGGATTAATTTCTGGTATCGTGACCGCCCTTCTCCCCTCAACATTTCGAGACAACACCGGGCTGCGAGAGTCCCTGCTGGCAGGTGGAGTGAGCTGGGAAATGGCAGCGATCGCTTTTGTGGCTCAGTATATACTGACGCTCGTCGCCTGTGGTTCTGGTGCCCCTGGCGGGTTATTCGCGCCTTCCCTGATTCTGGGGTCTGGGCTTGGCTATCTGGTCGGGTTCGTGCAGGAGGTAACCTTGGCAGTGGGTTCACCGACCACCTACGCCCTGGCTGGCATGGGGGCATTTTTCAGTGCCGTCTCCAAAGCGCCCATCACCGCCATTGTCATCGTTTTTGAAATGACAATGGACTTCAATCTTGTTCTGCCGCTGATGATTGGGTCTGTTGTTGCTTACCTGGTGTCAGAAAAGATAGTTAGGGGGTCACTCTACGATCGCCTACTGAAGTGGAATGGGATTGAACTAGAGAAAAAGCCAACTACCGATGGACTCTTATCGATGCTGAAGGCGGCAGACGTGATGCAGCGCCGAGTCGAAACCTTAACCAGCAATATGACCCTTGATGAAGCCGTGCAAGCTTTCTCTCGCTCCCATCATCGCGGCTTTCCGGTTGTGTATAAGGAGAAACTGGTTGGGATTATTACCCAAACTGACCTTGCTGGAATTGCCCAACGGGGATTACCAGGGAATGCCCCTTTGAGCAAAATCATGACGCCGAAGCCGATGGCGGTAAACCCTACCGACTCCTTGGGTGATGTGCTCTATTTACTCAATCGCTATCAACTCAGTCGGTTGCCAGTGACGGAAGGGCGCAAGCTGATTGGGATTATTACCCGTGCTGATATTATTCGGGCGCAAGCAGATAAGCTGAACGGTCAATCGGTGAATATTGGCCCGCGTCCGGAGCCTTCTTACTGTGTTTATCAAACTCGTTCTCCGGCAGTGGGAAGCGGACGAATGCTCGTTACCATCGCCAACCCGCAAACCGCACCCGCATTGTTGCAAATGGCAGCGGCAATTGCGCGCGATCGCAACTACGAAATCGAATGTCTTCAGGTTATCTCGGTTCCCCGCAACAGTGCCCCTGCTCAAACGCCCGTTAGCACAACGAAAAGTCGTCGGTTGCTCCGTCATGCCGAAAAACTGGGGCAAGATTGGCAAATTCCCGTCCACACTCAGATCCGCGTGTCTCATGATGTTGCTCCAGCGATTCTGGAAACCATTAACGAGCGTCACATTAATTTGCTGCTGATGGGCTGGAAAGGCACCAGCATCACGCCCGGTCGAGTTTTTGGCGATGTGGTAGACACGATCATCCGGCAGGCTCCCTGCGAGGTGGTGCTGGTGAAAATGGGCGAAGAGACTCCAGGCGCAGAGGAGCCGAGAAGCAGAGGCATCAGGGCGCATATCGCTGCCAATTCCCCCCGACCGCCCCGCATCCTGGCACCCCGGCATCGCATCGGCACCCACTCACCCACCGTGTCCCTCTGCTTCAATCGCTGGCTGGTTCCGATTGCTGGTGGTCCCAACGCCCAGCAAGCTTTGCAACTCCTACCCGCTTTGATGTGTCTGAGTAAGACACCCGCAATTGAGCTAGCCCAAGTTTTCCATCCTTCCACCCTCTTGCCGGACACCGCCATGTTAGAAAAATCAGCCTTGTTCCTCAGCCGCCAACTGAGTGCAAGCGTGACGGCGATTCCCCTTCGTTCCAGTTCTGTCTCGGATGCCGTGATCGATCTAGCGCAAGCTGACGCCTGCGATGTGGTGATATTGGGTGCTAGTCGGGAAGGGTTATTGCAGCAGGTGATGAAGGGAAATATCCCCGAAGCGATCGCGCGTGGCGTGAAAAGCACCGTGATTTTGGTAAGAAGCGCCCAGTAAAAAATTAAACAGAAGAATTATTCATTTCTGGTTAATTTCTGATTTTGACTTGCCCCTCACGGATTTGCACCACAGGTCGATTCGCCATCCGCAACAAGCGTTCGTCGTGCGTTGTCACCATCACAGTCGCACCGAAGGCGTTGAGTTTCTGGAGAATTCTCAGCACCGATGCCGAGTTATCCGCATCGAGATTTCCAGTGGGTTCATCTGCCAGTAACAGCGGCGGCGTTCCGACAATTGCGCGAGCAAGACTGACGCGCTGTTGCTCTCCACCAGAGAGTTCTTCAGGAAAACAATCCGCTTTATGCTGCAACCCGACTAATTTCAGCGTTGGGGGAAGGCGGCGCTCAATTTCCTTGCGCGTGAAGCCTTGCGCCCACAGTACAAAAGCAATATTTTCCGTTACTGTCCGGCGGGGGATGAGTTTGTAGTCTTGAAAAACAACGCCGATGCGCCGCCGCAGCAAAGACAGGCGATGACCCCGCAACTGCGCCACGTTGCAGTTATCGACCATGACCTCGCCATCCGTGGGGCGTTCTTCCCCATACAACAGCTTTAAGAGTGTTGATTTACCAGAACCAGAAGGCCCGGTAACAAACAAGAAATCCCCTCGCTTAACTTCCAAATTCACATCCAATAACCCACGGCTGCCATTGGAATAAATTTTTGTCACTTCCCGCAATTTCACCATGACTGCTGAGGAGGCTGAGTAATTGGCGTCCCGTGCGTCACTCCGGCGATCTTTGCCAATGCTGGGATGAGCAGAAGCTGTGGTCATATAAAAGTTATCAGTGCGTAATGCTAAGGGCTAATGGCTAATCGCTCATCGTTCATGGCAACTTCAATGAACAATTAACAATTCAAAACTCATAACTTTTTACCACAGCTCGCAAGGCAAATTGCGGTAAAGCCATCATTCTTCGCCAGCGCCAGGGTTCTTGATACAAGCGATAAAGCCATTCCAGATGATTATCCCGCAACCAAGCGGGTGCCCTGGATTTAATTCCAGCCCAAATATCAAAGCTACCGCCGACACCAATCCAAATCGATTCGGGACACAGGTGTCGGTTTTGGGCAATCCATAATTCCTGACGGGGAACGCCTAAACCCACGAATATCAGACGGGGTTGAAGAGTTTGCAGGGTTGTCTTAAATTCTGGTTCTGCTTCGGGTAAGAGGTAGCCGTGTTGACTCCCAGCGATCGCAATTCCCGGCACTCGTTCCTCCCAAACCGCAGCTGCTGCTTGCGCGACTCCCGGTGCCCCACCATAGAAAAAAATCGGGCAAAGCTTCCCCATTTGCCCAGCTTCCTGTAAAAGTGACTCTGCCAACTCAATTCCCGGACAGCGTCTCAGGCGTCTACCCTTTAGCCGCAAATAAAGGACAACCCCAGCTCCATCCGGAATCACCAGTTCAGCCTGCTGGATGATCCCCGCAAGGCTGGGGTTGTCTTCTGCCTGAATCGCCATTTCCGCATTTAGCGTAACGACATGACCGCCTACCTTCTCATGTAGGCGCGAGATTAGCCACTTAGAATAGTCTTCTAACAGATGAACGGGCACTCCCAGGACGGGAAAATGTTCGGGTTTCTCCAATAGCATCGAATTTTGGTAAGGCTTTACACCAGCCATAGCAGCTCTGTCGTTTCAAGACTATGAACGCTAACTTATTCGCTGTATTGTAGAGTATTCCCGAACTTTGGTACAGAATCGGGAAACAGAATTTTTTTATATTTGCAGGTGGTATTTTTTCTTCAGATGGCTTTCTTAAGAGAGCCATCTGCGTATAACTCCAGCGGCACCAGTTCAGTTTTTCCGTTTACATTAACCTTTGAGTAGACAATTCTCACAAAGGGAGCTTTATTTTGGTTGTAGCGATAAGACATATTAAACCTCCACGCGAACCTAGATTTTTAAAATTTTTAAGTTGATTTTATTTCAATGTCTTCTCTTTAGACTTACTTCTCTTCTACACTAAGTCGCTTGAAAGCTCTGGAAGAGAATAGTAAGCTTTCTAATAATCACTTTGTAAAAAATCAGACTGTGCAGAACTAGATTTGTATCGTCTAAAGCCATCTAAATTAAGGGTATATAGCGGTTCTCAGTTGGATGGCATACAGTAAGGGAGTAGCCCAGCCTGCCAGACAATCGCCGATCATGAAAGCCTACTCGCTTGACCTACGCCAAAAAGTGATTGATGCCT
>NZ_JAMPKG010000049.1:0-34863 GCF_039962015.1 Trichocoleus sp. AS-A1 | reverse complement strand
CAATTTCTTGGTGAATTTGGTCTGTGGATTAATTGCCTATTGCCATCAGCCTAAGAAGCCCTCTCTCAATATCAATGCGTTTTTCCTCCCTTCGGCTTAACCCGAACTCAGGTGATACTAGAATTCGTCTGGAGCTACACCTACCATTATTGCTCCTGAAGGCAAAATACCCGACTTCGAGGGAGAAGCCGGGTATCCAAACCGCAAGCATCTGACAACTCTAATCGGATTACTATAGAGGCGCAAAAACTTAAAGCGGATTTGCCAGAAAATAAGAGAGAAAAGAGAAGCAAATTGCGGCTCATCTACTCCCCAAAAAAACGCGAACTGACAAGTCAGCGCTTCGCTATCGCTCTATTTCCTCACTTCACGCTAATTCTTGTCTGAAGCCGAATCCCGCTTCAGCTTAGGAAAGCGGTAAAAGGTATCTCCATCAGCATCTACTTCTGGCAGCACCCCAAACATCTGCACCTGACGATCCAGGTATTCCTTCGCTAATGGGACATCTACTCTTGCTGCTGCTGTCAATTGAATGAGCGAAATACAACTATTTTGAGCTTCCAGCAATTGATAAAAAGCATTTTCTAGTTGCATCTGCTGCTGTCGTTGCTGGGAGGTACTGTAAACAAAAAAACCCGCCATCACACTGACAGTGATGACAAAAATTACCTCAATAATTGCCATAAATTTCCTAATTTTATAGCAGAGAGGGTGGGCGATCGCGCAATGCTGGCATTGCCGTCCCACCCACCCTATTAATAGCTCTTTATCGCCCTGTGATGTTTATGCGGCTTGTGGCTGGACTAAATTCTCCACGCCCTGGATTACTTTAGCCGAGACAATCTTGTCGCCTGCATCGAGTTTTTCCAGAACTTCTTTGCCTTTCGTTAAATAGCCAAAAACTGAATATCTCCCATCCAACAGGTTACGACCGGCTGGGGTTAGTTCTGGCTCAAACAGGAAGAAAAAGAACTGAGAAGAACCGCCGTTGGGTTCTGTTTCCGGACGAGCCATTGCTAAGGCACCATAAGCTGAGAAAGGAAGCACAGGTAGGTCGAGGTAACGCCCCGCGTCTTCTAAGGTAATGCCATAGGTGGGTTCTTTGTCCCCTCTCGCCAGCACTTCTAACGGAACCGCCCGGTATTTGCCAGTTTCTGGGTCAATAAACCCCTGATCTGGGCCGGGAGGATCTCCCACTTGCAGCACGTAGGAGTCTTCGGCGCGGACAAATTCTAGCCCGTTATAGAAACCACGCTGGACTAAATCCACAAAGTTACCCGCAGTCACGGGCGCACTGTAACCGTCTACTACTAGGGTCAGGGGGCCTTTCTCTGTTGTCATTTCTATGGTGGCGCGTCCCTTGAGTTGAGGCAGATTACTGTAGGCTGAGGGCACCTCGAAGGGGAATCCCGGCACCATTAGCTCTTCTAGCTGACCCACGAGATCGAGAACGTTGCCCCGTTCCGCCTGAGTTTGTTCTTTATCTTTGGCTTCCACGGTTTCTCGAAGCTTCCCGAATTGGTCTTCTATCTTCGCAATTAGGGCTTCTGCTTGAGATTTTTGCGACGGAGAGACGCCCGCGAGCAAGTCGGAGGAGCGATCGCTTAAAATTCGAGATGCCTTGCTAACATCGCTGGCGATCGCACTCCAACGCTTACTTCGCAGTTGTATGGAAATATCTTCTAAATCGGCTTGCATTTCCCGCACTGCTTGATTGTCAATGGGTAGGGCATACCGTAACAAAGCTTTACCATCTGTGATGGCATTTCCCGATGGCAATCCACTATCACGGGCAGTTTTGCCAGAATCCCACCAAGCAGCGCTGAGTCCTGCTGAGAGTGTCATCATCAGCACTACTAAGACGCCTGTTAAAGCCAAGCGTTTGAACCAATCGAGCGTGGAACGGTTTGAATCAAGCATAAATTAATTCCTGCATGCTGCTTTCCCGACTGCGGTTGAAGCTTTCACGCTTACCAAAAACTCCATTTTTAATCTTGCCACACGGGTGTCCCGACCCAGCGACATTAGACGCAGCCGATCGATCTACGAGTAATAGGAAGAACCTCCGCTCGCGGTAAAATGAGGTGCCGATTGTTCTCCCCTAGATAAAGATTCATGATTTCGAGTAACGACTTTAGAACTGGCGTCACCATTGAATTAGATGGAGCTGTGTGGCGGGTAGTAGAATTTCTCCACGTTAAGCCAGGGAAAGGAGCTGCGTTTGTCCGCACTAAGCTAAAAAATGTGCAGTCAGGCTCCGTTGTGGAACGAACCTTCCGAGCCGCAGAAACGGTGCCCCAGGCAAATCTGGAAAAGCGCACGATGCAGCATACCTACAAAGAAGGCGACCAGTTCGTGTTTATGGACATGGAAACCTATGAAGAAGCAAGCCTGAATGCGGTTCAGATTGGCGATCGCGTAAAGTACCTTAAGGAAGGCATGGAAGTGAACGTCATCAGCTGGGGCGAGCAGATCATGGAAGTGGAACTGCCCAACTCCGTAGTGCTGGAAGTGACGCAAACCGATCCCGGTCTCAAAGGCGATACCGCCACTGGCGGCTCGAAACCCGCAATCGTGGAAACAGGTGCCCAGGTGATGGTTCCCCTGTTTATCACGGTCGGAGAGCGGATCAAGATTGATACCCGTAGCGATACCTATCTGGGTCGAGAATAATGCAAAAGTTTTTAGTCAGTGGTCAGGGGTCAGCGGTACAGAAGAAACAACCAACAACCAACAACTGACACTGACCTTGAGACGAGATTTACCCTTGTCTCTACCAAGCAACAATTAATCCCTGACTACTGACATCCTTTTTCTCATGTCCATAGACTTCAACGATCTCCGTGAACTGCTGGCAGCGATCGCGCAAACCGATATTACAGAGTTGACACTCAAAAGCGCTGATTTTGAACTCACCGTGCGGAAAGATCCGCGCGGAGGTTTGCCGGTCTTGCCACCCGCCCTGGCAGGGAGTGGGAGTCCCGAAGTCTCGGCTCCCCCCTCCCAGGCATCTCCGTCCATGCCGTCCAGCCCGAACTTAGAGGCGGTGCCACGAACTGCCCCGCCGACCACTGCTGGTTCTCCCATTGATAGAAGACTCGAAGATGTCAAATCACCGATGGTGGGGACGTTTTATCGCGCTCCCTCACCGGATGATTCTCCATTTGTGGAAGTGGGCGATCGCATCCGTACCGGACAAACCGTCTGCATCATTGAGGCAATGAAGCTGATGAATGAAATTGAAGCCGAGGTGTCCGGTACGGTGATAGAAGTTTTGGTTCAAAACGGCGAACCTGTTGAGTATGGTCAACCGCTGATGCGGATTAACCCCGAATAACTTTAGCGTTTGTCAACGTTGCGCGGAGGCATCTGCCATGAATCGCCCAAAAAGTTTATTTCCAAAATTTTTCTATTTTTGGAGTAAACTTTTTTGTATAATTTAATTGTCTAAAAAATTCCTTCTAAATAATGGAAATATCGATTAATTTTGCTAAATACGCATATTTCCATTATTTAATTCTACGAAGTTTCCTTTAAGAAATCGTATCTAAAGTTACCCGGTTTACAATATTAATCAACAAAAGAAATTTAACAATTACTAAATAGTTATTAACCAAAAAACATCATATATAATCAGGATGAACTATCATTTCTGGTTAGTCTCATGCGACAAGCTTTGTCTGTACCACCAGAAGTTGTACAACAACTTGCAGAGTATTTCAGCATCTTGAGCGAACCAATGCGGTTGCGGATTTTGAACTTCCTGCGCGACGACGAGAAATGCGTACAAGAATTGGTTGAGGCAACACAAACCAGTCAGGCTAACGTTTCTAAGCATTTAAAAGTGATGCTGCAAGCCGGTATCCTGAGTCGCCGCAGCGAAGGGACATCGGCTTATTACAAAGTGGAAGATGAGTTGATTTTTGAATTATGTAACTTAGTTTGCGATCGCCTTGCCGCTCGGATTGAACAGCAAGCCCGTCACTTCCGTGACTTTAGCTTAAGCGCGAGAAAGTAAACAAAGCCCTATAAATCAAAATTTTTCTCAAAGTTTTGGCGAGTCAGAGGCTGATTGAGTTCCAACCCTTCACCGCCCAAAACTTCCAACCTTTTTCCCTCTACATCAATCCAAACATTGGTATTGGGATTGATACTGGTGGCTGTATAGAGGATTTGCGCCACGCGACCTGTCATCGAGGCACTACCGCCACCAGCAGTAAATTCTTGGGACAAATCTACGTGAACACCATCCTCCCGAACATCCAGATTTCGTAGCTGCGTTCCCTTGGGAATCGTGCTGCTGTAAGCCGGATCGTTCGGGCCTGCCAACAAACGATTGAACGCACCTTCTAGAATGTTCTCAGACTTAACTCCTGCCTGTATTTTGACCGGAGCGGGCACCACCTCAATCTTGCTACCACTACTCTTGAGCCAGTAAACTTGAACCGTCTTCTGACTAGATAGTTGCTGAGCGGACGGCTGCACAGAGGGTTGCACAGATGGCTGCACAGACGCCTGAGGCGAAGTAGTCGGTTGGATAGCCGTAGCTGATGGTGTTGGTGAAGAGTCTCTCTTTGCTGCCTGTTGTTCCCCTGGGCTACAAGCCGCCAAAGCCATCGCCAAAACACTAACGGCGATGCCAATCCCGATTCGACGGCCTGGTTGTTGAATTTTCATATCAATTTCCCTCCTTAAAATTTATTTGGATGCTGGTGAGGAGGTTTTGTTGAGGAATACAGTGAAGACGAGCGCTGCTCCGGATAATTCTAACGCGGCGTAGATGCGGAAGCTGTGTCTGGCTTTTCTACCCTCACAAATGCAGCTAACTCTAGTTGTTCCTGATTTAAATCTAATTTTAGGAGTCGGGCAGCAATCCCTCTATCTTCCAAGGTGCGTAGATCCAAGCGGCTATTGAGACCGGACACGAAGGAGGCAACCAGGAGGGGTGGCACTGGCATCCCATTGACCAAGACATTTGGCTCGATCAATTGCAACTGATGCTCAGACACGATACCTAGCCCTGATTCCACCGAGACAACCAGTTTATCTGCATTTTCCGGCTCCTGCAATTCCAACTGGAAACGCAGCCGGTTATCTCCCAGAAATTCCACTTGAGGATTGACAAACTCATAGCGCTGAACCAGCATATCAGCGTTGCTGCCAAGAATGCGGCTTCCCAGTTTACGCAATTGAGCGCTAACGGCGGGTGACTGTAAAGCTTGATTAATATCTTGCTGGGTAATCACCAAACGCACCCCAGCTTGTAAAGGTTCCTTCAACAATTCGGTCGGTCGCACTCGCTTCTGCCGGAGACGCGCCACATCCAGGTTAATGGGGTCGGTTTCTATTTCCAGCTCTGCAATCCGGAATTCTGGCGTTACCCACAACCCTCGCCCACCAATCCGCACTCGCTCAACTTTTCCTCGCACGATTTGGAAATTTGGAGCATTGTCAACGCGGACTTGCAACTGCTCCACTTTATCAAACCGTGAACGAATGGCATTTGCAGCGATGCGGTCAATGGCAAAATTAACAGGGGAAACGAGAACAAGCAAACCAGATAAAAAAATTGCTATAAATTCCATAGTTGTCGCTTAAATTTTCTGGTGCACAATTACGTGATTTTCTAAATTCACGCGCACAGACGCAAAGTTTTTAGGAGTGATAAAAGTGATAAAAGCGCCTTGGCATCAAATGCTCATCCAAGGGTTTTTTGAAGCGTAAAGGCACAAAGACACAGAATGAGAACCTCGTGTCTTTGTGCCTTTGGGGTGAATTGTTATTGATTTAAAGCAGCATCAATCCGCTGCTTTAAAGTGGTCGCGACTTCCTCCACAGGAATTTCCTGAGATTTGCGAGTCGCCCGTTCAACGACTTCCACTTTACCGCTATTGAGCGATCGCCCGGTTACGATTCGATAGGGTATCCCGATTAAATCGGCATCTTTGAACTTTACTCCCGCTCGTTCATCGCGGTCATCTAAAAGGGTTTCGATTCCCGCTTGATTCAGCTGGGTGTATAGTTTTTCGGCAACTTCCACTTGTTGGGCGTCGCTGGTGTTGGGAACTGAGATGATGACGTGATAGGGCGCGATCGCAACAGGCCAGATAATTCCATCTTTGTCATAAGATTGCTCTACGGCTGCCTGCGCTAACCGCGAAACACCCAGACCATAACAACCCATTATCAGGGGAATTTCCTCACCTTGTTCGCTGGTGTAAGTGGCTCCCATTGCTTGAGAATACTTGTTACCTAGCTGGAAAATGTGCCCCACTTCAATGCCACGGGCAGTACGGAGTGTTTGAGCGGGATCGTGAGTTGCGCGATCGCCCGGTCGTGCCTTGCGGATATCTACGACTCCTTCTGGTAACTTAAACTGCTTGCCCCAATTAGCACCGACAACATGGTATTCCAAGTCGTTAGAACCTGTGACGAAGTTTTTTAGCTCGACCGCAGTTTTATCGACAAACCGCAAAAACCGGGGAGCTAAATTTTTAGCCGAACAGATGTAATCGTCTGCAATGTCGGGGGCGATATAGCCCAAAGGTAGAGGTCTCGTCGCCCACAGTTGCTGAAGCGCCGCCGCTGGAACCTCTACAGATAGCACTGTTTTGGCTTGGTATTCCGGTGCCAATTTTGTCAGAGCGTTGTGCAACTTTACCTCATTAACTTCTTGGTCGCCCCGGATACTAATCAGTACCAGCACCGTCAAGCCGTTGTCATAAACTGCCTGGTAGAGGACGTTTTTCACCACTTGAGTCGGCGAACACTTGAGGAATCGACAGAGTTTATCAATGGTATCGGCGTCCGGCGTCTTCCGCTTCTCATAAGTGTTAAACGGAGATGGTTCGATGTCAGCAGGTAAAGAAACCGCTTTTTCCACATTGGCGGCGTACTTGCCATCTTCGGTGTAGAGAACTTCATCTTCCCCGGCTTCAGCCAGTACCATAAATTCTTGAGAACCAGACCCCCCAATCGCACCGGAATCAGCTTCTACAGCACGGAAGGCTAAACCAGTCCGGCTTAACATCTTGCTGTAAGCATGGTGCATATCCTGATAAGTTTTTTTCAAGCTTTCTTCATCGACGTGGAACGAATAGCCATCCTTCATGATGAATTCCCGTCCTCGCATCAAACCAAATCTTGGGCGAATTTCATCCCGAAACTTAGTTTGAATTTGGTAGAGGTGCAGAGGCAACTGGCGGTAGGAGCGAATCATATCACGAGCGATCGCTGTAATCACTTCCTCATGCGTTGGCCCCAGCCCCAGTTCCTGCTCTCGGCGGTCTGTCAGGGCGAACATGATCCCTTCAGCTTTGGTATAAGTATCCCAGCGCCCCGACTGCTGCCACAATTCAGCGGGTTGTAGTTGCGGGAGTAGACACTCTTGTGCGCCGGTTGCATTCATCTCTTCCCGCACAATCTGAGAGATTTTTTGCAACACCCGCCACATGAAGGGTAAATAGGCGTAGATACCGCTCCCGATGCGACGAATGTAGCCTGCACGGAGCAGTAATTTATGGCTGGGGATTTCCGCTTCCGCCGGTTCTTCCCGCAGAGTGACAAAAAACATTTGTGACAGTCGCATCGCTGGTTCCCTCTACAGATTGGATAATCGATATCTCAGTTAAGTCTAGAATGTCCACAAGTTCACAAGAAAACCACTTTGCCCGATTTAATGAGTGCGGCTCAGCCTCCTCTAGAATTTATTCCACCGGCGCTCAACCCCCTGGTTTTACGAGCCGCCCAACAAGTGCTACCTGGCTGCATACGTTCCCAAACAGCGATTACCCAAATTCAAGCAGAAAACGTTGAGATTTTAGTCGATTTATATCGCCAATTTCAGGATGGGAAGATCCGCTTTATGATGGCATTTCGCCATCCCAGAGTTGAAGATCCGCTGTGCATGAGCTATCTGCTTTGGAAATTAGTACCGCGGCTGGCACGAGAAAAGGGTATCTCACTACAGCACCCGATTCATGCCCACTTTCTTTATGACCGAGGGATTCCTTTATGGGCGGGAGCGCACATGGGCTGGCTCTATTCTCGCTTAGGTGGTACCCCTATCCATCGCGGTAAGGCAGACTGGATGGGATTGCGTTCGGCGCGTGACCTGTTTACCAATGCTCGGTTTCCGATAACCGCTTCCCCAGAAGGAGCCACCAATGGTCACAATGAGATTATCAGCCCTCTAGAACCCGGAATCGCACAATTAGGCTTTTGGTGTGCTGAAGATTTGCAGAAGGCTGGACGAGGGGAGCAAGTTTTAATTGTGCCAGTGGGCATTAAATACCGTTACGTCGAAGCTCCCTGGAAAGAGATAGAAAAGCTTTTAGGCGAATTGGAAGTAGCGAGCGGTTTGCCAGAAGGGAAGTTGAAGGGCGAACAAGAGTTGAAGGGTGAAGGTTTGAATTCATCTGCTAACCTGCAACCTTTCCAAGCTTCTCTCTACCAGCGGCTGTGTCGTCTAGGCGAACATTTACTCTCTTTGATGGAGGAGTTTTACACTCGGTTTTATCATCAAAATTTGCCAACTGTAGAAGCGTCACAGAACAATGCGAATGAAGCTTTGGCGATTCGACTTCAAGCACTACTGAACGTGGCGTTAAAAGTGGCAGAAGAGTATTTTAACCTGCCA
Organism: Trichocoleus sp. AS-A1; assembly: GCF_039962015.1. Taxonomy (NCBI): domain Bacteria; kingdom Bacillati; phylum Cyanobacteriota; class Cyanophyceae; order Leptolyngbyales; family Trichocoleusaceae; genus Trichocoleus; species Trichocoleus sp. AS-A1. The sequence goes on along the minus strand of NZ_JAMPKG010000049.1, from coordinate 26,225 downwards.
TCCAAGGGAAGTGTGATTGACCGTTGTCGTCGTCTAGAGGCGGCTGGCTGGAATTATATCTATCGAGAAGACCTGAAGAATATTAAAGCGCTGTCTCCCTTAGAACGCGGATTGGCGAATCGAATTGCTGAGGAAGCCAGCCTTCGGATATGGCATATGCGGTTGGTAGAAACTTTTGTAGCCGTAACTGGACAATATGTTCTAGAAAAACCAACCGTAGAGCGTTTTGCCGAAACTACCTTACTTTTATGGGATATGGTAACTCGAATCAAAGGCAGCAATCCCTTCCAGCGTCCTCGATTAGGTAAGCAACGGGTAGAGATGAGTGTAGGGCAACCCATCTCGGTTTCAGAACGCTACCCAGTCTATCAGGCAAATCGCCACGGTGCGAGACTTGCAGTAACTGATTTGACTAAAGATTTGCAACACGCGATGGAAGGTTTGATTGCTTCGGCTGGATGAAATCCCCAGTTCTTAAATAAGTTGGCTCGTAAAAATCCGCAGGATGGCATTTATAAAATCTTGCGGATCGCGAGTAATAATTTCATCCAAATTATTCATAACGGCTGTACTCAGGACAAACCCAATTAATTTTTGCAATAAATGCTGAAAAAGAATTTCAGCGTTGAGTTTCCTGGTGTTTCCCCAACCTGCGAAAATCTCCAAGTTTATTCCGTCCGGCTACTGAATAGCCAATGACGACTTCTCTGCTTACGTCTTCCTTTAGTTAGAAATCTTGTGACATCTTTGCCATCTTATTGATGGATTTCTAATGGGGATCATATCTGTCTCTAGCGGGGTTAAACTTACATGATTTATTCGTTAATTTTCTTTAAGTAAGTGAAAACCTGTTTCTTGAACAAAAGAGACAAAGCAATTATTAATTTTCTGGAGGGTTAAGTATGACATCAGGCACTTTACACGCATACGATCAAGGTAAACAAGCTTTTCAAGGCATGGATGTAGACCAGCAGCTTGCCGTGCTGTGGTTTGTGTACACCAAGATGGGTAAATCTGTTACACCAGCCGCTCCAGGTGCTTCTGGTTCTGAGATTGCTCAGGGATTGTTCAATCAAGTTAAGGAACTATCCCATGAAGAACAGCTGCAAGTTCAGCGTGACATTGCTTCTAAAGCGAATACACAAATTAGCCGCGAATATGGTTCTCTGAGTCCAGAAACCAAACTAGCGTTTTGGTACTTTTTAGCGCAAGGAATGGATAGTGGTACCATCATTCCGATGCCTTCTAACTATGAACTTTCCCAAGCTGGAAAAGACTTGCTAGCGAAAATTGAAGGAATGGACTTCCAGCACCAAATCGATTTTCTACGCGGTGCGGTGCTACCGATGGGTGCTGAGGCTGCTGGGGGTTCTGACATCTAGAAAGAATATTTAATTTCCTGTTGAATTCCTCCTTTATACCCCCGCTATGTTGTTAAGCAATTAGCGGGTTTTTTTACTGATATTTTGCACAAATCCGGTAGCCTACTCGAAATTCAAATTCCGGGGTAACAGCTCAAGTCCATCAAAATGGACTTGAAGCTTTGAGACTTTGGAATTTTAGCCCAGATGAATTCCGAGAGGCCGATTCGTTTGTGTAGCTCCAAGTTGTAATGTGTGAGCTACAGCAAGTTTCGCAAGAAGTTTAGTTTTTAAGGGTAGCTAAATTCAACTTCCCTGGCTGTTACTGTTGTGCCTACTGCTTCTGGCGCACCGACTACTAAATTCATCTCGTCGCAGTAAACAGTTAGTAAAGGCTGACCTAAGTTTAACTGGGAAAAAGGGCTTTCTGCTGGGATTTCTAGCTTGCCACTCATTGCCTTTAGTTGAGATTCAAGCTGACTTTTGAAGAAAAGCAAATCGTAATTTTGGCTACTAAACGCAGTTCCGATTAATGGCTGTCGCCACCATGTAGAGATGGGCAATAGGGCGTCTGTGTAGCTGAGACTGCATAGTAACCGATCGCCTTGACGGACGGTGACACCAGCGCGATCGCCTTTTTCCCAGGTAAACTCAGCAAGTTCCTTCGGTAAACCCCAGATTCTTCTCCCACCAGCAACAGAATCGGCATTATCTACATAGATGTGGGACACCCAACCGCCGAACTTGTCTTCATATTTGACCATCGCTGGGATAACAATTAACTCGCTATACTCCAACACGGAACCCGATCCGTAGTAGGAAAGATAAACCCCGCCTAGGGTTTTTCCTGGAAAAACTGAGACGATTTCTAACTCTGGAGGGATGAAGGGACGCGATCGCTCAACATCTATCAAGTGCAGGGTTTGTAGCGCGTAACCCTGGAGTGTCCAAGGTGCTTGTGGATATGACATTTTCAACTCCTACAATCATATTCATTTTTATTAAGACTTTTTCCTAAACAAATAAACATCATCACGTTGATAGGTTAATTGAAATCCTGGGGTATTTTTTAGTTGATTTGCCAGCTTGGCAGCGAACTCTTGGCTACCAGTCCCGCCAGCACCGCCTGGATAACGTACATTGAGCAATATATACTCAAAAGGAGATAGATCGGCAGGGAGCGGACTCAGATCGTCCACTAATTTGATCGTCTGGCGGTGAGTTAAATGAGGTGCAATCCGATTGGTGGTTAACACACCGCCTTTCGTTTGAACTTGAGCGATCGCTTCTCGCGCTGCTTGCCAAGTATCAACAGAATTTTGATATTTCGACCAAAAATAACCATACTTTGTTAATGCTAAGAAAGCTACTAGCGACCACACAATGATTGCCCGTTTGTTTCGCAGCCAAATTCGATTGGCAACAAGACTGGAAATGACAACTAGCATCAGAAAAGGCAGAATTGGCAAAGAATATTGGTGGAGTAAATCCCGTTGGTGTGGTTTGTCGGAAAGAATGTTTAACACCAAAGCAGGAATTGCACTGACTAGAGGTGTCATGTGGCGGGGAGCAAGTCCCCAAATTACCGGCAAAACCAACAGTGCCAGATATTCGAGTGTCTTGAATGAAAAAATTCTTCCCAATATCAACCCAGGCTTAAACAGGAGATTTCTAGCAATATCTAGAACCGAGTTACCGAGATAGCTGTAACGTGAAACGGCTGCTACTTCGCTACCGCTGAAAGATGGAATAATTAGCTGAGTTGCAATTAGGAACCAAGCGATACCAGCACAAAGGGCAAATGCACCATGTAAACGCCGCTTCTCAAACAGCAGCAACCAAATCCCCATTGCTGTGACAGTAAGGGATAAAACAGCTTTACACCCCAAAATAAAAATAATACTGACACAAAACCAGCCAATTCGATTTTGTCTAGCACACCATACCGCTGCTAAAAATGCGGGAACCGCCATCACTTCTGGATGGAATTCAAATAAATTTGCATTAAAAATCAGCGGGTAAAGCAAGTAGACTGCTGATATTGTGATTGCTTGCGATTCTTTCAACCCCGCTTGACGCGCTAGGTGCCACATTGGTAAAACACCTAAAGACAAAGCGATGGCTTGTACTACTAACAACCAATGAACATTGGGATAAATTTTGTACAGGAAAGACAATAGATAAACCGCCCAAGCAGCATGGTTTCCCATGTGATGAAAGCCTAGAATCGAAGAAATTGGCGGCTGTCCTTGACTCATTAAATAAACCACTTGGTCATAAATTCCCAAGTCATAAGCCCCCGATTGAAACATGGAGTGTCGTAGACTACTACACGCGAATAATATTACGGCACTTGCGCCAATCATCAATGACAGGACACTCGGCTTAATTCGTTTTTCTTTCATAAGATGTTTTTCCCGCAGAGAACGCAGAGAATTAGCGATTGCTGGTTACTTTACGTCCTAATCTAAACCCAACCTAAAAGTGAAAAGCTGAATTTTTTGACATTTTAAATAGAAAGAATATCCTTAGTTAGACGCTAAATCTTTTGACACTTTAAATAAAAAGAATATCCTTCATCAGGAGATTCACTCAGTCCAACTGCATCAATCAGTTCTAGGCGACTAAATCTTCCCGTTCTTAAACTAAAAGGCATCGGGGAGACAGCCTTTTTATCTACGACTTTAAATCCAAATTTTTCTATGTCGTTAATTAATTCTTCTGGACAGTATTCGATTTTATGTTCTGGATGAACAAAACCCATTCTAACTTGTAAACGAGTAAGTTTTCGATTGGGAGTATCTAGACAAAAATAGCCTCCCGGTTTTAGGACCCGATGAACCTCCATATATACTTTTTCCGCTTCGTTTTCCGTAATGTGTTCAATACTCTGTCCTGACCAAACGAGATCAATTATTTCATTTTCAAAATTAGATAAATCCGTCATGGATTGATAATAATAAGTTACTTTAGTGCCTTGAGGCGTTGTTACTTCATTTGTAGGTAGGATAGCGGAACCGAACATTCTTTGTTCAGGAGGCAAATCAATAATGTGGACTCGATCGGGAATAGAAGGATATCCCATCGCTAGTAAGCTTCCTTCTATGAGATGACCAGCAGCACCCCCAAGATCCAATATGACCTTAGCAGGAGGAAGGTGTTCTCGGACAAGGGTTAAACGCGCTAAATGGTGGGAAAGAATTCCATTCGTTTTGAATAACTTTCTTTCAGTTTCAGCAGGAATCATCAAAAATGAAAAGACTAATGATGTCCGTGTTATTTCACCGGAATCTAGCTTTTTTAAATAAAATTGAACTTCTTCATCTAAAGGAGGTGAATTAATCAAATATTTATAAAGGTTAATTATATAGTTTTCATTATTTACTTTGATTTTGGTTAGCTGATAGAAGGAATTAACCGTTAAAAAAGTTGAAATTAAAAGTAAGTCGAAGGGATAAAATATTACATACCTAAAAACTTTAAACGCTAGAAGCTTTTTGTTTCGTAATGAGTTTTCCATATTTTGAATCAAATATTAATCGAAAATAATTTAGAATGAAAATTAGAGATATATAGCAACTTTATTTGAGTTGTACGCCAATATTCGCCTTAATAGAGACGCGATTAATCGCATCTCTACAGAAGATCGCAAATTTTCAGGATTGCTATATAAAGCCATCGGATTAGTTTATTGTGAATTTAGCATACTGGTCGCGGTTATTGTAAAACTTGGTTTAGTGAAAGTTGATTTGATTTTGATAGTGCAAAAATCACAGCATTTTAGGGAAATTTAATAGCTGGACGATCGCATTTGTAAGGGCGAAGATTTCACCCCTCCTTTTGCCTTTTGGTTTTTTCTTATCCTGCCCAAAGGTGTTGGGCAAATCGAATGGATAGAGGGACAAGTAAGACGGTAAAAAAGCCGATTGTGGCATATCCCCAACGCGGGTGGCGGGAAAGTAATAAACCAAGCGCGATCGCAAGTGACACAATGCCGTAAGCAATCCGCCCAATCGACCAAGTTCCTCCGGAGGACAAAATTAACCCCAAGCCGCAAAAGCCATAAAATACGGTCACTAAACTGAGTTGATTCCGGAAGTGCCATAACAAGTAGCCACCCCCTACTAACGAAACCGTATTAATCAACGGATCGCCTGCTTGTAACCACAAAATTAACCATAAAACACAAAAGCCGTATCCAACTTTAACCGAACCTAATTTTTGACGGAATCGCCACAGCAAATAGGCACAGCCGACAAGGATTAAAAACAGTAGCGGATGCCAAGGATCTTTAATCCCGCCATACTTCCAATTCGCTGTACCAATCGAAATTTGCATCAGCATTTTCCACCAACCCTGCCAATCGAAACCAACTGAAGGTCGCCATCCTCGCTGTGCTTGAATAAACGCGAAAGGGTCTGCAAATCGAATCCAGCAATACAAACTAAATAGAAGCAACCCTCCCGCAGTCGCTAGACTGGCAACGTAGGCGATGAGAGGTCTGCGTTCTTTCCACGCTGCAATCAGAAAGGCGGGGATGAGGGTAATTCCGGTGGGACGGGTGGCAGTTGCTAATGCACCACACAGGGATAACCAGGCATATTGGCGTTTATCAAAGGCTCGTAAAGCCGCAGTGCTGAAGAATAAAAATAGCCCTTCCGTGTAAATTACCGTTCCAAAGAGGGAAAACGGACACCAAGCTAATACGGCACTTGCCCACCGTGCAGCACTTCTACCATGACGTTCTTCGACCCAAAAGTATACAAGGGCGATCGCTCCTAATAATGCCAAATTATTTACGAGCGTGCCTGCGACTTCAAACGGCAAGCCGAGGGTCATCACTCCCCGGATGAGTAAAGGGAAAACGGGGAAAAAAGCAACATTATGTCCTTGTCCGTCATTCGCGTATTCGTAACCAGAGACAGCGATCGCTCGATAATGAATGCTATCCCAGCCCTCAAAAACTCCCCAGCCAGATGTAGGCATAACCCCTGAGGGACTTGGAAGTGCAGGCGCGATCGCTATCATTGCGATCGCAATGATGAGTCGGCTGCTTAGCCAGATTGCCGTTGCAAAGACGAACCCATTCGCCCATATCTCCTTTTTTTCAACAGCAGTGGTTTCCACAGTTGCAGCGTATTTTTGCATAGATGCCCCACTCAGTTGATCTTCCCAATCTTATTGATTGACACTCATCCAGCCCACGATTGAGGGCTTATGGTCAGTAATAATACCCCGATCTTTATCAATCCGCTCAGATGAGATGTTAAGGATGAACCCCAAGCAATTTATAGTGGAATTGCCCCTGAATCCTTAAATGATTGTGAAAGCGATTACTCTCCTTGGCTCCACTGGCTCTATCGGGACTCAGACGCTAGATATTGTGGCTCAAAACCCGGAAAAGTTCAAAATCGTGGGGTTGGCAGCAGGGCGCAACGTGCCAATGCTTGCCGCACAGATTCGGCAGTTCCGACCGGAAATAGCCGCTATCTGTCAAGAAGACAAATTGTCTGAACTGAAAGAAGCGATCGCAGACCTCGACCCCCAGCCAATTCTGTTAAGTGGGGAAACTGGGGTCGTTGAAGTCGCCCGCTACGGCAATGCAGAAACGGTCGTCACCGGAATTGTCGGCTGTGCGGGGTTATTACCGACCATTGCCGCGATTGAAGCCGGGAAAGATATTGCTTTGGCGAATAAGGAAACTTTGATTGCGGGTGCCCCCGTGGTGCTGCCGCTGGTAGAGAAACATGGCGTGAAGCTATTGCCAGCGGACTCGGAGCATTCTGCAATTTTTCAGTGTCTCCAAGGCGTCCCCAAAGGCGGCTTGCGACGGATTTTGCTCACGGCTTCTGGTGGTTCTTTCCGCGATTTACCTGTCGAGAAATTAGCCTCAGTCACGGTTGCAGACGCCCTGAAGCATCCCAATTGGTCGATGGGTCGCAAAATCACCATTGACTCCGCTACGTTGATGAATAAGGGTCTGGAAGTGATTGAGGCGCACTTCCTCTTTGGCATGGATTACGATGGCATCGAGATTGTCATCCATCCCCAAAGCATTATTCACTCGCTGATTGAGTTGCAAGATACGTCAGTCTTAGCTCAGTTGGGTTGGCCTGATATGCGTTTACCGCTACTCTATGCGTTATCCTGGCCTGAGCGAATTTATACCGACTGGGAACAGCTAGATTTGGTGAAAGCTGGGAATCTCACTTTCAAGGAACCCGACCACGAGAAGTATCCCTGTATGCAATTGGCTTATGCGGCGGGTCGTGCCGGGGGTTCGATGCCTGCTGTTTTGAATGCGGCGAACGAACAGGCAGTGGCGCTATTTTTAGAAGAAAAAATTCAATTTTTGGATATTCCTCGTTGCATCGAATCAGTTTGCGATCGCTTTACTTCCCAAAACCGCTCAACTCCTACTCTCGATGACATTATTGCCGCCGATAAATGGGCAAGGCAGGAAGCACTTGAGGTGAGTCAGCAGTTGCACAAAGGTAGTAGCGCCGCAGTCGTGCGTTAGAGAATTTTCTAGTCTTCCTTTAATAACTCACCAACTCATTTTCTACCCCGAACAAAGAATTTTGTAGTATCTTCCCAGATTCCTCGCTCGGTTGTTAGTTTATCAATTTCTGCTCTGTACTCAACTTGGAACTGCTCTAATTGTTCCGGTGATAGTTTTGCCAGCAGCGGATTGCCTTTAAAACTTAAATTAATCCCCTTCCAGGATAATTCGTCATCCCTTAGATGGCGATACCGTCCAGACGGCTCAATTTTGATTTCGATATCTCTAAAACCTGCTTGTTGTAGCAAATTACGACACTTTTCTGGAGTACCGAGTGTTTCGAGAATGTGTGGCAGCGATATCCCCAATACTCTAGCGCAGATATTCCGATAAACATCTCCCTGATAAGCTGTTTCGGGAGGACACGTAAATGCTACAAATCCTCCCGTTTTCAGGAAGCAATACCACTTTTGCAAACTAGCAGGAATATCAGGAAAAAGTACAATTGCCTCGCAGCAAAAAATAGCATCAAAACTACCATCATTAAAGTTGATTGATTCTGCATCTGCCTCAATCAACTCGATGTTTTGTAAGCAAGCTGCTTCAACTTTAACTCTAGCTTGATGGAGCATTCCCGGAGACATATCTATGCCAATGACATTGCCTTCGGAACCCACTTTCTGAGCAGCGGAAATCGCCACTAAACCCGTCCCTGTGGCAACATCAAGGATTGTTTGTCCCTTCTGAATTGGGACAGATTCAAGTAGGAGCTTAGCTTCAAGTGGATGGCGTGTCCCTTCCTCGAAATCGTAGGCAGTTCTACTATTGTAAAATTCAATTACCTGTTGCTTGTAATTATTCATAATTCAATAAAGTTATAAACTTATGCGATTACAGCATCCTTATTTCAGTTGTAAAAACGTGAACCGCTTTAGGACGCAGAGAAAGAGAGGCGAGGATTTTGCCGTTATTAAAGGCGAAAGTATTTCTATATATAGCTATCATTTTTAATTGATAAAATCTTCTTTTTTTATTTCGTGTATTAAGCGTCTTCGTGGTTCCTAAGAATGTAAAAAAATAATAAAATTGGAAGCTTACCCAGCGTGAAAGTATTTATTTTTCATTCTAATTTTGCAGTACCTAAAAAATAAATTTGGAAACTGAGCTGACATTTATCTTTTATGAAAGACATTGCTCCAATTGGGTAGAGTACTGTTTCTAATAAATGAATTGACATTAAGCCTTACAACAAGTGTGGCAGCAAGCTTAGTAAGCAAAACTAGGTTTTACCCTTTGTTCACAAATCACGCCATGAAATATTTGCCGCATAATTTATACCATAGCCTATCCACTTTTTATCATATTATGATAAAAAATTAAACTTGCTAATATTAAGGTTAACTAAGAGGATACCTACTTTGTCATAATTGAATTATGGGGAAAGCCGGTGAAGCACTGAGACAGGTATTAGAGTCTTACAACATCAGCCAAAGCTTACTGGCTAAAGGATTGGGCATAGAACGTCCGATTGTCTTCCGTTAGTTTCACGAACACACAGATCCTACTGCTCAGACCGTTACTGAGATTGTCCAAGCCTTACACCAGATCAATCCGTCTACTGCAACAGACTTTATGCAAGCCTATTTAGGGATTTTACAGAAACTATGCATATAGCTTCAATTCAAGAGCTACCCCAATCAGCTCGGGTCAATGTTTCAGCGTTATCTCGAATTTTTGACAAAGCTACTAACTCTTACAAATATCTTTTTTTTCTGTCTCTGTTAGACATCCTTGAAAAAAAACAGTTTGATATTTCATCATCTATTACTTTCCAAGAAATAATTATAGAGATGCTGGCTAATGCTTGGTATCCTCACAATTACTTTAAACTTTCTTTTGGAAGGCAAGACAAAATTGCTAATCACTTAGATTCTCTTAACCTAGAGACTAATAAAAATCCAAATAAACATCAGTTAAGAGAATCCATTCGATCTCGAAAACTTGATAAGAGTATTATTTCTATAAGTAGATATGTCCCATTCCGTCTTATTCGTCCTTTTTTTGCTCAGCAGACTGAGGGCTTACTCGATGCTAAAGCAAATCAAACCCTAATTGAGCTTGCCAACCCTGAAGTTGAAGTAACAAAACCTATCTATCGGTTTAACGGAGAAAGTCAAAGAGATAGTACAGCTATTGTTTTACATCAAGACTGGGTACAATATATTTCTGAAAACTATCCAATTGTTAGGGGATGGGTATCTTGGAAATGGCTTGAATATATGCAGGAAAGAAATCCCAATACCCCTAATGTGGCTAAGAAAATATTTATGCTACCAAAAAAAGGCGATTTATCGAAACATAGAAAACATTGGAAAAAGATTTTAGCCAACACGGAAGAAGACCAAGATATTAAATGTATATACTCTAAAATCCAATTGGACAAACAAAAAATAGTCTTAGATCATTATTTGCCTTGGTCATTTGTGGCTCACGATCAATTATGGAATTTAATACCAACATTTGCAAAGGTAAATTCTACTAAGTCAAACAATCTTCCATCTAATGAGTATTTTGATGATTTTTTGGAACTTCAATATATAGGTTTAAAGATATCAAAAGAACTTTTGTCTGGATCTAAATTGGATAAATATATTGAGGGTTACATCAATGGGCTAAAATTAAACAGCATTGAAGATTTAGGGGATATACAGAAGTTAAGAAATGCTTATGAAGCTACTATTAAACCATTACTATCTTTAGCAACGATTCAAGGCTTTAGACCGGATTGGTTATATAAGCCAGTAGGAAAGGACATCACCTAGAATCAATTATTTTTGATGACAGTCATCAGAAAGGAATAAGGTCTTGAAACCTTAATGTTCATGGTATTATTCTCTTAGGAGAAGCCTGTAATTTGCGTCAAATGGAAATAGAATAAGAGCCAATCTTGCTTGCTTCTAGAAATAAAAGATCCTGTAGATGCTTGCATATGCACCTACAGGATAAAGTGTAAAACTTTTTTATTTGTTATACGACTTTTTTATTGTTTTACACCAATTGTAGAGGAATAATTCGGTTAAACAATTTGAACGCTTGTAACCATTGTATTTGCGTTCAACTTACGAGACCTCATAAAAATAAAGTTGAACAATTTCTGAAATGTTCCTCATATTGACAAATAAAGCCGTTGAACAATTCTTAAAAGGCATACTCTGTAAAGTTTATAGACAATTTATTTCTTGGTTTTACAGGTGATCGCCATTTTTGCATACAACGTACTCTTTAAGTTCCCTTGGGAGGGATGCGATTGCCCTAGGTGTTAACCTCCAGCAATGTCCAAGTAGCTGGGAATGCGAACCACATCTAAATTGTCTATCTGCTCGGAGAGCAAATAGGGTACGAGATGACTATCCTCAATCGCTTGCTTTAATAAATAAGTATAAGCAGGATATCCTTGGTGAGCCTGCCGCTGCTCCTGTTATATGCGGCGCTTAACCGCATGAATTTGTAAACTTTAGAAGCTCGTAATTCACTTCATCTCTCTTTCTTTCTTGTATGCTTTGTCAAGTTCACTTTCCAGAAATGTGTTGACTCTTTGAGAGCAATCATCTCGCAAAGCAGCAACTCTGACTATCTTCCAGCGCATAATTTCTTCACCACATTCATCAAGCTGCTTGATTGCCCACTCGATTCGGCGCATCTGAAATGCTTCTACAGTTTCAACTACTGATTCCAAATAAGCCTTGGTTAAAGGCATTTTGTCAAGGTGTTGTTCCAGTAGTCCGAGTAAGCCAACAGTTTTTCCTATCCTACTAATAGAAATTCTCTCTGGTTTATCGGTGTTAAGTAGCGATCGCACTCCCTCTTGAACCTGAGTGAGAACTTGCCGATCTCGCTTATGCCAATCAACTCTCACAACAGAAGGAACAGCAACTTGTAATGCGGGTGAGTTTTGATTTAGCCATTCCCTATCATTCCTGTACAGCCAGATATAGGTTGCTGGCACTAATTTTCTCAGCGTTGTTTTTGAAGCTTCAGGATTTTGTGCTTGTAAAGCTATCCAATCTTGCTTGTGTTTGAATTTGAGTTCAGTTGTAGAATTGGGATGTATTTCTGGTGCTTCCTGTAAGCCTACAAAGTCATTTTCCTTTCTAGTCTGCCAATACGTTGTCAGTTTTAGCAGAGATACATAGCGTTTGATGGTTCCGGGATCAACATTTAATCTTCTGGCTGTTTCTCGCAAACCTAACTTTTCAACTTCCACAAATTCTTTCAGCTTGTGTTCCCATAGTTGACCGAATGTCTTGACTTTACCGATGCGAAGTTTGTCACGATCCGTTTCATCAAGTTCTGTCCTGCAATAAACCATGCCACAAGAACACGAAAAAGTACCTACAGGCTTTTTTGTATCGCAGCATAAAGTAATTACTAAATTGGTAACTACTGGTTGACGGTAATGCTCTGCCGCAGCATTGAGGCACAACCAGGGGGGTTCACCAAAAGGCTTATATTCAGTGTCTTGTTTAAAAAAATCCTCTACTGATTTTTTTAAAAAACGTATCATCAGTAGATGTCTGATAGGATGAAAAGATTTTCTATGCTTTCTTACAATACTACTGATCCAGTTGTTTGTATTTTTGTCAGTTACCAGTGAATAAACTGTACTGAGCATTTCATGGCCATAGAAGAACAAAAAACTATCTATTAGTTTTTTTTGCTGGATTCGACCAGTTGCAGTTGCTAGTCTCTGCTCAATCATCAGATTAGTGTACTGTTTACGAAACCATTGCGGCTCTTGAGAAGCTACTTCACTATTTAATAACCACCAAGAATCTTTGGCTAATACCAGTAACTTTTTCAGGGTTTCAGGGCTAAAAATACTTTGTTCTTTAGTGAGAGAACAGTTGTCGGTACTAGCTGCATAATATTCATGTTTATTAAAGCCTTGTAAGGAAAATAGACTATCTTGCAAAACTTCACTATGAAACGGACAAACTAAAACTCCTGGTATTTGATGGATGCGATGCCAGTAAAGTTCACCATAATTTTTCAAGTCTTCGTCCCGGCAGGAGGGGCAAAATCGAAAATATTTTGGCATAGTAATTGAGCTTGCCATAATTCCGGCTCTTGTATGAATATCTCCCCCAGAATCTCCTTTCATAGATTTCAGAATCTGGTTAGACCTATTTGCAGGCAAGAAAGGACTATATAAAGGGTAGAGCGTATGTTTATATATCAAATCTTCAACTTGGTAGTTTGAGATAAATTGTAGGTTTTGAATTAAATTATTCAGGTTCGATGGTAAATCTACTGTTGCCGCAGTAGTTTGTGAATCGAATAACTCTTGGAGTGTAATTTTTGGACTCGTATTGCCACTTCTAATGTGATAACGAGCAATGACACTATATAAAATTTCATCTGGATAAGGTTTAGGGAAGAAACTAACCATATAGTCTGGGAAATGCCCAAATCATCTAGCAGATTTTGATTAATCTGAATTGGACAACAAGCAATTAGCTGTTGCTGAAATAGTAATGAAACAAGCTATTAGGGGAATTGTTCGAGTGTTATCCCCCTCCACAATGCCTTGATGATTTACCGTAAATGCATAGTTTTTTTTAAAAGATAATTTAGCTCACTTTCCTTAATCAGATACAACACGAATAGCTTCTTGGATTGATTCGAGGGCGCTACGGATTTCAGCTTTGAGTGCTTTGGCTTGCGTCTGAATTGCGTCAGTGTTAGTCCGTAAATTAGTTAAGTAAGTATTGATTTTGGTAATGCAGTCTAAAGCCGTTTCAATTCGCTGTATCTGCGCCTCTATAACACCACAATCCAGTTGAGACGAATAATTCTGTTGATTCGCTAATTGTTGACGAATAATCAAAAACTGAATTGCGACTGTTAGCATTTCGTGGCTAGTTGCTACCCATTGGAATAGGGGTGACAGCGCGATCGCTCTTGTAGTTCACTGGTTTTACCATTATTAAAGTCTCCTTGCATTAGGGAGCCATCAGCCAGCGTCAGCCGTGAAAAGTTGGGCGCTGGCTTTTGACTTTTAAGCGGAAGCGTTGATGGCAGTTAGGATAACACAGTTTTTGGGTGTTTCTGTGTGTATCTGTGTATCGAACGGAAGAACCCGCAGAAACGCCTATGATTGAGGACATGGCTAAAGTCACCGTGACTCTCTACATGGATGAAGAGGACAAGGAAGCGCTGCAACGCTTGGCGGATGCAGAAGAGCGATCTTTGTCTCAAATGGCTGTGTTAATTTTGAAGCGAGCAATTAAGCAAGCTCAGGGGCAGGAGAAAATTTTGCCGAGTCAGGGTCAGCAAGATGAATGAGGCATCGCGTCCCTTAATTTTTCCAAGGCGCGATCGCGTGTAGCATGAGGAGTGCGATCGCATCCAGCAGTTATAGCAGCAGATTGAGGCATGGCAAGCGTTGCTGGAAAAGTTGGGAGGGAATGAATCAGCGATCGCATCCTTACTTCATGCCAAAGGCGATCGCATCCAACAATTACAGCAGCAGATTGAGGCATGGCAAGCGTTGCTGGAAAAGTTGGGAGGGAATAAATGAGCGATCGCACCCCCATGTCATCCATTCTGGCGATCGCATCTTCACCTCATTAAAATAGGATCGCAACCCATACAACCATTGCTGAAGAGCGATCGCAGTTCCTAAAATCTGCATAACTGTTGAGCGATCGCGTTTGTGAAAAGCAGGTTTTGATTAGTCTCGCTTCACCCGTTGTCACCACCGCTCAAGCTGTCGTTAGGAATGCTGAAGCTGGGGTTATCGCACTTCTCCCCTAACTCCTACTCTTGACTCTCCTCTCGACTCCAGACATACTTTTGGCAAGTTTCGCAGGCTTGCTTCTCCACCTCAGTCTGAGCATTTTTAAACACGGGATGGTAACGTAATCGGTTACAACAGACTTCGAGCCACGCCCGCCAACTACCTCGCCACAACCGCACGGTGCTGTCCCAACTCCCACTGACAATCAGCTTGCCATCTAGGCTAATCGCGACTGAACTGACAAAATCTTCATGCCCTCGAAAGGGTTGACCAAGCGGGTTGCCAGAGATGTCCCACAACCGCACGGTGTTGTCATCACTCCCACTGACAATCAGCTTGCCATCTGGGCTAATCGCGACTGAACTGACAGAATATTCATGTCCTCGCAAGGGTTGACCAATCGGGTTGCCAGAGATGTCCCACAACCGCACGGTGTTGTCATAACTCCCACTGACAATCAGCTTGCCATCTGGGCTAATCGCGACTGAACTGACAGAATCTTCATGCCCTCGCAAGGGTTGACCAAGCGAGTTGCCAGAGATGTCCCACAACCGCACGGTGCTGTCCCAACTCCCAGTGACAATCAGCTTGCCATCTAGGCTAATCGCGACTGAACTGACAGAACCCTCATGCCCTCGCAAGGGTTGACCAAGCGGGTTGCCAGAGATGTCCCACAAGCGCACGGTGTTGTCTCTACTCCCACTGACAATCAGCTTGCCATCTGGGCTAATCGCGACTGAAAAGACATTACTCTCATGCCCTCGCAAGGGTTGACTAATCGGGTTGCCAGAGATGTCCCACAAGCGCACGGTGTTGTCTCTACTCCCACTGACAATCAGCTTGCCATCTGGGCTAATCGCGACTGAAAAGACATTACTCTCATGCCCTCGCAAGGGTTGACTAATCGGGTTGCCAGAGATGTCCCACAAGCGCACGGTGTTGTCTCTACTCCCACTGACAATCAGCTTGCCATCTGGGCTAATCGCGACTGAAAAGACATTACTCTCATGCCCTCGCAAGGGTTGACCAATCGGGTTGCCAGAGATGTCCCACAAGCGCACGGTGTTGTCATAACTCCCACTGACAATCAGCTTGCCATCTGGGCTAATCGCGACTGAACTGACAAAATCTTCATGCCCTTGAAAGGGTTGACCAAGCGGGTTGCCAGAGATGTCCCACAATCGCATGGTGTTGTCTCTACTCCCAGTGACAATCAGCTTGCCATCTGGGCTAATCGCGACTGAATTGACAGAACCCTCATGCCCTCGCAAGGGTTGACCAATCGGGTTGCCAGAGATGTCCCACAATCGCACGGTCTTGTCGTGACTCCCACTGACAATCAGCTTGCCATCTAGGCTAATCGCGACTGAACTGACAAAATCTTCATGCCCTCGCAAGGGTTGACCAAGCGGGTTGCCAGAGATGTCCCACAAGCGCACGGTGTTGTCTCTACTCCCAGTGACAATCAGCTTGCCATCTGGGCTAATCGCGACTGAACTGACAGAATATTCATGCCCTCGCAAGGGTTGACCAAGCGGGTTGCCAGAGATGTCCCACAACCGCACAGTGTTGTCATAACTCCCACTGACAATCAGCTTGCCATCTGGGCTAATCGCGACTGAACTGACAGAATATTCATGCCCTCGCAAGGGTTGACCAAGCGGGTTGCCAGAGATGTCCCACAACCGCACAATGTTGTCTTTACTCCCACTGACAATCAGCTTGCCATCTGGGCTAATCGCGACTGAACTGACAGAACCCTCATGCCCTCGCAAGGGTTGACCAATCGGGTTGCCAGAGATGTCCCACAAGCGCACGGTGTTGTCTCTACTCCCACTGACAATCAGCTTGCCATCTGGGCTAATCGCGACTGAATTGACAGAACCCTCATGCCCTCGCAAGGGTTGACCAATCGGGTTGCCAGAGATGTCCCACAATCGCACGGTCTTGTCATAACTCCCACTGACAATCAGCTTGCCATCCCGGCTAATCGCGACTGAACTGACAGAACCCTCATGCCCTGGCAAGGTAATTGTTGGCACTCTCGCCCTTGTCATCGCTTGATTGAGACTGTCCTGAACGGGAGCGAGAATCTTCCCTTCACCCAACTGCTCAAAATTCAACCCTATTGTTTGAATTGCCAGCACCAACCCATCTAACGGTTGGACAGGCAGTAAATTCTGCACTCTGGCAGCTTGCTCTCGCAACTTAGATTCAGTCGGTGCTTGCAGTGCTTGCTGTAATTGGGCGCTGCGCTCTTGTTCGTGGGCATCACTGCGCTGGTAAAAGTCCTTAAGGGTCTGTTGTAGATAAGGTTGTAAGTTTTGCCATTCCTGCCGGACTTGAGCGAGCAATCCCCCCATCATTAAATTTTCATCCTTTGGCTGCCTCTCCCATTCCCGCAGCGCATCGTCCATCCGATCAATCAACCGTCGTAGTTGACGGTCTTCCTTACGCCACTCGGCAAACTGCGTCCACCCTTCCATCAAGGCTTCATGGGCTAAATCAATCATCTTGGTATTTTCAACCGAGTCAGCAATGTCTGTTTTTTCCTCCGCTTCCCCAGTCACCAACAACCGCCCTTGCACCAACTCATCAATCACCTCATTCAGCGCCTCCCGATCCTCTAGGTTATCTCCAGCAATAGCTAACAATGTGCCTTTGGGTTGTCGCTGGCGGGTATCCTTTTCCTCTCGACCTGTTCGCACCAGCTTTAAAAATATCTGCTTAATCCATTCCTGCTCTTGCTCTGTTCGTTCCTCTGTCGGGGAATCTTCTGAAAAATCTTTATAGGTGTAAACCTTTTCGGCATGGCGATTCAACGACCCGATCGCGCCCTCCATTGCCTCATATTGCTCTAGAGTCAACTGATGGTTTTGGCGATCGCGCTTCTCCCATAACTCCGTCAACGCAAACTGCAACAACGGCAAACTCCCCGCACCTTTCACATCATTGAGCATCTCACCCAGCAAACCATCCGCTAGGCGATAACCCTGAAGTTCTGCTGGTTTTGCGATCGCCTTTTCCAAGTCTCCACCCATCAACGGCGGCATATAAATCGCTTGATTTTGGATTAACTGCGTCAGCGATTCATACTGCAAACAAGGTTCCAGAAAATCAGCCCGCATTGTCGTAACCACTGCCAATCGGGAATCGGGGATCTCAGCCACCTGAGTAATTAGCTCAATAAATCGCCGCCTGTCCTCTTCTACAGGACAAACCGTAAACACTTCTTCAAACTGGTCTATAACTAACAAGAACCGCTCTGAATCGGGGAGACGTTCAATTAGCTTAAGTAAGCCTTCCGGGTCATTTTTGATGAAGCCATAAAGCTGTTTCTCTTTTGCTCCTTGAAAAAACTCCTTAAAAGCTCCTCTCAATTCCGTCAATGGCTCAATCCCTGGTTTAATCGGTTTTAACACCCGCCAGCCACTTTCCCTTTCCTTGAGCAAGGGAATCAATCCAGCACGGACGACTGAAGACTTCCCACTCCCCGAAGCCCCAATGATAGGAACAAACGGCTTTTGATTGAGCTTATGTCGAATCTTATCGATAACCTGCTGCCGACCAAAAAAGAATTGCTTTCGCTCCTCTTCAAACGCCTTTAACCCCTGATAGGGACATTCCTCTGAAACAGCATTTTCTGAGGATTTCTCAGGCTGTGCCCGTCCTCGAATCAGATGAATTGCACCACCAAGGTTGTTATAAACAGCACGCTGAGGGATTTTCCTCTGTCCGCGCTCTACCTCCATCACCTGATGAATAGAATTAACCAGTGATAAGTTAGTCACCCACTGCCCCGCCGGACATCGGTCAGGGTCTAGCCCTTGTAATAAAGCACCTGTCAGGACTCCATGATTGCCCTGAAGCTGCTCATAGGCTGGCTCAAACTCCCGTGATGCCGCGATGAAACAGCGATCGCGTGCCTTCCCTGCATCCTTCGGATCGGCTTGATTAAAATTGAGCAATGCTCCGCTATGACAGCAATCGAGCCAGATTAACTGCTGGCGAACCTCACTGCCTTCCAATAGTTCGCGTAGCTGCTTAAGAGACAATCCCCATTTGCCCTCGGCAGGATTGGCATCACTAGTTACTAAATAGCCTTCTGGAACTAAACCCTCTTCTGTAAGAATCCCATGTCCTGCAAAATAAAAGAGTGCGGTATCTGGGATATTCTTACCCTTGGGGATAAATAATTGCTTCAGGGCATCTATCAGTTCTTTCTGAGTCACCCCGCCTTGCTGTCCAACCTGAATTGCCTCATCCTTTACCGCTTCAGGCAACTGCCGCACTGAGAAGTCGCCCTCCTCTGCTAGAATTCGGGCAATCTTTGCCGCATCTTCTGAGGGGATTTTCAAAGAATTAAATCCTGTTATTTTCTTATAGAGGTTAATTCCAACAACCAGGGCTTCCCGGCTCATGAGTAATTATTTAAAGTAACGACGCGATCGACTAATCGGCTTGTAAAGACCTCATACGATACAATATGCACCAACTTCCTGGTTAATAGCCAATTCAAGAACGCCTGTCAAGGGGTCTGGTTCTGACTCACCTTGTTATTTACAAAATATAGAAAAGAATTAAACTTTACTGACTATGGCTCAACTCAAACCTATCCAGCTCGATGACGAAACCATCATATACATAGAAGTTACTGAAGAGGTGGATGTCTTGGAAGCCAGCGACGGCGAAGCAGCCGACTCCCAGGAAACCAAACCTGTTAAAAGGGGACCAGTAAATCCTGCTGAAATTCAAAAGCAAGTTCTTGAAAGTTTTGCACCGATTAGCAAAACGATTCAAGCTTACACGGTCTATACGTTGAGTGCGTTTAAGAAAGTCGCGATCGCAAACGTAGATAAAGTTACCTTAGAGTTTGGTATCGAACTCGGTGGCGAAGCAGGCGTTCCTTATGTTACCAAAGGCACAGCAAAAAGTAACCTAAAAATTACAGTAGAGTGTTCATTTCCTGATAGAGACGAACAGAAACCTGAAACGAAATAACTGCTTGGCTTTCCCTCAACCCACAAGGGGGAAAGCGGATAGTGTCTATTGCAGTAAGAGCAAAGTGAAATGAGTGGGTTGCACTGCGATCGCATCCGTTCATCCTCCGAGGTGCGATCGCATCCAGAAATTACAGCAGCAGATTGAGACGTGCCAAGCGTTGCTGGAAAAGTTGGGTGGGGATTGATGGTAAATGAGCGCTAATTTGGTAAAAGTGTTGATTTTGAAGCGAATGTGTGAGCGGAGGAAGGCGTTATCACCATCAGTTGCGCTAATGAGCAGAATGCTCAGATTGACGAGCAAGATATCTGGTTTTAGTTATTGGCTCTATAAAGCTTGTTAGTGATGTTTTACAAGCTTTATAGAGCTAGTGGAATTTAGATGTTTGTTTAATTTATTTGCTTTACTAAACAAGTATCCTTGAAAAGTATGGTGATTGGCGATAAAACAGAATATAAGTTTCCAACATTTCAATCGATATACTTTCCTTGGAATCAAATAAAAAGCCTAACTCATCTTGAATTGCCTTTGCTTGAGAGTTTGGCAAACGCGAATCAATGTACAATCGCTCCTTAATTGTTAAATCCGGCACATTGATTCGTCGCGGCTTTTTCCAGCTTATATTACTAAGTTCCCATTTATCTATATTTGTTTGATTGAAAAATTCTTGATTTTTAGTTTTCTCAAGTAGGATGCCTGTCACTGTAAGCATTTGTTGACCATCTGCATATGAAAAAGCAGTTAGAGACTGAAAGTAAATATCAGATTGTCCCGCCATTGCTAAATTAGCAGCATATTTTAAAACCAGACAAAGCGCTTCTGGAAACTTCTTCTCGGTCATCATATCTACTGTCACGTCAGCAGAAGGAAAAATATCTCCTAGCATCTTGTTCAACTTTTCAATTCTGGCATCTTGAAGCGTAAAAGAATCCATTCCTTTGCCAGATGGTACATAAGATGATGGATGAGAATTGACAGTAATTTTAATAATATCGAGTGGATTTAGCTTGCTGATAGTAGCCTGAAATTCCTCAATCTGCTTTCTAAGGTCAGATGGTTTAACGTAATCTAACCAAATTATAGTTGGGTCTGTTGTTTGAAATTCGTTGGTAAAATCGTCGCTAGATTGGTGAAGACAATCAATACAATTATGAGGCTGGTTAAATTTTTGTCTATTATAGACTTCTGCATCCTCTTCAATAGAAATCATATTGCATATTCCAAATCGAGAATGAATATATTTAAAGTCCTCCAATGAATGACCACCAAAACCCACATATTTATACTGAGAAATATCGCAGTCTCTATATTTATCTACTTTTGATAGTAACTCTAGAAATGCATATCTATCAATTGCTTTGTTAGGTCTTAAGTGATAAGGAATTGATGCTCCACTCATTGCTTAGCCTCTCTCAAAACTTTTTCAAAGCATTCATTACCAACTTCTGAAGGTTCACGCTCAGAGTCTTCAAATAAATATTCAGCAACTATTTTAATCTCTTGATTGGGTCTGGAAAATTTTATATTTTTTTTACGAGATTGACCATTTTGGGTCTCTGGCACAGGTAGAGAAGGAATATACTTTCTTTCATTGTTTTTATGTCTAACTTTTATCCAATTTTGAGCTGGAATCTCTTGAAAAAGTTTATTTGGATCAACAAGCTGGGCTTTCTCTACTCTCGTCTTTTCCTCAACAATGTTTGTTTTCCATTTGTTAGTGTATGACGTAAATATTTTCAGCCCTTCTCTCATGAAATCTTTCACATACAAGTAGATATCAGAAGATGCATCTATACCCCTTTTTGTTGTCGTGATGGGTAATTTTCTTGCATCTTTACTGCGAAAGTATACAACTCCTGAAATTGCAATAAATTGAGGATGATAGCTAGGAACTCTCTCTTCTCCCCAGCCAGTCAAACGGGTTTTATCGCAGTACAGCACTACACGATCATTGCAGACAATAGTCCAACCTGCGGCTTCGCTACTCCTCCTATTACCTGCCATCTCATCATCCACCTCCTCCTCACTAGCAGTAGGTCTATAAAAACCAATTGCCAGTTTAATATCAACTCCATTTTTCTCTGATTCATAAAGGTATGGAGCAATAATACTTGGCTTGTCCATTTGCTCAACACCATCCCAGAGAAGATTCAAAGGCTTTGGAGCAATTTTTCTTTCATTAATCCAGACGGTAAAACCTTTGTAAAGGATATAGCTGTAATGATGAGAAATTTTATTTACAAGAGAGTTAACTAGGATGGATTGCTGTGACGAAAATGCATTGATAATACCAGAATATAAGTCAGCTATTTTAATCAATGTTCCATTTTCCTTCAAAGCAGGCTCAATAATTTCAAATGGTAAATTCCAATTCTTATCATCGGTTAGCCACTCAGGATGAATAGTAACTTTAAAAGAATCAGTTTCTGTTTGTGATATTACTTCGCTTGATCGACCCATTTTGAAGATGGATCTTTTCATTCCAATACCATAAGTCCCAATTGTATAAACATCATTATCGACGTTATTATTAGGCCTTCCCATTCTAAAAGCATAGCTTTGAGCTACATCTATTGGTATCCCACCGCAATTATCCTCAATTGTGAAATTTTCATTCGAGAAAGTCAATTTTGCCCAAAAAGCTTCATAAGGCTTCTCGTCGGAAGTATAATTATCTTTATCTTTGATAATTCGTTGTATTCCATCAATACAATTATCTAAAAGATCAAGAATTGCATCTTCAAGTTCAATATCGCGAGTAAGCATTTCTACAAAAAAGCTTTTTGTAGGTGATGCGTTTAGTTCACTCGGTAGCTTTTGTTCGCTCATAACTTGCTCCATTTTTAGCTAACAACTACCTGTAATTGCTCTCATCTCTCCCTATAAAGTGAGCGCTATTGCTAACTGTCCTCAATTAAGGTGATAACACTGATCTGCCTTTATGAGCCACTTTTTGCTGAATCGTCAAACAGACTCATCTACCGCTCAAAGCTTCTGAGGTTCTCTCGCAAGCGTTGATGAATGCGATCGCGCCACCTCTCCATAAAAAGCGATCGCTCCCACTTCTCATCCCTAAAGGTTATAACTCACTCCACTCCCCGCTAGCCACTGTTTGCGATCGCACCAATCACTCAAAATCCGCTCCACCCTATCCCAAAACCCCTGATTATGGTGCGGTTCAATTCAGATGCACCAACTCGTCAACCACCACATACTCATCATCGTTCACGGTAGCATAGCCACACGGAGCGTGATAAATATAAATCTCCTTGTGTCGGCAGGAACCCCGACAGTCGCCTAACTCGCGTACCTGAACCGACCGAGGAGAAGCTCCAACACGATTGACAAGAGCAGAATCTGTGTATATAAAATCGGGCGAAGGCGATCGCGCTTTTGGAAAAGTTTGGGTTCCAGCGATATCGGGGTGCGATCGCCTTCAGTTACGCTTACTGTCCGGATGACCCTGGCATTGAGGTCACTAGGTAGAATCAGCGACTTGATAGTTGTAGTCTCTAGCTTTGGCTATCCACGCTTGCCTCAGTAAGCTGTGATATTTGTAGATTTGGATGTTGTGAAATATTACTAGCTCTTTGCTGGCTGCTTGTGGTTCGAGCTAGAATCATTGACTGCGTTCTAGGGCTGTCTAGCAGAGAGAACCTAGCACGCGCTATTGTAGGCGGCACAAGATGGCATTAAAAAAAAGCGAACTCTACAGTTCAATATGGAAAAGCTGTGATGAGTTGCGGGGTGGCATGGATGCCTCGCAATACAAAGACTACGTACTGGCATTATTGTTCATTAAATATGTTTCTGACCGCTATGCAGGGGTAGAGGATGCCCTGATTGAAGTCCCGGATGGGGGAAGCTTTCAAAATATTGTGGCGCTGAAAGGCGATAAAGAAATTGGGGACAAAATCAATAAAATTATTGCCAAACTTGCCGAAGCCAATGACCTGAAGGGCATTATTGATGTTGCAGATTTTAATGATGCTGACAAGTTGGGCAAAGGTAAGGAGATGCAGGATCGGCTCTCTAACCTGGTAGCCATCTTTAATGACCCGAACCTAAATTTTAGTAAGAACCGGGCAGATGGGGACGATCTGTTAGGGGATGCCTACGAGTACCTGATGCGGAACTTTGCTACCCAGTCGGGGAAAAGCAAAGGGCAGTTTTATACTCCAGCGGAAGTGTCTCGGATTATTTCTAAGGTAATTGGGGTCAATACTGCCCAAAGTCAGGATCAGACAATTTATGACCCGACTTGTGGCAGCGGTTCGTTGTTACTGAAGGCGGCGGATGAAGCAGAACGGGGGTTAACCATCTATGGGCAGGAGATGGACAACGCGACTCGCGCCCTGGCTAAGATGAACATGATTCTGCACGGGCATCCCACGGCAGACGTTTTGCAAGGGAACACGTTGGCAAACCCACTGTTTAGAGAAGCAGATGGGAGCCTGAAACAATTTGACTTTGCTGTTGCCAATCCGCCTTTTTCTTCAAAAGCTTGGAGTAATGGATTTAACCCGGTTGAAGACGAATTTAAGCGCTTTGAGGATGGTATCCCTCCGGCGAAAAATGGCGACTATGGCTTTTTGTTGCATCTGCTAAAGTCGCTCAAAAGTAAGGGTAAGGGGGCGATTATTCTGCCTCACGGGGTTTTGTTTAGGGGCAATGCCGAAGCAGAGATCCGCAAGAACCTGATTCGCAAGGGTGTGATTAAGGGCATTATTGGCTTGCCGCCTAACCTGTTTTTTGGAACTGGGATTCCTGCTTGCATCATCGTGCTGGACAAGGAAAATGCCAAGGAAGACCGGGGCATTTTTATGATTGATGCCAGCAAGGGCTTTGTCAAAGATGGCAATAAGAACCGATTGCGGGATCAGGATATTCACAAAATTGTTGATGTGTTTAATCGGCAGCTAGAGATTCCGAAGTATTCCCGCTTCGTGCCATTTGAAGAACTTGCAGATCCCAAAAACGATTACAACCTGAATATTCCTCGCTACATCGATAGCCAGGAGGAGGAAGATATTCAGGATATTGAGGCGCATCTGTTGGGAGGAATTCCCAAGCGAGACGTTGAGGCGTTGAGTGAGTATTGGCAGGTGTATCCAACCCTAAAACAGAAGCTATTTGAAATAGCAGATCGACCTGGATATTTAAAGCTAAAAATCTCCATAGAGGAGGTGAAAGCCTGCATTTTTGACTATCCCGAATTTATTAGCTATGGGCAAGAAATTCAGGCGGTTTTTGAAGGGTGGCAAGCAAAACATACACCTTTGCTGAAAGCCATCCAACCGGGAAATCATCCTAAAGATATTATTTACAGTCTTTCAGAAGATTTGTTGCAAGCTTTTACCGGAAAAAGTCTGATTGATAAATACGATGTTTATCAGCACCTTATGACTTATTGGGTGGAGAGCATGAAGGATGATGTTTATATTCTGGTAGAGGATGGCTGGAAGGCTGAACTGAAAGCGGTGACTAATAAAAAAGGTGCAGTTACAGATTATATCTGCGAACTGATTCCCAAAGAGTTGATGATTAACCGTTATTTCAAAACTGAACAGACGGAGATTGAAAAACTGGAAGCGAAAAGGGATGAAATTGTTCGCCAGGAAGAGGAACTGGAAGAAGAACACGGTGGCGAGGAGGGTTTGCTGGAAGAAGCCACCAATGATAGTGGCAAAATTACGAAAGCAAATGTCAACGATCGCATTAAGACAATCAAGAATGATGCAACCTTTGCCGATGAGTTAAAGGTGTTAAAGGATTATTTGAAACTGATTGAGCAAGAGGCAGAAGTTACTAAAGAAGTCAAAGCATTGACTCAATTTTTAAATAAATATGTGTTAACAAAATACGGGGATTTAACGCAGGACGAGATTAAAGTCCTGGTAGTAGATGATAAGTGGATGGTGACGCTGCAACAAGCGATAAATTCAGAGATGGAGCGGATCTCGCAACGGTTGACGCAACGGATTAAGGAGTTGGCAGAACGATATGAGACACCTTTGCCAGAGTTGACAAGTCGGGTGGATGAGTTGACAAGTCGGGTGGAGGCTCATTTGAAGAAAATGGGGATGGCGTGGTGAGGGAAGGATATAAGCAGACAGAAGTTGGCGTTATACCTGAAGATTGGACAGTTGTATCAATTGGTGAAGTAGCAAATATTTCCGTTGGAAAAGATGTAAATGAAGCTCACTTCTCAACTGAGCAGGACGCTAAATATAAGTACCCAGTTTACTCAAATACAGTTGATAATAAGGGACTTTACGGTTACTACGATTATGCAGAGTTTAACGGCAATAGCCTTACTGTAGTAGGTAGAGGCGTTGGATTGGGAACTGCGTTCAGTCGAATTGGCTCTTATGGCGCTATTGGTCGGCTAGTTGTCGTATTTCCCAAAATGCAGTGTGACAATAGATTTCTAACCAATTACATTAATCGGCATTGCATAATAGAGGGATGAATTAGGGTTGGTTTTGATGCAATGCCCAGACTGTCAATCTACTCATATCCGTAAAAACGGCAAGAGAAGGGGTAAGCAAAATTACATTTG